>NZ_JASOQR010000016.1:0-94151 GCF_030218905.1 Pauljensenia sp. UMB0895 | reverse complement strand
AGCTTGCAACCACTCGGCGCAACAACAGAAACAATACCCACCCCCCACCACACCGTCAAATCAGCGCAAGCTTCAATCCGAGCGACACCACACCGCAAAAAATCCCTAAATTTCAACGAATACAGGCCAGCACCAGCATCAAAACACTAAAATGTGACCTGCGTTTGTTTCGCAACACACAAGAATTCGGACAAAAAGCGACGCAGGTCTCGCCAGATTATCCGGTAATCTGCGCACGTCAGAGCAGGTTTATAGACGAAAACAATCCGGGTGGGCGCAGCCTTTATGTCTGCGCCCACCCGGACCTCGTCAATTATTCAGCGAACGCGCCGCGCACTACGTGACACGCACACCCACGTTGCAGCGCCTTGCTGTAGGCACGTTCAGCCGACAGGGTGCAGGCCCTCAAGCATCTATGTCCTCTTGGACGGGAATATTCAGCGTCGGCAGATCACGAACCGCGGTGCGGACCGCGCGCGAAACCGCTGGAGCAACACGTCCATCGAAAACGCCGGGGATGATGTAGCTGGATGACAGCTCTTCTTCCTCGATGACGTCAGCGATAGCAACTGCTGCGACGCGCAAAACCTCGGTGGTAATTTCCTTGACCTTTGCATCCAGCAGGCCTCGGAATAAACCTGGGAATGCCAGCACGTTGTTGATCTGGTTCGGGTAATCGGAGCGGCCCGTCGCAACAACCGCCGCGTACTCCCCCGCACCAATCGGGTCAACTTCGGGCGTCGGGTTGGCTAGGGCGAACACGATTGCCCCGTCAGCCATCGTGGCAATATCGCCGGGATCCAAAATGTCGCCGTGCGAGACACCGATGAAGACATCGGCATCCTTCAGACCTTCCTTCAGATTTCCGTGAACGAGGCGCGGATTCGTTGCCTCGGCAAGAGCCTTGCGCGAGGGGTGCATGCCCTCAGTATCGTCGGCGGCAAGTGCACCCGTGCGACCGTAACCGACGATGTCTTTAGCCCCCTGCGCCAGAAGTAGACGAATAATCGCATTGCCTGCAGCACCCACGCCGGACACCACGATGCGAACGTCTTCAATCTTCTTATTGACAATCTTCAGCGCGTTGATCAGTGCGGAAAGCACGACGATAGCGGTGCCATGCTGGTCATCGTGGAAGACCGGGATATCGAGTTCTGCACGCAGGCGTTCTTCGATTTCAAAGCAACGAGGCGCGGAGATGTCTTCAAGGTTGATACCACCGTATGCGGGGGCAATCGCCTTAACAATCGAAATGATTTCTTCAGTGTCCTTCGTGTCAAGAACGACCGGCCATGCGTCCACACCGCCGAATTCCTTAAACAGAGCCGCCTTACCTTCCATGACAGGAAGAGCCGCTTCCGGGCCAATATCTCCTAAGCCGAGGACCGCAGTGCCATCAGAAACGACAGCAACCGTATTCGCCTTGATCGTCAGAAGGTGAGCCTTCTGAGGAACGTCATGGATTGCGGTGCAGACGCGGGCCACGCCGGGCGTGTACGCACGAGACAGGTCGTCGCGATTACGGAGCGGAACCTTCGAGTTGATTTCGATCTTGCCACCGACGTGAGCAAGGAAAGTCTGGTCTGCAGTAGACGACAGTGTGACACCTACCAGCCCCTTCAGCAGATTGCGAACCTCGCGACGGTGCTCCGAATCGCGCAGGTCGCAGGTGAGGTCGAGAACCATTCGGCCTCGGTTGGAATCGGCGACGTCGAGGCCTCTCACCTGAGCACCGGTTTTTGATACCGCTTCGACAAGCGATCCAATAGATAGTTTCGCTTCGTCGATTTCAACGCGGTATGAGGCGGTGTATGACGGAGAAGTTCGCATGGTGCTCTCTCTTTTCGATCGGCGCTGGCCGTAGATCAATCGTTGTTCCCATAGTACGTACGTGCCGACAGAACGGATAGTGCGCATCACCAGGTGGACAATTGTCAACAATTAGCTACGTAACGCCAGCGTGATTTCCTACCTTCGCGATCGTCCCGTTTTAGTTGGGCGCTAAGGAGTTCCCACTGTTCCGCACGCACAACTCTCGATTCACGAGGCCGGGCACACCAACGAATCGATGACACCGACACGTGCCCGTTCATCGTTGCTCTTGGCAGAGATAGCAGGCGAGAAGGTGACAGAGGCATAAACGAACAGGCTCTAGAAGCTGAATTGCGTTCGCGAAAGCTCGTGGAGCGGAGACTGTTTCTTCCCGTAGACATCAAGGGTCACAGCAGCAAGAAGAACGATGCCCTTCACTACCTGAGCACGATCAGAGCCGAGTCCAACAAGCAACAGCCCGTTCGAAAGAACCGCCATCAGCGTGGCACCAAGGACAGCACCGAAAACCGACCCGCGACCACCGGCAACTGCCGCTCCGCCGATGAACACGGCAGCGATAGCTTCAAGCTCCCATAAGAGACCATCTTGAGGCCCCACAGCCGTCGCCCGGCCTGCGAACATCATGCCCGCGAGCGCCGACAGCATCCCCATATTCACCATGACAAGGCATTGAATCTTCGTCACACGCACACCGGAAAGGGATGCCGCCTGAATGTTTCCGCCGACAGCTTGAAGATGGCGACCAAATTGGGTCCTCGTCAACATGAAGTGGTAGATGAAAATCAGAACAAGAACCACCACACCCGGAACGGGGAAAGATGTTCCTTCACGTCCCGTACCAAACAGCCAGGTGAAGACCCCCACCAGCACGACGACAATCGCGGACTTCACCCAGGGTCGATAATCAACTCCCCGCAGTCCTAGCCGAGCGCGCCGGCGAAAATAGGTACGAACAATCGAGGTAACCGCTACCACGGCAGTAATGACACCCACGATCACCGTTGCCGTATCGATGCCGAATATGCTCCCCCAAGAAGGCAGATAACCCGAACCTAGCGTTTGAAATCTGTGAGGAAGTGGCACCGACAATGCCTGAGATTCCCACTGGACTCCACCGCGCAGAATGATCATTCCACCAACGGTGACAATAAAAGCAGGCAAACCGACCTTCGCAACAAACAGGCCTTGAATCAAGCCAATAAAAGTTCCGATCAGCATGCCAAGAAGAAGGCCAACCCACCAGGGCAAGCCAAGATTGGCAATGATGATCGCCATGGACATTGATGAGAACGCCGCGACGGAGCCAACTGACAAATCCAGCTGACCGATCGTCACCACCAGGACCATGCCGATAGCGAGGACAAAGATATGAGCGTTACCGGTGACGATATTCTGCAAGTTCGCAGACGCCAGCATGTGCGATCCCGTGATGAACTGGAAGAAGATCATCAGGGCAAGAACGAGGATTCCCATGATTCCCGCTTGACCTAAGCGTGAAGCGTCAAAGGGTAGTCGGCTCACTTCGCTCTCCTCGTTGAGTGGAATATGAACGCACAAAGGCTCGTGTTGTTTTCCTATAGTGCACCATCTTGACAGTTCAACGCACATTTTTGAACCGATTCGCCCAGCGGGCATCCACGCATCAGCCCACTTCACTGACTATCCTAGAAACGTGCCACGTTTGAACGCCCGATCCGGATCTCAATCCTCGCTCCGCGAGGCAAATTCCGCGCGCGTTCTTGACGCGATCCGAAAGTACGGGCGTATCACCCAGGTCGAGCTATCGGCAGCAACAGGTCTTGCTCCCGCAACCATTTCGAACATCATTAAACAGCTCTCGGCACAAGGAAGCGTTGAACTCACGTCAACGATTCGTTCGGGCAGGCGCGCTCAACTGGTTTCGCTCACACAATCGTCAACTCTTACCGCGGGTATCTCAATCGGACGCAGAGCACTGGATATTTACATCTCCGACGAGTCCCGCACCAGCGAATTCACGAAAGTTCTGCCACTACCGGTCGACCATAAGGCTGATACGACGCTCGACCGAGCAACGCTTCTGGTTCTTGACCTTCTTGAACAGGCAGGGCAATCGCTGGATGATCTTGCTGGTATCGGTGTTGCTTTACCTGCCCCTATTAACCCGAAAACGGGCACTCTGACCCGAAAGGGAATCATGCGAGGCTGGGAAGACATCAACATTGCTGAGGTCTTCCAACGCAGACTTGGACGCGACACGATCGTGATGAACGACGCGAACGCTGCTGTTGCCGCTGAAAACCGATTTGGTTCGCTACGCGGGTTCTCATCGTGCGCCTATATCCGAGCCTCGTATCAAACCGGCGCGGGAATTTTGGTCGACGGAAAAGCCTATTCCGGTGCCACCGGTATTGCCGGGGAAATCGGGCACGTTATCGTTGATCCTCACGGTCCTATCTGCACGTGCGGTGCTCGTGGCTGTCTGAACACGGTTGTTGGGGCGGACTACCTTGTTGACCTTCTTCGCCTGTCACGAGGTCCCATGACACTGCGTGACCTACTGTCACACGCGAATGAAGGTGACCCCGGATGCCAGCAGGTTCTTTCTGACGCAGGAAGCGCAATCGGACGAGTCATCTCTGACCTTGTCACGGTATTCGATCTCGAAGCCGTCGCTGTCGGTGGTGAGCTGATGAATGCGGGAGACACATTCTTGTCCCCTATTCAAAACGCTCTCTTCGAACGCCCCTACCTGCGCGACGAAGGAATCACGGCCTATCCGTCGAAGCTCGGCGCTGATGCCGAAGCCATCGGCGCGATGATCCTTGCACAAGACGCTTTTGTTCCCAGCTATTCAACTCACCGCCAGGAGGACCAATGACGATCCAAGGCGCTCCCCTTCTTGAAGTACGGGGACTTACAAAAACGTTCGGCGGTGTTGAAGCACTCGTTAACGTTGATTTCATCGTGAACCGTCACGAAGTCGTTGCCCTTGTCGGCGACAATGCGGCAGGGAAGTCAACGCTCGCCCGCATGCTCTCAGGAGTTTTTCCTCCGGATGAGGGAACGATCGCGCTCGACGGGGAAGAAATCAGCATCGATTCCCCGCAGCACGCATTGAAACTCGGTATTGCCACCGTCTTCCAAGAAACTGCGCTCTGCGACAACTTGGACGTTGTATCGAATATTTTCCTTGGGCGTGAAGTGTTCTCGCACCGCGCCCTTGATGACGAGGGCATGGAACTCAAAGCACGCCAATATCTTGATCAGTTGGGTTCGCATATCCCCGACGTGCGAGTCCCCCTTTTCCAGCTCACCGCCGGACAGCGTCAATGCGTTGCAATCGCGCGCACCCTGGTGACTCACCCGCGTCTGGTGATCCTCGACGAGCCCACGGCCTCTATGTCCGTGGCACAAACTGCGGAAGTACTCATCCTGATTGAGCACCTGCGCGATATGGGAATGGGGGTCATCTACATTTCCCATAATCTGACCGACGTTCAAGCTAGTGCCGACAGGGTCGAAGTTCTCCGTCACGGACACAACAACGGTTCCTTCAACTCGCGTGATACCTCAACCGACGAACTCATAGCCGCTATCACTGGCGCTTCACATATCGCGCTGTAAACGCTCCCGGCCTCGTCACTTCTTTTCGGCGACCAACTGGCCGTTATACCCCTGTCACGGCGCGCAACGTGTTTGCGCGAACGACGCTTGAGCGCCTTGGCATACACGAGTTTCGCCCCCGCCGAAAAACCGACGAGGGCGAAACCAAAGGTGAGAAAACTAGGCGATACCTAGCGGGTCAATCACTTGGCAGCGTTGACGAGCTCCATGCGGTGCGAGTCATCCTTGTAGACGTCTGCAGCGTTGTCCTTGGTGACAATCTTCGGGGTCAGCAGGAAGGACTTGACCGGGTTGCCTTCCATCGACTCGTACTGGGAATCGTCGAGGGTTGCGCCGTCGACCTTCGGGGCTGCCTCGCCCTTGGCGAGCTGGATAGCAAGATCAACAGTTGCCTTCACCAGCGGACGAGTGTCCTTGAAGATGGTGGAGTACTGCTTGCCCTGGGTGACCCAGGTGACCGACTCGTCTTCGGAGTCCTGACCAGTCACAACCGGAACCGGCTTGCCGGCCTGCTCAACAGCGGTGATGATTGCGCGGCCAAGGGTGTCGTTCGGGGAAAGAACGCCATCCGGAACCGCGTCGCCCTGGTAGGTCGAGGTCAGCAGTGCTGCCATGCGGTCCTGAGCATTCTTCGGCAACCAGCCCTGGGTGGCGACCTGCGTGAATTCGGTCTGCCCGGACTTCACAACCAGCGTGCCATCATCAATCTTCGGTTGGAGGACGTCCATTGCGCCACCGAAGAACTTCAAGGAGTTCGAGTCATCCGGGGAGCCACCGAAGAGCTCGATATCCCACGGGCTCTCGCCAGCGTTGGCTTCGAGACCTTCAAGCAATGCCTTGCCCTGAAGCTGACCAACACCGAAGTTGTCGTAGGCGATGTAGTAGTCAAGGTCGGTCGTGTTCGTCAGCAGACGATCGTATGCGATGACCTTGATGCCGGCATCCTTGGCTGCCTTCAGCTGGGTACCCAGCTGCGAACCGTCGATTGCGCCGATCACCAGAACCTGCACGCCATTTTCGATCATGGCTGCAACCTGGTTCTGCTGCTCAGCAACGCCACCGTTTGCGAACTGAATGGTGCATTCAATGCCCTGCTCTTCGCAGCTGGCCTTGAACATGTCTTCAGCCTCAACCCAGTTCTGCGAGGTCTTCTGTGGCATTGCGATGCCGACCGACATCTTGTCAGCCGAGGCCGCTGCGCCGGACTGATCGCCCGATGAGCTACCCGTATCACGGGCACCACAAGCTGCCATAGAGAATGCCATCGCTGCCGCTGCGCTGATGGCAACCGCACTCTTCAGAGTCTTCATTGTCTCTTCTTTCGTGTGTTTGTTTGGTGATTCTTGATGATTCATTCGATGTTCCCCAGCTGGCTTGCTTGGGAATATCTACGCTTTGTGGATGACTCAACGTTTGTTGAGCCCGTTGTTGACATGGCGATACGGTTTCTCCTTACCGCCCGATCATCACTTGGAGGGAGTCTTTGTTTCGCTTTGCCGAACTGCCTTTTGATTACTCAAGGCATTTTGGAAGGTGCCAATGATGGAACGCTTGCCCTGGCGCTTCGAGTAGACGTCAACGGCGACTGCGATCAAGAGGACGAGGCCCTTAATGATCTGCGTCCAGTCGGAGCCCACGCCCATCAGCTGAAGGCCATTGTTCAGGAAGGCCATGACAAGTGCGCCAACCATGGTGCCCATGATCGTGCCAACACCACCGGAAACGGCGGCACCGCCGATGAACACGGCGGCAATGGCGTCGAGTTCCCATGCATTACCGTCAGCAGGACCCGAGGCCGTCGAACGGCCGATGAACAGCATTCCCGCAACTGCGGCGAGGAATGCGGAGTTGCAGATGACGAAGAAGTTCGTTTTGATGACCTTCACACCGGTCAGTTCTGCAGCAGCCTTGTTGCCACCGATGGCGTAAATCGAGCGACCGAGGACCGTGCGGTCAGCGATGAACGAGTAGATCAGAGCCAGGATGACGACGATAACACCGGGGATTGGGAACGAGGTGCCGGGGCGACCCGTTGCAAAGATCCAGGCGACGATCAGGATTGCGCCACCGAGGACAACCATGCGAACAATCGGAACCCACATCGGGGCCGGCTCAGCTTCGAACTGCTGACGAGCCTTCACGCCGGAGATTTCCTTCCAGACGATCGCTAGGACTGCGATGACAGCCAGGATCATGGTCGGCAGGTTGAAGGGAATAACATCCGGAGCGATATCGGGCAGGTAGCCAGCGCCGAGGGTCTGGAACAGTTCGGGAACCGGGACCGTCAAAGACTTGCCGATCAGCTGGTTAGTACCGCGGAAGAGGAGCATGCCACCCAGGGTCACGATGAAGGCGGGGATTCCCCACTTTGCAACCCAGAAGCCTTGCCAGATGCCGATGAGCAGACCGACGCCGATACCCAAAACGATGGCCAAGACGGGGCTGAGGGCCCAATCACGCATAGCAACGGCAACGACGATGCCGACGGTTGCTGCGACAGAACCGACTGACAGGTCAATGTGGCCGGCAATGATGACCAGAACCATGCCGATGGCGAGAACGAGGACGTAGGTATTACCCATGACCAGGTTCATCAAGTTCTGTGCTTGGAAGACCTTGCCGTCCGTCTTGAACTGGAAGAACAGGGCAATCGCCGCCAGAGCAGCGATCATTCCGATTTGTCGGAAGTCTCCTCCGAATAGTGCTGTGAGATTCTTCTTCATTGAAGTGCCTTTAGCTTTCAGTTTTCGTTGCTGCCAGTGGGAGTGGATGAGGTGGACGTCATCAGGTGCATCAGGCTTTCCTGATCTGCCTGCTCGGTGGGCACGCACCCCGTCACTTCGCCTTCGAAAATGGTGTAGATGCGGTCTGTGATGCCCAGAAGCTCAGGGAGTTCGGACGAGATCACCAGAACAGCCTTTCCTTGAGCGGCAAGCTCCTGGATGAACGTGTAGATCTCGTACTTCGCACCGACGTCAATGCCGCGGGTTGGCTCATCCAAGATGAGAACCTCGGGGTCAGTGAACATCCACTTTGCAAGGACGACTTTCTGCTGGTTACCTCCGGAAAGCGTTCCCACGCCCGTCATCACTGAGGGCGCTTTAATACGCAGGTTCTGACGGGATTCTTCAGCGAATTTCTTGCCCTCTTCGATGTTCAACGCGCCGTGGTGGCGGATCTTCGAAAGCTTGGCTGAAACAACCGACTGGTGGATCAGTTCCAGAAGGTTGAGACCCAGCATCTTGCGGTCTTCAGAAAGGTAAGCAATGCCAGCGTCGATAGCTTCAGGGACGGAGTTCGCTTTCACCTTCTTGCCGTCGATAAAGACTTCGCCGCCCTCGTGGATACCGTAGGAATGACCGAAGACGGAACGAGCCAGCTCTGTACGACCGGCACCCATCAGACCCGCAAGGCCGACCACTTCACCGGCACGGACGTTGATGGACGAGCCCTTGCAGACGAAACGCTCGGAGTTCAGCGGATGGCGTACCCACCAGTCCTTGACCTCGAACTTCACTTCGCCCGGATGCGACTTCTTGTCCGGGTAGCGGTTTTCAAGGGAACGACCGACCATCAGGCGAATGATCTCGTCCTGGTCGATCTTTTCCTTGTCGGCGTCCATCCAGCCGACCGTCTTGCCGTCACGAATAACCGTGATGGCATCAGAGACGGCAGCAACTTCGTCGAGCTTGTGCGAGATCATGATCATCGCGACGCCGCGTTCGCGCTGCTTGCGCATCAGGTCGAGAAGGTGGGCTGATTCTTCCTCGTTGAGTGCCGAAGTGGGCTCGTCGAGGATCAGGAGCTTGACGTCCTTTGCAAGTGCCTTGGCAATTTCAACAAGCTGCTGCTTACCGACACCCATGTCTTTAATCAGAGTGTCTGGGTTTTCATCCAATCCAACTTCGGCCATGTACGTAAGGGCGCGTTGCTTGGTTTCGTTCCAATCGATGACGCCGTGTTTCTTGACCTCGTTGCCCATGAACATGTTCTCAGCGACGCTGAGCTGCGGGATAAGAGCAAGTTCCTGGTGAATGATGACGATGCCGGCTTTTTCAGAGTCGCGAATGTTCGAGAATCGAACTTCGTTGCCTTCGTAGAAAATGTCGCCCGTGTAAGTGCCGTGCGGGTGCACGCCCGACAGCACTTTCATCAGGGTCGACTTGCCAGCACCATTCTCGCCACAGATCGCGTGGATCTCAGCGTTGCGTACCTGGAGGTTGACGTCATCAAGTGCGACGACACCCGGGAAGACCTTCGTGATGTTGCGCATCTCCAGGACGATGCGCTCACGACGTGTGTTGGTCATTGGTTCTCCGCTGAACTGTTGACAGATAGTTGTGTGATGGAAAGTCACCACCGTTGGCGCATTTCCATGACTCATAGTGTGCACTGTGCGGAGGGCGAAAAAGCCTTATCTACACGAACTGTAACTAAACCGTTATATTGAATTCACGACATAAACTCAATGACTGCACGATATCTATCTCCCGCAGAAATCCAGGGTTTTCACCAAATTACAGCCATGTCATTCGTGCGCCATACGCTCAGTTTTCGCCATCAACGAGGCCACTCACGGGCCTGAGGGAATAGAAAGCTGGGCGGTGGATTATCATCCACCGCCCAGCGACACTTCAATCAAGCGCGACGCTTCAGGCTCCCACCATCTCCATGATGAGTTCACGCACGCGAGCTGCGTCCGCCTGACCACGTGTCGCCTTCATGACAGCCCCCACAAGTGCGCCAGCAGCTGCGACCTTGCCACCCTTGATCTTCTCGACCACATCAGGATTGGCATCCAGCGCATCCTGAACAGCCTTCGAAAGCGCACCGTCGTCAGAAACAACCTCAAGACCGCGAGCCTCGACAACCTCGGTCGGCGAGCCTTCACCAGCCAAAACGCCTTCCAGCGCCTGACGAGCAAGCTTGTCATTGATGCGACCAGAATCGATCAAGCCCTGCAACTCAGCAATCTGAGCGGGCGTGACAGGCATATCTTCGAGCGACAGTTCGCGTTCCTTCGCGCGACGGCTGAGTTCGCCCATCCACCACTTACGAGCGGACGCAGGATCGACACCAGCCTCAACGGTGGCCTCGATAATCTCCAACGCACCAGCGTTGATGACATCGCGCATCTCCATATCGGCATAGCCCCACTCTTCGCGCAAGCGACGACGCTTCGCAACAGGAAGCTCAGGAAGCGAGGCACGCAGTTCCTCAACCCACTGGCGCGAAGGAGCAACAGGAACCAGGTCCGGCTCGGGGAAGTAACGGTAGTCTTCAGCATCCGACTTATCGCGGCCCTGCGAGGTGGAACCGTCTTCCTCGTGGAAGTGACGGGTTTCCTGGTTCACCGACCCACCGGCAGAAAGGATCGCACCCTGACGCTGCATCTCGTAGCGAACAGCGCTAGCGATACCGCGGAACGAGTTCACATTCTTCGTTTCCGTACGAACACCCAGAGGAGATTCCGGAGTATCGCGAAGAGAAACGTTGATATCTGCTCGAACATTACCGCGCTCCATACGAGCCTCGGACACACCGAGCGCACGGAAAATATCACGCAGAGTCTGAACGTAGGCAGCAGCCACCTCAGGAGCACGCTCCCCTGCACCTTCGATCGGGCGGGTCACGATCTCCACCAGCGGAACGCCCGCACGGTTGTAGTCAACCAGCGAGTGATCGGCTCCGTGAATACGACCCTCAGCACCACCGACATGCGTGTTCTTACCTGCGTCTTCTTCCATGTGTGCGCGCTCAATCTGAACGCGGAACAGACTACCGTCTTCAAGCTCGACATCCACGTAACCATCGTGAGCAATCGGCTCATCAAACTGCGACGTCTGGAATGCCTTCGTCAAGTCCGGGTAGAAGTAGTTCTTACGCGCAAAACGGCAGTACTCTGCGATTTCACAGTTCAGCGCAAGACCGATCTTGATCGCGTATTCAACTGCAGTGTGGTTCACAACCGGAAGACACCCGGGAAGACCCAGCGAAACCGGAGTAACGTAGGTGTTCGGGTCTCCACCAAAGGCATTCGGCGCCGCATCGAACATCTTCGTCTTCGTACCGAGCTCAACGTGAACCTCGATGCCAAGAACCGGATCAAAGTTCGCGGTCACATCCGCGTAATCCATGAGTTCACTCATCAGTTTTCCTCCCAAGAGCTCGCCGGGCAAGCGCCCGCCACATCATCACTGAGCGCTTCAACCAAAGCAGCAGCTTGGTACATCTTCAGATCGTGGTGCGCAGGCGCAATAATCTGGAAGCCGATCGGCAGTCCTTCGGACGAAAGCGCATTCGGAACACTCATCGCGGGGACACCGGCGAGGTTCGCCGGGATCGTCGCAATGTCATTGAGGTACATCGCCATCGGGTCGTCAATCTTGTCGCCGAACTTGAACGCCGTCGTCGGAGCGGTCGGCGAAACAAGAACGTCGACCTCTTCGAAAACACGCGCAAAGTCGCGCTGGATCAGGGTACGAACCTTCTGAGCGCTGCCGTAGTAGGCGTCGTAGTAGCCGGCCGACAGGACGTGCGTGCCGAGGATGATACGACGCTTGACCTCGTCGCCGAAGCCAGCTTCACGGGTTGCAGCCATCACGCGCTCAGCAGTCACGGGCCCCTCGGAGGGCTCAACGCGAATGCCGTAACGCATACCATCGAAGCGAGCAAGGTTCGAAGAAACCTCAGCCGGCATGATCAGGTAGTAGGCCGCGAGCGCATAGTCGAAGCTCGGGCACGACACCTCTTTCACCTCTGCGCCAGATTCTTCAAGCTTCTTCACGGTCGCGTTGAAGGCTTTAAGAACGTCGGCTTCGTAGCCTTCGCCCGACAGTTCCTTCACCACGCCTACCTTCAGGCCAGCCATGGACTTGGTGCCTGCGACAGTTTCAACGCCGTCGACGAGGTTCCCAACAGGCTCGTTGAGAGACGTGGAATCGAGCGGATCATAGCCACCCACAAGCTCGGTCAGAACTGCAGCGTCAGCGACGGTGCGGGTAACCGGACCAATCTGATCAAGCGACGAGGCCATGGCAATCAGGCCGTAACGCGAAACAGCACCATAGGTCGGCTTCGCACCAACCGTGCCCGTCACTGCACCCGGCTGGCGGATCGAACCACCGGTGTCAGAGCCCAGCGCCAGCGGAACCATGTAAGCAGCAACCGCAGCAGCGGAACCGCCACCAGAACCACCGGGAATACGCTCGATATCCCACGGGTTCAGGGTCGGACCGAACGCGGAGTGCTCGGTCGACGAGCCCATTGCGAACTCATCCATATTCGTCTTACCAACGACCGGCAGACCAGCTTCGTGGATCTTCTTCACGATCGTTGCGTCATACGGAGGACGCCAATCGCCCAGAATCTTCGACGCACACGTCGTCGGGATTCCACGGGTCACCATGTTGTCCTTCAAAGCAATCGGAATACCCGCAAGGCGGTGCAGTTCCTCGCCGGCCTGGCGCTTCGCATCAACCTCGGCCGCGGTCTTCAGAGCGCCCTCGCGGTCGATGAAAAGGAAAGCATTGATCTTAGGATTCAGTGCCTCAATACGGTCCAAGCACGCAGTTGTCAGTTCAACCGACGTGATCTGACCTGCGGCCAGCATGTCAGCCAGCTCAAGCGCGGACTTCTTCAGCAGTTCGTTCATCATTCCTCCCCCAGGATCTGCGGAACAAGGAACATCCCATCTTCGCTTGCAGGCGCCTGCGAAAGAACTTCATCACGGTCAAGAGTTTCTGTGACCACATCTTCACGCCAGACATTCGTCAGCGGAATCGGGTGAGAGGTTGCGGGAACATCCGGGGTCGCGACCTCGGACACCTTAGCAACTGAAGTAGCGATAACGTCGAGCTCCCCAGCAATACGTTCAATTTCGCCTGGAGTCAATGCGATTCGGGCCAGCTCCGCGACGCGGGCGACCTCGTCAGTACTGATTCGTGACATAGTTGCAATCTTAGCGCCTAGCACTAATAAGCGGGATTCGCGCCCACGCCGTAATCCACACGAGGCCGTAGAATCAGCTTCATGAGATTCCCGCGTAAAAGACTCATCAGCGCCGAAACCTTAGGACTGATGAAGAAGACGGCGATCGGCATCACCATCGCACAGGCAACCGCCATCGTCACCGTCCACGCCGTCGACCATATGCGTAAGCAACGTGTCCCCGGTGGCCGACACGGATTCCCGACCCTCGAACCAGCTGACATACAAATCCCACGTGGCATGGTGCGAACCTATACGGAGGGGCATTCCCTATACGCGGATATGCTCCACGCAATCCAGAACGCGACAGACCATATTTACTTTGAATCATTCATTTGGCGCGCAGACGAATGGGGCCAGCGTTTTAAAGACGCGCTCATCGCAGCAGCCCGACGTGGAGTCAACGTCTACTGCGTGTACGACGGTTTTGGAGTTCTCAATCAAGATCCACGCTTCTATTTCTTCCCCGATATTCCACACCTATGGGTTCGTCGCTTCCCCGCGATTCGTTCTGGTCTCTTGACTTTGAATCTGCGGAACACGGGCCAGGACCATCGCAAGATCCTCGTTGTTGATTCCACCGTTGGATTCGTCGGTGGCTACAACATTGGCAACCCCTTCGCCAACGAATGGCGCGATACCCACGTTCGCGTGACTGGCGATGCCGTGTGGGAGCTAGAAAACGGGTTCGTCGATTTCTGGAATCACTTCAAACCCCATCGTGCGCCCCAGTTGCCCGACACCGGAGCGAAGAAGTGGCATGCAGAAGTCACCGCCGCATTCAATGCACCCCAGCGAATCCTCTACCCGATTCGTGGAATGTACATCGACGCGATCGAGCGCGCGACCAGCCACATTCTGATTACCACCGCCTACTTCATCCCCGATAAAGAGATTCTTCAAGCCCTGATCGCAGCAGCAAAACGCGGAGTGAAGGTCAAGGTTCTGATCCCCGAATACTCCAACCACATCATGGCTGACTGGGTAGCACGCCCCTACTACGGCTCCCTGCTTCGCGAAGGCATCGAGATCTGGCTCTACCAGCACGCCATGGTTCACTCCAAGACGATGAGCATCGACGGCATGTGGTCAACGATCGGTACTGCCAACATCGACCGCCTCTCCATGCGAGGCAACCACGAAGTCAATATGCAATTCCATTCGCGCGAGCTTGCCCAGCACATGGAAGAAATCTTCGACAACGACCTCACCACCGCTCGTCAATACACGATCGGCGAATGGGAAGGCCGGAATATGCTCACTCGTATCACCGAGTATCTTCTGCATCCCTTTGAATTCATGGTCTAAAACCCATCTGAGCTACCGGCCGGCAACGCTCAGACACGTTTTCATCCGAGATTCAAGGCTTCAAGCCCACCGTTCAGCAGGTCATTAAAGCGTGTCTCATCGATCACGGGCACCCCCAGAGCCTCGGCCTTTGTAGCCTTTGACCCTGCGCCCGGACCTGCGACGACCAACGATGTCTTCTTCGAAACAGAACCGGCTGCCTTACCACCGCGCGCCACGATTGCCTCCTTCGCGCCTTCACGGTCATAACCGGGCATCGTTCCCGAGACAACAATCGTGAGCCCGGCAAGAACCTGCGACACCTGCTGCGGTGGCTGATCAGCCATCTTCACACCAGCGTGACTCCATTGCTCAACGAGTTCCTGATGCCAATCGACACTAAACCAATCAATCAGGGCCCCGCCGATGACCGGTCCGACGCCCTCGATTCCTGATAGTTCATCAAGTGAGGCGTTGCGAACGGCATCCATCGAACCGAAATGATCTGCAATTGCACGGGCAGCCGTCGGACCGACGTGGCGAATCGACAGGGCAACAAGAACTCGCATCAGCGGAGCGGACTTTGCTTTTTCTAGCTCGTCAAGAAGGGCAAGAGTTCCCTTCGAGGCTTCCGTTTCACGAGGTACATACGTTGTGTCCCCGTCCTTGTCCTTTTTGGCAATGAATGCTTTTGTCCAGAAGAAGCGAACCTGCTTGTAGTGTGACACATCGGAGTCATCGTCTTTAACAGCCCTCCATACGAACACGTCACGAAGGTCTTCGGCCTTGAGGTCAAAGATTTGCGCTTCGCCGTGGAGCACCGGAGTCTGCGGGGCTGGCAGAAGAGCTTCCGCGCTGGCCAGTTGATCCGCCGGAGAAAGATCGTCAGCATTATCAAGACGCAGTCGCGTTCCATCTTCTAAGAACACATCGTGGCCCGCTACAAGTGCGGAAGCAACATCTTCTCTGAGGTTTTCAGGTTGGGTCAGAGCCATCGCAACTTCCCCACCCAAACCTTCAATATCCAACGCGGAACGAGCACCCAAGTGGGCAACTCGTTCGGTCAGCTGAGCAGGACAGTGTGCCTTATTCAGACATCGAAGGTCCACATCCCCGTCCTTCTCAGCTAAAAGCGGGCTACCGCACGAAGGGCACGCGGTCGGCATGACGAAAGCGCGTTCTTCCCCTGTTCGCGCAGCCAACACCGGGCCTAAGATTTCCGGAATGATATCCCCCGCTTTACGCAGGACAACGATATCGCCGATCAGAACGCCCTTACGTTGAACTTCCTCGGCGTTGTGGAGCGTTGCTCGCGAAACATTGGAACCGTCAACCAGTACTGTTTCCATGACGCCAAACGGAGTCACCCTGCCGGTGCGCCCAACCTGGACACGGATATCGAGGAGCCTAGTGTGGACCTCTTCGGGCGGGAACTTGTACGCGACCGCCCACCTGGGTGCGCGCGACGTGAACCCCATGCTTTCTTGAAGGGCAACATCGTTCACTTTCATGACGACACCGTCGATGCCGTAGTCCATCTGAGAGCGTTGCTTCCCTAACTCGCCGATACGGGCAACAATCTGATCGAGCCCCGTCAGCAGACGCGTCTGATCTGGAACCGTGAAACCCCATTCTTTGAGCTGAAGGTATCGTTCCCACTGAGTGGTAGGCGCCGAGAAACTATCCCCCTCTTCAACGAATCCGATACCGTGCGCAAGCATGGACAACGATGAAACACGTTGGTCTTGCAACGCGCGTGCGCGTAGCTGAATCTCGTAGTCGGGGCCCTGTGTGACCTCGTCGGCGGATGTTTCTTTCAAACGAAGGGTGCCAGCCGCCGCGTTACGCGGATTCACGAACGTGGAAAGCATCGGCAAGGGACGCTGACGCTTCTTCTTTTCAAGTAGCGGAGTCTGAAACCCGCCAAGGGCATCCTTGTTCTGCGCGCGAATCTCTCTGTTCTTTCGGGCGATCTGCGCGTTATCCGCATCCAGGGTTGCGTTGGCGACTTCACGGCGACCGTTCTCGGCGATACGCCAGGCATTTTCGGCTTCGATATCAGCATTCAGTTTTTCAAAATCAGCGATCGGGATGTAGACCTCTCCGCGGATTTCAATGCGGTGCGGAATATTTTTCCCCTGCATTGACTGCGGAATAGTCGCGATCTTGTCAGCGTTTGAGCGCACGTCTTCACCGACGAACCCGTCGCCCCTGGTGGCCGCGCTGACGAGTTTGCCGTCTACGTATGTCAGGTTGATGGCAAGACCGTCAATCTTGACCTCGGTTGTCATCTGAACTTCATCGAGCCCAGAATCTGCCCGCATCCGAGCTTCCCATTCGCCGAGTTCTTCGAAAGAAAAGACGTCGTTAATGGACGTCATCTGAGCCAGGTGACGGATCGTGGTTGTTGTCTGGTCGGCGGTGCCGCCAACACTCGCGGCGGGAGAATCCGGGGTGACAAGTTCGGGGTGGTCGCGTTCGAGTTCCTCGAGCTCGCGGAAAATAATGTCGTAGTCAGCATCTGACATTTCGGGTGAGTCAGAGTCGTAGTAGGCGGCATTCGCCCGTTGGATGACCCGGACAAGGCCGTCGTGACGTTTCTTTAGAGACTCTGTTTCACTCATGGATTCATTGTTCCATTAGCCATGGAGGAATGTCTTTGCAGGCATGCCTGTGGATACTTTTCAAGTTATCCACAATTCGTCTCTTTTGCGTTTGTTTCCCTGCTTCTTCCCTCGCCACACTGACACTGAAGGAGGAATGATGAGTGACATCGCGCTACAAGCCATGGCATCTCCCATGCATTTAGCCTGTGTGCGCGGAGTGGACGCTGGTCTCGTTTTCCCTCTTCCGTCTTCCGTGGGACGAGGCCGCGATCATTTCATCGTCGACCAGCAGATATCGCGCGATCACGCGAACATCATTCGGGCAAAGAAAGGGTTTCGTCTTTACGATACGGGCTCAACAAATGGAACCCTGTTGACCTTGGGACTACTGCGTCGTCGGGTACAAGGGAAGCCTCGAAAGTTCCGGCGACGGATGGTCCTGCATTTAGGACGCGATACATTCGTCCTGCGTGGCAGGCCTCGAAAATACACATGGCAGGAAAGCCGAAAAGTGTCCATGCGCACTTTCCTTGCTTTCTTCCCCTTCATCACAATGGCGCTATTCTTAGGCGTCCGGCTGGGATCTTTCCGTTACGTTACATACGGACTAGGAGCTTTGGCCGTCGGACTCGTCCTGGTGACGCTGGGAATTCGTCTGCGACGAAAGAAACAGCACGTTCGACTCGACCCAGCTGGGCTTGCCATCATGCTGGCTTTTCTTCAAGCGCAAGGACAATCTGCACGTGGCGGACACACCGCTAGGCAACGCTCGCATCCTGATCGCTGGCAACGCAGAACGAACAGGACACCTCAAGATACATATCCAATCAATCAAAGAGTGCGCGTTTCTTTCCCCGGCTCCCTCCGTCGACTCACGCTCCGGCTCGATTCGCCCTGTGCAATCGCGTGTATCGGAGACGACGCACGCGCCACCGCATCGTGGATTGCTGGCAACATCATCGCAGTATCTCGTGGCGGATACGTCATCACAGACTCCTCAGAGGAATACGCGTTTGGCAACGGCGGACCAACAATCCACATCATGCGTGGCCACCAGTGTCCCCACTGCATGGCGTCCTTGGATACTGCGCCCGCCTCTCTGAGCGATCGGGAACGCGATGACAATCCTTGGCACGTTGCCATTGGCATGGGATTAGAAGATGTTCCGCCCTGGTGCACCCTCAACGTTGAAAAACGAATGTCATGCGCTCCACGCTGGTGGGAGCAGTTTGAACCCGTATCCACCGGCTCATCCTTGCCCACCAGCGTCGATTTGTGTTCATTGCTTGCACACACCACCGGCAATTCCAGCCACGATGGAACACATTTAAGCATCCCCATCGGAGTCAATGACGCCGGCACCCTCACCATTGACCTCGTCAATGATGGACCGCACGCGTTGCTGGCAGGCACAACGGGATCGGGGAAGTCAGAAGCCCTCATCACCTGGATTCAAGCCTTAATCAGCACATACACGCCAGCAGAAATACGCATGATCCTGATTGATTACAAGGGAGGAGCAACCTTTCACCGCTTCGAGTCGGCTCCACACGTCGACCGAGTGTTCACTGACCTCGATCCCGCCCAGACGCGAAGGGCTCTCAGAGGATTAACATCGCTACTTCTGCGACGCGAACAAGAGTTCTCGCACCTTGGTTTCCCCGACTATGCAACCTGGGCCCGCGCTCATCGTGACGGTACCGCCACCTGTCCACCGCCCAGAATTATCATCGTCATCGACGAATTCAGAGTCCTCGTCGACGCACACAAAGATGGAAGCGTCATCATCAACCGACTTACAGCCCAAGGACGCTCACTGGGCGTGCATTTGATTATCGCTACACAACGTCCCGGCGGAGCCGTCAGCTCTGCCATGCGAGCAAACATCGATATCCGCATTGCGCTTCGTTGCCTGTCGGATTCAGATTCAATCGACGTGATTGGCGATGCGAGGGCCTCTCACCTCGAACGGATTCCCGGAAGAGCAATCTGGGCTGATCGCGGGCTTTTTCAATGCGCATGGAGCCCCAACAGCACGACCGCTGCGCAACGCGCAGATCCACACTGTGCGCCGAAGAGTTGCGACACATCAATACCGCGCACGACGACTCAGAACGAACAGTGGAAACCATTGGCGTGGGCTCCATTCCTTCCTCCGTCCATCACTTGGGAAGAGCTCGACCTCCTTTCGAAAGAAGCTCCACACGTTGCAGGAGTACCGCTTGGGCTGGGCGATGGTGTCGATTCTGGAGCACATACACCCGTGAGATGGAAAAGCGGGAACATCATCGTCCGCGCCCCAGCACATCACACAACCGAAACTGGCTCACTTGTTCGCCAGATAGCAACTCGGATTTCAACCCACTCATCGTGGGAGATCGACCTGATTGATGCTCAGGCACCCCCCTCGCCCACTACCCGTGGACTAACGATCCGGGAAGGTCAAGATATTGCCACCCTGTTCGAGCAAGCGAAACACCATACTCCTCGAATCATTGCAATCACTGACATCGCGGCCTCTCGCCACGAACTTGAACGAATCTACGGACTTGTTGTTGCCGAAGAGATCTGGACGAACGGAATCGAAGAATGTACCCAACGTGGCGTTGTCTTCATCATGGGAAGCCTCGATACTCACCCTCTTACTCGCTTCGATCGTTCACTGGCTTCGCTCCTCATTGAACGACCCGATACGTCCGAACCTCACTATCGCGCCTCGTCCGCGACCGAGGAGCCGTGCGAACCTGGCCAGTGGTGGGTTGAAGCGGATCATCAGCGAACCCTGGCTCTTTTTCCTTCAACAGACCTCGCGAAGAAAAACCGGGGAGCGGAGGCATCGCTTGTTGCACCGACCAAAGATTGCTACGGAGGTTTCACCCACCCAGATAGTGCTCAGCTATTGATTGGCCCCGGGTGGGAGGACTTCGACGTCTACGTCTGCACACACCTATTCACTGCGCACACCCAGCCTGAACAGAACAAGAGGCTTTCGGATTGGATAATTATGCATAACGAGTCGCAGGTAATTCAGACAATTTTGAGACACAACCTCACTTCACTCGGCATTAACAATCCACACATTGAGACTCTGAGTCCTACTCAATGGCCTCGTCTGGCTATCCAAGAGCAAACGAACCTTCTCATCATTGATCCGCCACCAGATTTCATACGATCTTTCAAACACTCGACAAATCGGCTCCAAACCTCACTTTTTGCCCGACGGTGGAAGGAAAACACAGGCATTATTCGTGTCGCTGGACACTTCGATCGAGTTGCATTGAGTTGCTCTGAGCACCGACGTGACAACTTGCACACCAAATTTTGATGGGTTATGCCCTGCACCTCTTGCCCCCGCACATTTATTCACCGACACTTATCAATGGAATTCGGCGCGCCAATGGGCGCAGTCGAAAATGCGTGAACGAATCCAAGGAGCTGTGAAATGGACTGGCGGAGTAAGGCTGCCTGCTTGAGTGTTGACCCCGAACTGTTTTTCCCGATCGGAAATACAGGTCCGGCAATTGCTCAGGCCGCGGAAGCCAAAGCCGTGTGCCACAGCTGCTCAGTCGAAGCGACCTGTCTGCAGTGGGCAATCGAAAACAACCAGGATTCTGGTGTGTGGGGTGGCTTGAGCGAAGAGGAACGTCGTTCGCTCAAGCGTCGTGCAGCACGTGCACGACGCGCATCCTGATTTAAACGTTCAGCGTGTGGGGGTCGCTCTTGAGAGCCGACCCCCACACGCTTTTAACGCCCCTTACCTACTAGGCACACATCCGTTCGGAATCAGACCTCATCCAAGTGAATCTTCAAGGTGACAACCGTTCCACCTTCGGGGCGCAACGACCAGTCAATCGAACCATTCAGGTCACCACGCACCATCTGCTTGACAATTTGAGTTCCCAGACCACTCATCGGGGTTCCCGGTTCAAAACCGACGCCGTCATCAGCGACCTTGACCGTCATCGTTTCACCCTCGCGTTGAACGGACACGACAATCGTTCCATCACGTTCTGCCAGACCGTGTTCAACAGAGTTTGTGACCAGTTCGTTCAAAACGGTTGCTAGAGCTTGAGCTTGATCAGCGGCAATAACCCCGAAGGAACCGTCGGTAATAACTTCCACGCTTCGATCAGTAACAGCGACCGCACCCGCAAGACGCAGAACCGAGCGCGCGACCTCGTCAAAGTCAACAGTTTCATCGACGTTCTGAGATAGGGCCGCGTGGACCGTTGCGATTGCCTGAACTCGACGTTCTGCCTCCGCGAGCGCATCCTTGACATCTTGGCGTTCCGAGCGACGCGATTGCAGTCGAAGCAGAGCCGAAACGGTCTGCAGATTGTTCTTCACGCGGTGGTGGATCTCGCGGATCGTCGCATCTTTCGTCATGAGTTCCTGTTCACGACGTCGAACTTCAGAAATGTCGCGCGTCAGAATGACGGCTCCAAGACGCGTACGGCCTTCCGTGAGGGGGAGAGCGCGCATCGTAATGGTGGAAGCATGGCTTGAGATTTCGGTTCGCCACGAGGCACGTCCCATGACGACAACCGCCATGGATTCTTCGATCATGGATTCGTCGGCGATCACGTTGGTGATCTCTTGGGCGAGGATCTTGCCTCGCACTGCGTTGCGGATACCGAGGCGTCGCAAACACGAGGTGGCGTTCGGCGTTGTTTCGAGGACCTTGCCGTCGGGGTCGATCAGGATGACACCATCGAGGACACGCGGGACGCCACGAGCAGTCACCGCGGGGGTCGTGTCATAGGGATATTCACCGCGCGAGATCATCTGGCAGAGGTTGTCTGAGACCTGGGCTGCCCACGAGTCAAAGCCTAGGGAGAATCGCGGTGAAGAAAGGTTGGATTCGCGGGTGACAACTGCGATGACGCGCCCATCGTGAAGGACGGGGATGCAGGTTTCCATCATCGAGTAGGTGCCTGCCCAGCGTGCAGCCGGGGATTTAACGACTTGTCCGGTTGCGATCGCGCGACGGAATTCGATTTCGCGCGCTACGGGTAGGTGGAGGCCGATGATGTCATCGATGTGAACGGTTGTTGATGTTGCCGGTCGAGAGTGGGCAACTGCGATGAAACGTTCATCGTCGGTGGGAAGCCAGAGAACAAGGTCTGCTGCGCTCAAGTCTGCAAGGACTTGCCAGTCTGCGAGGAGCAGGTGGAGCCACTCAATGTCCTTCTCGGTCAGGGCATCGCTCGAGGCTACCTCTGCCAGTTGTGTCAGGCTTCTCATAGGATTGATAGTAGCCGTTGGAAAACGTGAAGAGATGAGTGCCCATGGAGTTTTCAAAGTCGTTGACGTATCCGGTGCCCCTTGCCGACTTTCAAGCAATGAGCGTTGACCCCGATTTTGTCCGTGGGCGTTTCGCGCATTTTTGTCAGGATCTTCAGGTTGAACACTTCGCCTCGGGCGTTCGAGCTCACGGCAGTGTTGATCCTGGTGTTCTGCCAGCTCAAGTGCGTCAGATGATTCGCGGAGAGTTGCGCCTTGCGTTGAGTGAAGAGTTTGTTCACGAGGCCGCGCTCACTGCCTCGACGCAGCTCTCATTTGAGGGCGCGCCCGTCACAGTCACTATGACCTCGCATTTTTCTGGGTCGAGCGAAACGCTTCGCCAGGTTGAAGGTGAAGTGAAAGTGGCAATTCCCTTCTTTGGCGCTCGCATTGAAAGTGAAGTGTTGAAGCACGTCGATGAGATTCTCGATGAAGAGCTGAAGCTCGCTTCCGCCTGGCTTCAGCGCGGAAGTAGCGAAGTCTGACCTGCCTCGTCAACTGGGAAGGTAAAAACGCGACGAAAACGGATTTATTCCACTTTTTCTCGTGATATCTTCATCGCCTTCTCAACGCGCACGGATGCGAATAATCGGTGAGAATAATGGCATGAGTGAAACACAAGAGACCCCTGTTTTGTCCCCCGCCCTCTACTTGCAGCGTGAAGGCATCCGCCAGTACTCGGCGACTAATCCTCGTGGCGCCCAAGTTCTGGTTGGTGAGGGCCCCGGCCGTTTCTCTCCCGGTGAACTTCTGAAAATTGCGGTCGCAGGCTGTAACGCAATGTCGTCCGACAAGCGTCTGACCGATCGCCTTGGCGAAGACTTTGAGCAGGTCGTGGCTGTCTCCGCGCAGTACCTCGAAGGCGAAGATCGCTTCACCCACTTTGATGTGGAACTGATCCAGGACCTCTCAAGCGTGGATGAGGAAGAGCGCGAGAAGATGATTCGTCGCGCATCGGGCGCCATCGAGCGTAACTGCACCATCGGTCACACCGTGACCAAGGGTGCCACCTATGAAAAGACCTTCACGAACGAATCCCTTTCAGAGGACTGACATGTCTGTGCGTCACCGGGCAGTCGATGTGTGGCAGCGCGCGCTTGATGTGCCCTATGCGTCGACTGCCCGTAGTGCGCAAAAACTGCGCGATACTCACCCGGGAGCGACCCCCAACGAACTGGTTGAGATTGCCAACCAGCGTTTCAAAGCGCGCGTGAAACGTGAGTCTGGGGCTGCCGGGGCTTTCTCAGCGTGGCCCGGAATTGGCACTGCGCTCAGCCTTGGTGCCTCCGGTCTGCAATTCGGCACGTTCCTGACTGAAGCCGCACACCACTGCATGGTCGTCGCGCACCTGTACGGGATTGACGTGAAGGATCCCGCGAAGCGTAACGCGCTGGTATTGGCTGCAATTACGGGGCAAGAAGGGGCTGAAGCAATCACGGCAACCGTCGGTATTCAGGCAGCATCGTGGTTCGCGTCTTCCTTTGTTGACATTCGTTCTCAGGCAGCGACCCAGTTCAATCAGATGATGGTCAAGTGGGCGAAGCGTAAGCTTGCAAAACACGCTGCACTGTCTTCTGTCGGACGTTTAGTCCCCTTCGGAATCGGCGCGGTCGTCGGATGGAAGGCCGGCGCAGCATTGGCGAATAAGACGATCGAGGGGCTGGAGATTGCGCTGGGAACGCCTCCCGCTGATTTCTCGCACACTCGCATTATTGATGTTTCATTGAATGGCGATGCACAAAAGTCTGATGCTTTCGCTCACCTGGCACTGCCGATGGATGATAAGGCAAGCGTCCTCGACTGACTTCACCATCATTTTTGGCTGATCTACCCATGGTGTCGTCGCCTGTGCGACAGTACGCACGCGATAATAAGGACAAGCAGCTGGCCTGCGCACTTTCCGTTGCACGTTAAAAGACAGACAATAGGAAGCAACAAGATATGGTGATGACCTTTAAGGAGACAACTGACTGTGACTATTGATCGTCAGTATGAGGATCTGCTTGCGCGGATTATGGAAGAGGGAACTCTCAAAGGGGATCGCACCGGTACAGGCACGCGTTCCCTGTTTGGTGGCCAGCTTCGCTACGACCTGTCCAGGGGATTCCCGCTGATCACGACGAAGCGCGTTCATCTGAAGTCGGTTGTCGGCGAGCTTCTCTGGTTCCTTTCCGGCGATTCGAACGTGCACTGGCTTCAGGAAAACGGCATCCGTATTTGGAACGAATGGGCGGATGAGAACGGCGATCTCGGCCCGGTCTACGGAGTGCAGTGGCGCAAATGGGGCACCGCTCAGGGCCAGACGATCGATCAGATTTCTTCGGTTCTTGAAACGTTGAAGACAAACCCTGATTCCAGGCGCATGATCGTGTCCGCATGGAACGTGGGTGAACTAGAGAAGATGGCGCTGGAACCCTGCCACGCATTCTTCCAGCTCTACGTTGCCGACGGTCGCCTGTCCCTGCAGCTCTACCAGCGCAGCGCCGACATGTTCCTCGGTGTTCCGTTTAATATCGCGTCCTATTCGCTTCTCACTCACATGTTTGCTCAGCAGGCAGGCCTTGAGGTGGGCGAATTCATCTGGACCGGCGGCGACTGCCATATCTACTCCAACCACGTGGAACAGGTGACTGAACAGCTGTCGCGCACACCTTACGAGTTCCCGACTTTGAAGCTGAATAAGGCTCCGTCAATGTTCGACTACACCTTCGATGACGTGATCGTTGAAGGCTACGAACACCATCCGACGATTAAGGCTCCGGTGGCAGTATGACAACCGTTGCTTCGATCTGGGCGCAGGACAAGAATGGCGTTCTTGGAACTGGAACGTCGATGATGTGGCACGTGCCCGCAGACTTCGCACATTTCAAGGCTTCCACGTTGGGATGCCCGATCATCATGGGACGTCGTTCCTTCGAGGCACTGGGCACTCCACTGCCGGGACGAACCAACATTGTGATTACGCGTTCACACCTGTACGAGGCCGACGGTATCGACTTGGTGTATTCCATCGAGGCTGCCCTAAAGCACGCGCAGGACAAGGCTGAAGCAGACGAGGCTCCCTACATTTGGATCACCGGTGGAGCACATCTGTATGCCCAGACGATGGATCTGGTAGATGAACTGGTTGTCACCGACCTTGACCTTGATATTGAGGCCTCGAATCCTGATACTCCACTGGTTCATGCGCCGGCAATTGACCCGACCGTGTGGGCCGTTGACCCTCAGCGCTCCGATTCTGAATGGAACGACAAGTCTGGCGACGCCCGCTGGAAGGTTACGACCTACGTTCGACGCTAGAACCAGAAGAAGAGATTGAAAACGTGGTGGTAGCCTCGTCAACTAAAAAACCCAGAGCCTCGTCGGTGCTTGCCCACCCAACACTGCGCGCACTACTTGCGATCGCCCTGTTTACGTACACGGCGCAGAACATGATCAACGTGTCGATCGCGCCTCTGGCGAGGGCGATGAGTATTCCGGAATGGATCGTCGGCGCCGCGGTATCGCTGGCAGCAGTTGCGGTTGCGATGCTCAGCCAGTTCTGGGGTCGTCGCTCGATCGCGTGGGGACGCAGGCGAGTTCTGCTGACCGCCCTCTTCCTCGCATTCATTGCGGGCACGTTGTTCTCCGGCGTTGTCGCTCTGCGCGCAGCCGGTATCGCCGGCACGGTTTTGACTGCCTCGATCATTCTGCTGGCACGAGGCCCCTTCTTCGGCTCCGCAGTCGCAGCGATTCCGCCGACCGGACAAGCTCTCATTGCTGAGAACACTCCTGACGAAGCGTCGCGTGTGCGTGGTATGTCAGCGTTCTCTGGAGCAATCAACCTATCGATCATGATCGGCTCCCTGATTTCGTCGGCGCTTGGCACGTGGTGGATTTACGCGCCCGTGCACGCCACGCCGTGGTTCATCGCGATCGCGCTGATCATCGCGCTTGTTGCAGTGCCAAAGGATGCGCCTGCCACCAAGGACCCGGACGAGGAGACCCCGGAACCCGTGGTGCTTCCCCCTCGCGTGAAGTGGAATGACTCGCGCATCCTGCCGTGGATTACCGGCATCTTCGGTATTTTCTTTGCCAGTGGCGTCGTTCAGATCACGATGGGCTTCATTGTTCAGGATCGCCTGCATCTTGACCCAGCGCACGCGGTCTCCATGACGGCATTGATGCTACTGGCGAATGCTGCCGGCGCGATGCTCATGCAGCTCCTCGTCGTCCCACGGCTGTCTCTTCCGCCGGTTATTCTGCTACGCACCGGCATGACCTTGGGCTTTATCGCGCTAGCGACACTGACGTTTGCGTCCCACGGACCGATCATCACAGTCGCCACCTTCGTGCTCGGCGCGTCCAGCGGTCTGGCAAGCCCAGGCTTTAGCGCGGGTGCCTCGCTGGCAGTCAGCGACGAAGAACAGGGGGGCGTTGCTGGCATCATCAACGCGACCGGCGCCGTCACCTGGATTTTTGCTCCGGTGAGTGCAACTGCACTCTACGGATGGCACCCGATTGTTCCTTTCGTCCTAGCCCTGACTCTCGTCGCACTTTCTGTCAGTTTTGCATGGTTCCACTCGCGTCTTCGGGTAGCACAAACCCATTAGGTTCGCCTAACCTGAAGCGGTACGTTTCTTCAAAGGAGAACAACCCACATGACAACAACGCGCACTGAATCTGACTCAATGGGCACCGTCGAGGTCGCCACCGACCGCTACTGGGGCGCCCAGACCGAGCGTTCCCTGCACAACTTCGACATCGGCCGTAACACTTTCGTGTGGGGCCGTCCCATGGTTCACGCTCTGGGTGTCTTGAAGAAGTCTGCTGCACTAGCCAATGCTGAGCTCGGCGAACTCCCCCAGGAGATCGCCGACCTGATCGCCAAGGCCGGCGACGAAGTCATCGAAGGCAAACTCGACGATCACTTCCCGCTGGTTGTTTTCCAGACCGGTTCTGGTACGCAGTCGAACATGAACTCCAACGAGGTCATCTCCAACCGCGCCATCGAACTCGCCGGTGGCGAGATGGGCACCAAGACCCCCGTTCACCCGAACGATCACGTGAACCGTGGGCAATCCTCGAACGACACCTTCCCCACCGCCATGCACATCGCAGTCGTCTGCGAATTGCAGGCCATGTACCCGCGCGTCATGCAGCTACGCGACACCCTGGCCAAGAAGGCTGAAGACTTCAAAGACATCGTCATGGTCGGTCGCACCCATCTGCAGGACGCCACCCCGATCACCCTTGGTCAGGTCATTTCCGGCTGGGTTGCTCAGATTGATTTCGCCCTCGACGGCATCCGCTACGCAGATTCACGTGCACGCGAGCTCGCCATCGGTGGCACCGCGGTCGGCACCGGCCTGAATGCCCACCCGGCATTCGGCAAGCTCTGCGCCACGAAGATTTCCGAGGAAACCGGCATTGAGTTCAAGCAGGCAGACAACCTGTTCGCAGCCCTTGGCGCACACGACGCACTGGTCCTGGTCTCCGGTGCCCTGCGTGTCCTGGCTGATGCCCTGATGAAGATCGCCAATGACGTCCGTTGGTACGCTTCTGGCCCGCGTAACGGCATCGGCGAACTGATCATTCCCGAGAACGAGCCCGGTTCGTCCATCATGCCCGGCAAGGTCAACCCAACCCAGTGCGAGGCCATGACCATGGTCGCCGTTCAGGTCTTCGGCAATGACGCAACCGTCGGTTTCGCTGGCTCGCAGGGCAACTTCCAGTTGAACGTTTTTAAGCCGGTCATGGCATGGAACGTTCTGGAGTCCATCCGCCTGCTCGGCGATGCGTGCGTTTCCTTCGACACGAACTGCGCATACGGCATCGAACCGAACTACGAGAAGATCCAGCACAACTTGGACATCAACCTCATGCAGGTGACCGCTCTCAACCGCCACATCGGCTACGACAAGGCATCGAAGATTGCGAAGAATGCTCACCACAAGGGCCTGTCGCTGCGCGAGTCCGCCTTGGAGCTCGGCTTTGTCACCGACGCTGAGTTCGATGCCTGGGTTGTTCCGGTTGACATGACGCACCCGAGCGCCGCCGACGAGTGAGCCTAACGCTGATGTCAGACTCTGACCTGCTCGGCCAGAAGTCGACACCAGCGACGTTCAGCCAGTTGGGTGTGGTTCTCGTTTCTGATTGACGAGGCCACGACCCCTTCGGCCTCTATTGAACAGTTGCTATAGCTTCGTTGCTATAGCTTCGGCAGATTCTTATAGACATCCTGGCGATGACTCGCGCGCACAATATGGATCTCACGCACCTCGTCCTTAAGTGTGCCAAGAATCCGATACCTTCCAACTCGCCAACACCATCCATTATTTGTTCTCTGAAGAGGCTTCCCATCGCCCCACGAGACGACCAGCGTTATAACACCCGAGACATCCAACCCACGCGCGGGGACGAACCACAGAAACGACGGAACAAGACATCTTGACCTCCAAGTAGACGGAGGTCGCCCCGGGTAGCCGATTTTCGGGTACGGCGCACACATGCAGGGTACGCTGTCCCGGTTATTACCGAGACCACACCCTCAGTCACCACCACGACAACGCCCTCATCCTGCGTGCAGTCCTCGGCCCGGACGCCACGACTCCCGACCCCAGTGAAAGGTAGGGAATAACCTAGGGAATCGGGCTTATAGGACAAATTGTGTTGATGGGTTAGTTCGGGGTGGGGTTCCATGGGGTGGTGTGGTGGAGTTCTGCCCAGACGATCTCGTCGCTCTCTCCTTAAGTGGCATCAACTTTTGCCTGAGCTTCTTTAACTGCCTGTTCTGCTTTGCCCTGGGCCTCGGCCGCTTCTTTGCTTGCCGTAGTTGCCCTCTGCACTGCTTCGTCAGCCTGAACTTTGGCGGCATTAGCCGAAATCAAATCCTGCTGGGCGGCTTTTGCGTCTGCTCGCCGAGACGGCCGATGCGGCAAGCACCCGTCAAGACGTCTATTCGCGCTCCGAGGTGCGTTACGCCTCTTCCGTGGACATGCCCAAGCTACGCGCCCAGGCCGAGGAGGCGGCCAAGAAATACCGCCTTCTGGATACGAAAATCCAGCAGCTGAACTGGCTGACCGAACTTAACTAAAAAGACTCGTTGGTAGTCTCGCGATTTTGGCGAGCGTCACCGTGGCCGACGGTTTCGGCCACATGGCAGTCCGACATAAGCCAGGACTAGGGCGTTCATGCCGCCCCAAATCACTCAGGGCTTATGCGCGGCGCACAAGAGCACTACGCGAGAGCCTGGCATGGCTCACTGATTTACTACCGGACGCTGAAAAATCGCGAGGCGAGGGTGGGGTCGGGGATCTGTCTTTTAACTTTTAGATTGAAGACCAAGCTATGGTGAAAGCAGTTTCGTGTAAAGTTGCAAAGTATCAGTGATTCAGTTCAAGGAGGGGCTGGGTCATCGCTTTGTTAACTAGCAAAAACTCCTCGTATTGAGGAACCGAGTACGGAAAAGCGAAGATGCCAGAAACTAAGTATCTAGTCGGTATTGACTTTGGAACACTATCTGGGCGTGCTGTTGTGGTTCGCGCAGACAATGGTGAAATGCTTGGCACTGCTGTTGCCGAGTATCCGCACGGCGTCATGGACGAGACGCTGGATAGTGCTGATGGTCAGGCGCTGCCACCTGGCTACGCGTTGCAGGATCCGGGCGATTATGAGTACGTTCTTCGCCGTGTAGTTATTGGAGCCGTCAAGGACGCCGGAATCGATCCCACTCGTGTGGTCGGAATTGGCGTGGACTGCACGTCGGCAACCATCTTGGTAACGGATAAATACGGCGTGCCGCTTTGCAAGAAGCCCAAGTATGCGAATAATCCGCATTCTTGGATCAAGCTGTGGAAGCATCACGGTGCGCAGGAACAGGCAGACCGTCTGGTTGCCGTTGCTAAGGAGCGTAACGAGCCTTGGCTGGCCCGTTACGGTGGAGTCCTTTCTTCCGAGCTGCTGCTGCCGAAGGTTCTGGAGACCTACGAGAAGGCCCGCGATGTTTACGACGGAGCTTCTTACTTCGTCAACTTGATGGACTGGCTGACCTGGAAGCTGACAGGAAAATTGACTTACGCGGCTGGCGACTCAGGCTACAAGCGCATGTACCAGGATGGCCATTACCCTTCGCAGGAATACCTGGAATCGGTTTCTAAGGGCTTCGGTACTGTTTTCGAGGACAAGATGTCTGGCCCGATCCTGCCGCTGGGAGCCAAAGTTGGTGGTTTGCATAGCGAACCTGCAGCAATTCTGGGACTGCCTGAAGGAATTGCAGTCGCTTCTGGCAATATTGACGCGCACGTTGTTGTTGCTGGTGCTAACGCCGTCAAGCCTGGTCAGTTGACCGCCATCATGGGCACCTCCAGCTGCTACGTAGTTAACGATAAGGAGCTACACGAGGTTCCTGGCGTCTTCGGAATTGTCGACGGCGGTGCTGTCGATGGTGCTTGGGGTTACGAGGCAGGCCAGACGGCAGTTGGCGACATTTTCGCGTGGTACACCGAGAACTGCATCCCTGTAAGGTACGAGGATCTCGCCAAGGAGAAGGGCGTTTCCGTCCACGAGCTGCTCGGCGAACTAGCCATGCAGCAGAAGATTGGCGAACACGGTCTAATCGCGCTGGATTGGCATAACGGCAACCGTTCAATTCTTTCTGACTCGCGCCTTTCGGGCACGATCATGGGCTTGACCCTAGTTACAAAACCAGAAGAGATCTACCGAGCACTACTCGAGTCGACCTGCTTCGGTGCGCGCGTGATTATCGAAAACTTTGAGCAGTACGGCGTCAAGATCGACGAGATTGTTGCCGCAGGTGGTCTGCTGAAGAACGAGTTCTACATGCAGATGCTCGCGGACATCACCCGCAAGCCAATCACGATTTCGACGGCTCCGCAGACTGGCTCCTTGGGTGCTTGCGTCTTCGCTGCCACTGCCGCCGGTATCTACCCATCGGTATTCGAAGCTGCTGAGGCAATGTCCCAGACCGAGCAGTACAAGTACAAGCCGAACGAGCCCAGCTCCAAGGAGTACGACGTGGTCTTCAGCTTCTACAAGGAACTGCACGATCACTTCGGGCGTGGCGAGACCGACATCATGGCAAGGATGAAAGCATTCCAGAGCGAGCAGAAGGAAAAGAAGTAGTAAATGCACATTTCTGATTTTTCGTCCGATATCCGCGACCGCATTCAGTGGACTCGCGAGAAGGTGGCAAAGCTACACGCCGAACTGCCGGCAAACCAGTTGGTTGTATGGACGGCGGGCAATGTCTCCGAGCGCGTTGAGGGCGAGGACCTGTTCGTCATCAAGCCTTCGGGTGTCCGCTACGACGAGCTAGAGCCCGGCAAGATGGTGGTCTGCGACCTTGACGGCAACAAGATCGACGACGACACCTCGAAGGGTCTGAACCCGTCGTCGGACACTGCCGCTCACGCATATGTCTACCGCCACATGAGCGAGGTGGGCGGGGTTGTACACACGCACTCGCCGTACGCCACCGCTTTTTCTGCCGTGCGCAAGCCCATCTCGTGCGTGCTGACCATGATCGCCGACGAGTTCGGCGGTGAGATCCCTGTTGGGCCGTTCGCGATCATCGGTGACGACTCGATTGGCAGGGGAATCGTCGAGACGCTCAAGTCTTCGCGTTCCCCAGCCGTGCTGATGGCAAACCACGGCCCCTTCACTGTGGGCCAGGAGGCAACCGCAGCCGTGAAGGCGGCGGTGATGGTGGAGGAGGTCGCCAAGACCGTGGCGATCGCTAATTCCTTGGGCGGGGCGGTGCCGGTTGAGTCCGATGCCATCGACAAGCTCTGGAAGCGCTACCAAAACGTCTACGGCCAGAACTAAAGCTTCAATCAATAGCAAGGATTTGTTATGGCAACGATGGTTGTTTTGGGTAGTGGAATTATGGCCACCGCTCTATCGTTCCCGGTCACTGAGAACGGCCACGAGGTTCGCCTTGTCGGCACGCATCTTGACCGCGAGATCATCGATTCAATCCAGAAGACCGGGGTGCACCCGAATCTTGGCCTGAAGGTCAACGAGAGCATCAAGGCTTACCAGCTTGAGGACGCCGCCGAGGCGTTCGAGGGTGCCGACGTCGTCATGTGTGGCGTTAACTCGTTCGGTATCGAGTGGATCGCCGAGCAGTTCAAGATCCTGCTGAAGCCGGGTCAGAAGCTACTTTGCGTGACTAAGGGCATGCGCGCAGACGAGGACGGCACCTTGCATCTGCTGCCAACCATTATCCAGAACGCGCTACCCAAGGAACTTGTAGATCAGGTTTCTTGGAACGCGATTGTTGGCCCGTCGATTGCTGGCGAGGTTGCCGTTCATCACGACACTTGCGTCGTGTTCTGTGGCCACGATCAGGACGATCTGGATTATCTGGCTGACATGTTCCGTACGGATTACTACCACGTGTGGACATCTCTGGATTTCGTCGGCCACGAGACCGGCGCTGCAACCAAGAACATCTACGCGTTCGCTGCCGGCTTCGCCAAGGGCATGCTTGAGGCGGCAGGCAAGGAGAACGACAAGTACGTCATGTACAACTACTCCTCGGCGGTGTTTGCACAGGGCGCTAAGGAGCTGATCCAGTTCATCAAGCTAATGGGCGGCGATCCGAATACAGGCATCGGTCTGGGTGGCGTTGGCGACATGTTCGTCACCTCCATGGGCGGACGCAACGTGAAGGCCGGCACTTTTGTCGGCCAGGGCGTGCCGTTCTCTGAGGTGCGTAGCGTCCACATGAAGGGCGTGACGCTGGAGGGCGTTGCCGCCATTTCGGTGGTTGGTAAGGCACTGCGTGCGCTGACAAAGCGTGGTGTGATCAAGGAAGAGGACTTCCCGCTCTGCCGCTTCCTCTACTCGGTTGTTGAAGAGGATCATCCACTGGAAATGCCATGGGATAAGTTCTTTGCGAACCTCACGTGAGTTAAGCTCTAGTCAATAAAAGGCTGCCCCGCCAAACTGGAGGGCAACCTTTGTCTGTCTAGCGCCATTCGAGCAGAAAATCGATGATGTTCTTGTGCGCTATTCCGTCCCCGCTCATATCAGGCTTATAAGCCAAAAGATAGGGAATAACCTAGGGAATCGGCCTCATCGAGACAAAACAAAGCCCGGCATCTCAGCGACTTTTCGTTGAGATACCGGGCTTTTCTGGTAGCGGGGACAGGATTTGAACCTGCGACCTCCGGGTTATGAGCCCGGCGAGCTACCGAACTGCTCCACCCCGCGTCGGTAGTTACTACCCTAGCGTGCTCGCGACAGAGCTTCAAACGGAGGGCGGTGAGCTTCGTCTCGTAGAAGCTCACCGCCCGGGTTTCGTCAAGGATAGGGCTGAGTGCGCGGGGAAGATCAGCCGTTTGACTGCGTTGCGTCAGCGCCCGGAGAGCCGAGGGTCGAACCGGATTGTGGCGTATCGGTGGAGCCGGATGTGACGCCAGTGGACTGTCCAAGTTCTTCTTGTGCGGCAAGGGCTCGCGCCAATGCGTCATTGAGCTTCTTCTGGGATTCGCCGTACGCACTCCAATCTCCGCTACTCAAGGCTGTTTGGCCGGCTTGCATGGCCGCTGAGGCGTCGGTCAGTGCTTGATTCAAGCGCTGTTGAGCAGTTTGGGTGACGGTGTTTGAAGTATCGTCACCTTCTGCGGTTTCTCCACCTGCGTTGTTCGCGACTGTCGCGGCCGAGTCACCGCCGAAGGTCTGATCCAAGGATTCTTCTAGAGTCGGCGCGAAACCGACCTGATTACCGAAGGCAGTCAGGACTGAACGCAGAACCGGGTAGGACGCTGAGCCGGTGCCCTGGACGTAGACAGGCTGGACGTAAAGCAGACCGCCACCAACGGGCAGAGTCAAGAGATTGCCTCGAATAACCTGCGAATCCGCTTGATTCAACAAGTTGAGCTGGCGCGCGATAGTCTCATTCGAGTCGTATGCGTTCTGCACCTGGCCTGGGCCGGGCACGGTAGTCGATGACGGCAAGGCTAGCAACCGGAGCTTTCCATACCCATCGCGGATCTTTCCGGCCTCGTTCCCTGTCTCTGAGTCGACGGCGAGGAAGCCTGCCATTGCTTCACGTTTGGATTCACCACCGGGAACAAACACGGAGGTCAGTGAGAACTCCGCGGTTTCCTGGGTCGGCATCTGCATTGTCAGGTAATAGGCAGGCTGAGCCGTCACTCCGGAAGAAACTCCGCCCGACTGCGATGCGTTCGAGGATGCGGACACTGCGGTTGATGTTTCTTCGGCGAGGCGCCAACGGTCACCACCGGCGTAAAAGTCGGATGCATTGGTGACGTGGTAGCTGGTAAGAAGCTCACGCTGGACCTTAAACATGTCCTCCGGGTAGCGCATGTGACTCATCAAGTCACCGCTGATTCCACTCAGGGGTTCAACACGACCCGGGTAGATCTTCATCCACGTCGAGAGGATCGGGTCTTCCTGATCCCACTGGTAGAGGTGAACGGACCCGTCGTATGCGTCAACGACAGCCTTCACTGAGTTGCGCATGTAGTTAATCGTCTCTGCGCGCACATATTCGCCAACCTGCGAGGATCGGGAGTCAACGGTTGAGCTGGACAGGGACTGGTGTTGCGAGTAGGGGTAGGAGTCTGTTGTCGTGTAGGCATCAACGATCCAAACCAGGCGCTTCTCGGTTGACGGATCCCCATCCATGTCGACGACAGCCGGGTAGGCTTCCTGTTCCAAAGTCAGGAACGGGGCAACCTTTGCGACGCGGTCCAACGGATCACGGTTGTAGAGGATCTGCGAAGCAGAGTTGGTCTGAGACGAGAAGAAGATGTCGGTGGAACCAAACTTGATCGAGTAGAGGAGCTTGTTCCAAACGTTGCCGACGCTTGGGCCACCGTCGCCAGTGAAGGTTGTGGCAACCTGACCGCCTTGGACGTTGTCATCCGGGTAGTCGAGTTCTTGCGGATCGCTACCCTCCGGAGCACCGACGATCGAGTAATAGGGGGCGTTCGGGGAGAAGTAAACGCGTTCTTCATACTCCCCCATTTCGCCGACTGAGGGCACCGACTGCTCCCAGTATGAGGGCAGGCCATCAGAGTTCAGCGAATTACCGTAGGCGGCGACAACACCGTAGCCGTGCGTATATACGGTGTGCGTATTCACCCAGGTCTGTTGTTCCGCAGACAAACCGGCGAGGTTCATTTCGCGCACTGCGATGACCGTGTCTCGACGCTCATCACCGACCGTGTAACGGTCCACGGACATTCCCGAATCGAAACCGTAGTAGGGACGCGACTGTTGCAGTTGCTGGACGGTCTTCGTGATCACCTGCGGGTCAAGCAGACGAATCTGCGACGTTGATTCAGAGTCTTCGCGCAACTGTCCGGGCTGAGCGCTGGTTGCGGCGTCGTAGTTGGTGTATTCCAGATCATCGAGGCCGTATGCTGCGAGGGTGGCATCAATGTTGTGCTGAATGTATTCAGATTCCAGGGCTCGTTCGTTCGGGGTGACGCGGAACTGCTGGATGAGCGCGGGGTACGCGCCACCAATGATGACGCCAGAAATCACGGTCACGGCGACACCGATCGTGGGCAGACGCCAGGAGCCCCTGAACGCTGCGACAAGGAAAAGCAGAGCTATCAGGAACGAGATAACGGCCAGGATCGAATGAGCTGGAAGCGTTGCGTGAATGTCGGAGTAGAGGGCGCCATCAATATTGGCGCCGTCTTGAGTAAGCAGGTCATAGCGGCCGAGCCAATAGTTCGCTCCAATGAAGAAAGAAACCAGTGCAGCGAAGACTCCCGTCTGTAGACGAGCGGGCTTTGACGCGTGAGGACGCGGAAGCAGGCGAACGGTGCCGTACACGTAGGAGACAACGAATGCTGCAATCAAGCAGAGGATCGAGATTTTCAGCAGGAATCCGACGACTAGGTTCAGCATCGGCATTGTGAAGACGAAGAAGGCGATATCGAAACCAAACTGAGGATCCGTCTTCCCGAAGGGCGTCTGATTCACGAATTGCAGAACCGTCTGCCAATCATTCGCGAGATTGGCACCGTTCGTGAAACCGAGGAACAGTGCGACCACCCAGAACGCGATACGACGAACCGGGTCCAGTGCCTTCTGGTATTCGCGAAGGGTTGCGGACGCTTGACCTCGCGTGGAGGCTTCGCGGTGCTTATACGCGTAGTTGAGCGACCAGAGAATCAGGCCGGCCGCGACAAGGAAACCAAAGACGAAGAGGCCGGCGTGAGCAATCCATTGGGTCAGCACGATACGCACTGAATGCATCTGGCGGAACCAGAGGATCTCGGTCCATACGACTGAGGCCGCATAGATGATCGCGCCAATTCCAACCAGAATCAGCAGCGTCAGAGTCATTGGGCCCAAACGCGGACGGTCAGTGTTGTTCCCTCCCCTCTGTGGCTTCATTGACTGAGGTTCGGGCATGGGAAAGGCGCTCACAGCGTCACTCCTCTACGTTGATTATCGTGCCCTCATCCTACCCGCGGTGCGCGTGAGAGTGCGCGACGAGGCTCCTGTTGGAACGCTAGCCTTGACTGGCATTCATCAGAACTCACAATTCGGTGACACCTTTGCGTGTTTGACGTGAGAACATACATTCCATGACTATCGAAGAACCTCAGATGCCGAGCGCGCGTCAGATTGCACTTGCGAATGTTGTTGTCGACATTGAACGTAGCGCTGCACGAATCGGTTGGGATCATGCCCCCTCGCTCTATGCGCTTGTCCACACGTCCCAGCTTCTTGCCCAGCCGGACTTGCCCGAGGATATTGCTCAGCAGATCCGCAAGGGGTGGGATGGGAGCGAAGAACACCTGTCTGCCGTGATTCAGGAAGATCTTCGGGAAGACGACCTCGAAGAGGTGCTCGGACATCTTGGCTGGCCAGAGCAGGTTGCTGGTGCTGCGATTACGGTTGAGCGTCTTGTCGTACCCCCGGAGGTTGAAGATCAGGCTCCCGAAGATCCCGAAGAAGCCATCCAGTTCATTTCGAACCACCCGTCACGCGCGGATGTTCGTCTTGCTGTTGGCGCGCTTCGCACCGGCGAATCCTGGTGTGCTCTGCGCACGAAAGCATTCGACTCCGACGACAAGGTTGGTCAGGGAACAAACCTTATTCCGAACCTCGTCGATGCTCTTCTCGCATCACTCGAACCGGACGTCGACTGACGACCATTTCCGAACATCACTCGCAGGTCGGCAGGGTATCCCCTTGGCCGGCCGCGATTGTTTCTACGGCACTTCTGGCTTCTGACAGGGTCGAGACAGAGACGACACTGAGGCCTTCGGGGACGTTTCCGACAACTTCATCGCAGTTCGAAGAGGGGGCAAGGAACCACGAAGCCCCGTCGCGCTTGGCTCCCCACATCTTCTGCACGATGCCACCGATCGCACCCACTTCACCGTCGTAGGACACCGTCCCTGTTCCGGCAATGCTCTCAGTTCCTGCGAGGGCACCCGGGGTCATGCGGTCGATAATTCCAAGCGCAAACATCATGCCTGCGCTGGGACCGCCCACGTCTTTCAGATTGAACTGAATATCAAGCGGAAACGTGGCTTCAACAGACAGGTAAACGCCTAGGCGGGAGCCTTGCTGCCCTTCGGGAGCGGCCACCGTCGTGATCGGAATATCGACCTGTTCCCCGTTGCGTTCAACGGTCACTGTCAGTGTTGTGCCAGCGGGGATAGTCTTGACCACCGCAAAAACAGTTGAGGCTCGATCAATCGGATGGACGACTCCTTGGGCGTCAGTGAGTGACACAAGCAAGTCACCCGATTGAACGCTACCCTCTGCGTTTGTTCCTTTGACCGCTTGGACGACACGCACTGATGCGGGCACGTCCCAGCCAAGCGATTCCAGAGCCGCAACTTCCGCGGTCGACTGCGAATTCGACATCATCGCTGATTGGGCTTGGTCAACCTCTTCTTGGCTGACATCTGAGGGATATGCCTCGTCGTAGGGAACAAGGACGGACTTTGAATCGAAGTAGCCCATGATCAGCTCAGCAAGATTCAAACGGGCGCTCGGCCCACCTCGTTGAGACACTGTCACCATCCGAAGCTGTCCGACACCGTCCTCACTTTCCGTCGAAGGTTCAACAGCGACGGACTGTCCCGAATCAGGGTCGGTGCCGGAGATTGTGATCAGGTCGGTGCCTCGATATGACCCAACGACGTTGAACGTCGGTCCCGGCGATTCCAGTACATACGGCATTGGTAGAGCGAATAGTGTGACTCCTAGAATCACGCCACCGGCGATCGCGGCGATGGTGGGACGACTCGGCATCCATTTCTTTACCCGCTGGCTGGGGGTGTCGGCCGTGTTTTCTGACCGCACCGTGGCGTCTTCAAGCTCGCCGGTTAGGAGGCTGTGATCCTGCTGTTCATCAATACTCACCGGATCATTGTCGCCCATGGTTTGCCCCGAGGGCACGCTGGGATGCCTATTTCAGTGTTTTCCAATTCCTCTTTCAGCGCACGCCCATGGTTCATCGCGCGATTCTACAGGTGGCGCGGGTAGGCTCGCAGTATGAACGAGGACGAAACGTTCCCCCAGGACAATCCATTCGAAGACTTTCTGCGCAATATGCTCGGTGCCAACGCAGCGGAAGAAGCAATGCGGGCGTTGAACGCACAAGGGTTCGATCCTTCAATGTTGCCCCCGGAGGTTCAGAATCCAAACACTTTGAACGCCGCATTGAAGCAGATGCAGTTCTTTATGAATACGTCCACTGGTCCCGTTGATTGGCGAATCGTGAATGATTCTGCACGGCAACAGATCTACTCCGCGGGCGATCCAGCTGTGAGTGCAGCCCAGGCGGGGCGCGCACGTCAAGCGTTGAGCGTTGCTGACTTGTGGCTTGATACTGTCACCGATTTTGCCCCCGGACAGGTCGAGCGCGCGGCGTGGAGTCGCATTGAGTGGACCGAGGTCACCCTTGAGCAGTGGAAACGAATCTGCGAACCAATTGCGCTGAATGTTTCTCGTGCGCTCACGTCTGTGATTGAAAACCAGATGGGCGGGATCTCAGGTGATCCTTCGCTTCTTTCTGAGGGCTTTGCCTCTATGGCAAGCCAAATGAAGAGCCTGACTCCGAAGCTGGCGACAATGATGTTTTCTTCCCAGCTTGGAATGGCACTGACCGCGCTTGCGCGCGAAACGTTCGGCACGAATGACGTGGGTATTCCCCTCTTGACGAAGCCGACAACTGGTCTGGTGGTGTCGAACGTTGAGGATTTCGCAGACGGGCTGGATATTCCTTTCGAAGAGGTTCTACAGTTCGTTGCTGTTCGTGAGTGCGCTCATCGTCGTCTTTTTGCTTCAGTTCCGTGGCTTGAGGGCGATCTGATGCGAGCCGTCGAAAACTACGCGACTCATATCGAGATCGACATGGAAGCTCTTTCTGACGTTGCCCGCACGTTGGATCCGACGGATCAGCAGTCGATCGAGGAAGCCCTGTCGGGTGGCGTGTTTGCGATGAATATTTCGCCCGAGCAGAAGCGTAGTTTGGAGCGTCTTGAAACGATGCTTGCGCTGATCGAAGGCTGGGTTGAAGTTGTGACGGCTCAAGCGACCGCCCCGTATCTTCCTCACGCCGATCAGTTGCGCGAAATGATCCGTCGTCGTCGCGCTACCGGCGGCCCAGCCGAGCAGGTGCTGGGTCAGTTGATCGGATTGCAGATGCGTCCGCGTCGTGCACGAGGCGCCGCATCGATCTTCGGTCTTGTCGCAGCCGATGGTGGGAGGGAAGCTCGCGACAACCTCTGGTCACATCCTGACATGGTGCCGACGCAGGCAGAGCTTGATTCTCCCGACACCTTCTTGACGATCCGCCAGGCGGCTCGTGAACAGGACGCGGATATCGATGCTGCTCTCAATGCCCTGTTGGACGGCACGATGGGGTGGGCTGAAGGGCTTTCTCCGGAGAGTGATCCCGAGAGTGAAACGTTGGCGCGGGCAGGATTTGCTCCGGACGATCAGGCCGAGGATCAGTTCAATGATTCTGCTGACGGTTCTGAAGACAAGGATTCTGATCCTTCTTCGGGGGATACTCAGGCCTAACGATGAAGCCCCTCGTCACCTCCGCGCTGATGCTTGTGGATAACTTTTTCGCGCGAGCACGCTCGGCCTGTGGATAAACGCTGAGCCGGGTTGAAGGCTGGCATACTCATCGCCATCGAGTTCTCACGAAGAGGTGTGCGATGAAGTTGAAGCCCGGTGTCACGGTGTTGAGGGTTGGGGATCATTCGGTCCAGGTTGGAACAGATCACGGTCACCACATGGTCCTTCGTGGCCTGCATGATCGTCAGATCAATGCCTTGATCGCGTGCAGTCATCATTCTGTGTCTTTGGATGCCGATCAAGATGATCCTTTGCCGAGCACTTTGCCGATTCGTCTTCGGATGCGCCTGCAACACGCTGGATTCTTAGAAGATGTCACTCTGCCCCAACACCTCGCGTTGACGTTCACCGTCTTCGATGACGTATCCGCGCGAGTTTTGGATCTGGTGAAAAATGACTTCTATCTTGAGGTCATTCCTCTGCAACCACGTCGGGTTGATGACCGGATTGCCAGGGTGATTGGTGAAGGCTTTCTAGGGTTGCCACTGAAACGGTCACTATCAAATCGCTATGACTTACTCCCCCGCTATGTACCTCATACTCATGGTCAAAATGAGGCTTTAACGATTGTGTCCTCTCAGCGGTTTCCCGCGTTCGAAGACTCCTGGATGCTCGTGAAAGAAGATATCCCCCACCTTCTGGTCACTGAACTGGAAGACGGCTATGACGTCGGGCCTCTTGTCATCCCAGGACTCAGTGCGTGTGGAGCATGTTTACTCTCCCAAGAAAACGCTAGAGATCCTGATTTTCTTGATCACCGTAAGACAGCGATGCGGACACCATTGGTTGCTCCCACCCCTCTTGCCACCCATGGCGCAGCCTGGTCGATTGCCAGGTTTATCCAGACTTTTATGGGGAATGATCACCTGATGGCATCAAGCATTCACCATATTGATGCTCACGGTGGCTTCTCGATACGACAAGCTGTACCTGAAGCGAACTGCGGGTGTAAGGAGAACAGTCTAAGCGAGCGTACTTCCGATCGATAGTACGAAGAGAACGTATTAAAGAAGATCGTCCTTAGTCACTTCAACTGTTTCGCCGTCCAGGATCGCTAAAACGGATGATCCGAACGCATCTGCTTTGATCTCGCCGATTCCGGAAATTCCAAGAAGCTCACGATGGTTCTTCGGACGCCTTGTCGCAAGCTCACGAAGCGTGACATCCGAAAAAACCGTATAGGGAGGCTTACCAGCGAGCTTTGCAACATCACTTCGCCACGAGCGGAGGGCTTCGAAAAGATCGAGGGTCTCTTTCGACGCTGTTGCTTGGAACTCGCGTGTCGCTTGCTTCGATGATGATGCGTGAGCGTGAGCGGGCTTCTTCGTCTTTATCGAGGGGCTCTGCGGCCACACGCTGTTCAGCAGACGACTACGTTTACGCTTCGAACGATCCCCATCACGCCGGCTTCGCGCCCACGACACTTCAAGAATGTCCCGCGCACGAGTGATACCAACGTAGAGAAGGCGACGTTCTTCTTCGATTGCTTCGGGGGTCTGAGCGTAGGAAATAGGGAGCAGACCTTCGCTGAGCCCCGGCATAAAAACAGCTGACCATTCCAGCCCCTTCGCCGAGTGAAGAGTCATGACTTCCACGCCCTCTTTATTTGGCTCTTCTGCTACCTTGCGCTTGTGTGTGAGCTCTTCAATGAACCCAGCAAGATCCGGAGCAGATGAATCAGTAGCCAATGCGATCAGCGTATTGAGGTTATTCCAGCGTTCAAGCGCATTTGCTCCATTGGGAGCTTGAGGCGTCCAGCCGATGGCTCCCAAGTGTTCTTCTATGTGGTCGCGCAGAGAGCCAGGGGAATCCTGGCCAGACTTCGACACCGCGATCAGATGGCTGACTGCACGGCGAACTGATTCTCTATCAAAGAATGGGGTCTGGTCTTGAAGAGCAATCGGGATCTGACGCGCTGAAAACACTTCTTCGTAGAGTTCGGATTGAGCGTTGATACGAAGGAGGACAGCGATATCGTGGGCAGGTGTTCCACGATGTATGAGCTCTTGAATCTTCGACGCGATGGCTTCAGCTTCTTCCCTATCTGACGAATAGCTTGCGAATTCAACATGCGCACCCGAAGGTCGTTGAGAGCTGAGCGTGACAGCGCCACTGGTTTTTCCTGCCCCCAGCATGACCGAGTTAGCGACATCAACAATTTGAGGGGTCGACCGATAATCTCTGGTCAGTTCAAGGACGTGCGCGCCCTTGAATTTCTTTGGGAAATCGACAAGAAATGATGATTGAGCACCTGCAAATGAATAAATTGTCTGGGCAACATCGCCAACGACACACACGTCGTGACGATCACCGATCCATAGATCCAACAACGACTGTTGCAGGCGTGACACATCCTGGAATTCATCAACCACGAAGTTCTGGTACTGATTACGCACTTGCCTAGCAACGTCAGGACGATCCTGCATGATGGCGGCCATCAAAATAAGGACGTCTTCAAAATCGATCGCACCACGTTCGCGCTTAGCGTCCTCATACAGGCGAAGTATCGTTGCCATCTCATCAGCGCTTAAGCCATCTGGAACAGGGTGTCCGTCGCGCACTACTTCGCCGTAGCGCTCTGCGTTAACCATCGACACTTTCGCCCATTCAATTTCGGCAACAACATCGCGGAATTCAACATTTCCCTGCGCTATTCCAAGGCGGGACATCACGGGATAAACAAGCGATGATTTACTGGGGATGAGCTCTGGAATCTGACCACCAATTGCTGTTGGCCAGAAGAATTTCAGCTGACTGAGTGCAGCCGAATGGAAGGTTCGAGCAGGAACTCCGGGAACGCCAAGCTGGGTAAGTCTTTGCCCCATTTCAAAAGCAGCGCGACGCGTGAACGTCACTGCAAGAACCGAATGTGGCGTGAACGCACCCGTTGCCACACCGTACGCAATGCGATAGGTGATCGCACGCGTTTTCCCTGTCCCTGCGCCAGCAAGAACAGCCAATGGCCCTTTCACTTGCAGGGCAACAGCGCGCTGATCCGGGTCAAGCGCGTCAAGAAGAGCATTCGGGTCTGGCAAATTCATAGAACGATTGTCCCACTGACCATGGAGAAACCAATGTGCATCATGGGCGCCGAAGCGGGTCAAGCGAGCTTGGGCTCTCAGGCAAGTCGCTTCCGTACCAATCCGCAAGCAGGGCATACGCAATGGATGTTGGGCCCGGCGCACTCACTTCACCGCTGTGAAGAGCATCGCGCAATTCACTCCGGCTAAAGAACCGCGCCCATTCGATCTCTTCCCCATCGGGAATCGGCACAACCGGTGTTCCAACAGCTACTCGCGCGGTGTACCCAATCATCTGCGAACGAGGGAACGGCCAGGGTTGCGTCGCCTGATATTCAACGCTGGCCACATCCAGACCAACTTCTTCTTTAACTTCGCGAATAACTGCATGTTCAGGCGATTCTCCGGCCTCGACAAAGCCGGCGATCAGAGAACACATTGTGGTGCGCCACGCCGTATTGTGCGCAAGCAACACACGATCCTCATCATCGTGGATGCGCACGATAACTGCCGGGTCCTGTCGCGGATATTCCACGTGCCCACACCCGGAACACTCCGTCGCCCAGCCACTCAGAATCGAGCGAACAGGCTTCCCACAACGAGCGCAGAAACGGTAGGAGGCATGCCAAGTAGCAAGAGACACACCCACTATCGCAACCCCAGAATCCGAAGCACCCAACATATGCCCGCCCCATCGCAGGTGAACCCACTGCACGCCCGGAAGCTCAGCGTCATTGTCAAGGCAGAGCACAATCTGCCCCGCCCCATCATCAGTGGCACCGACGAAATAGGCGGGGGCGGCCTCGTCGATCAGAGAGAGGGCGACCGGGGTGGAAATCGTTGCCAACTCAATCTCTGCACAGGCATCGCGAACTGGAATAACGCCGATCGCGCCATTTGGCTTTACTACAACTGCGCGGACGGACGACAGCCCTGCGCGATCCTCTTCACTCACCCCTGCACCCAAAGCCTTTACGCCGCGTTCAAGGAGCGCGCGTGGGCTGACATTCTCACGCACGGAAACCAGGGCGCGAGGAGTTAGCCGGACAAGGGGAAGGTGAAGTGTCATACCTCAACGCTAACCCTCCTGGGGTTCGCTTCGCGAAGTGAACTAGGCTGGAGGCATGACTCATGATGTATCTCGCGCCGATGGGCGCTCATTCGACCAGCTCCGTCCCATTTCCATGACCCGCGGTTGGGCGGGCGTCGGTGAAGGCTCCGTCCTTGTCGAGTTCGGAAATACTCGCGTCCTCTGCGTCGCCTCGCTGACAGAGGGGGTTCCGCGCTGGCGTAAAGGGAGCGGAGAAGGTTGGGTCACCGCCGAATACTCGATGCTGCCACGCGCAACCGCTGAACGCTCACAGCGCGAATCTATCAAGGGCAAGGTCGGTGGACGCACGCAGGAAATCTCACGCCTCATTGGTCGAAGCCTGCGCGCAATCATTGACGTGACAGCTCTGGGCGAAAACACAATTGTCCTCGACTGCGACGTTCTGCGTGCAGACGGTGGCACTCGCACCGCGTCCGTGACCGGAGCCTACGTTGCGCTGGCTGAAGCTGTCCGCTGGGGCACCGAAAAAGGTCTCATCACACCCAAGGCTGGCACGTCCGTGCTGACCGACTCCGTGTCAGCGATCTCCGTTGGCATTATCGACAGCACCCCGATGCTCGACCTCCCCTACGTTGAAGACGTCCGTGCAGAAACTGACATGAACATCGTTCAGACCGGCAACGGCAACTTCATCGAGGTTCAGGGCACTGCCGAGCACGCGCCCTTCAACCGTGATGAACTGGGCGACCTGCTTGACCTGGCAGCGATCGGCAACGCGCAGCTGGCCGATCTGCAACGTCGTTGTTTGACCGCTGGCGAACTTGAGACGGTCACCCTCTGATGACGACCCCCAAACTGGTTTTCGCCACCGGCAACGCCCACAAAATCGCGGAGTTGGAAGCAATTCTGGCCCCCGCATACGCAGGGTACGAGGCCGGGATCATTGCCAAGATGAGTGACTTTGATGCGCCCGAACCGGTAGAAGACGGTGCCTCTTTCGAAGAAAACTCTCTGATCAAAGCTCGTTCTTTGGTGAAGCTGACCGGGTTGCCGGCGATCGCGGACGATTCCGGTTTGTGCGTTGACATTCTGGGTGGAGCGCCCGGCATTTTCTCTGCTCGCTGGTGTGGCCACCACGGTGACGATGCAGCAAACCTCGATTTGCTCCTTGCTCAGTTGGCCGATGTGCCTGATGCGCTACGAGGTGCCGCATTCGTCTCTGCTGCTGTATTGGTTCTGCCTGACGGGCGCGAGTTCGTTCAGCGCGGAGAGGTTCGTGGTACTTTGCTTCACGAGCGCCGTGGTAGTGGCGGATTTGGCTACGACCCGATCTTCGTTGCCGATGGCTTTAACGTGACGACAGCGGAAATGACGCCCCAGCAGAAGAATGCGATCAGCCATCGAGGCATTGCATTCCGCGCCCTCACTGGCGCGGTTGTCGACGCGCTCCAACAGAGCCAGTGATCTCAATTCATCCTTGTTTCAGTAAGCAGGCATGACAAGAGAGGCGATGCCACCGGTGGCATCGCCTCTCTTATCTATTAAGTTGTCACGCTAGCGAGAGCGGTGTTTATCACCAAGCCGGATTCAGCGGGCGACCAGATTGCCGTAAATCGGGCGATCCATGCAGAACTGCAGTTCATCACGCTGCTGTCTGCGATAGCGAGTGACATAGGAACGGAAGCGGTCTAGCTGACGACGGACCAATGACATCATGACGTTTCTCCATTCAACTCTGTGTCGTATGCCTCACTGTTCACGACTCGATACATATAAGTATGCACGCCACTCACATACAGTTCAATTGAACTATTCTTTTTTGTAATTTAAGTTTTACTTAAGCAATAGGAGCTCCGATGCATCTCGATCCAAAACGACTCCAAGTTCTTCTTGAAGTTCACCGAGAAGGTGGAATCGTCGCCGCGTCAGACTACCTGGGGGTCTCTGCATCAGCGGTGTCACAACAAATCAAAAAACTCGAGGAAGAAGTCGGTCTGGACCTCGTCGATCGCAACCCAGCCGGCGCTCTTCTTACCCCCGCAGGGCGCATTCTTGTCAACGGCGCCGAACGCATCGAGAATGACCTTAACGACATTGCCCGAAATCTTCGCCCCATCGCCGGACACCTGACCGGTGTCGTACACATCGGCGCTTTTCACACGGTTATTCGTAACGTCCTCCTCCCCCTCACCTCCCAGCTGGAACAAGAGCTTCCCGGCGTCGAAATCCACATCGATGAATCCGGCGAAGGCCCGGGCATGACGAAGATGCGTTCAGGCAAGTTCGACCTGCTCATGCTGGAACGTGACACCGCCCCCGGCAACGCGCCACGCGGCTTCACCGATGTCCAATTTATCGACGAACCCTGGGTACTGGTCAGCCCCTCCAACGCCCCGCTAGTGGGATCCGAACGCGACCTTGCCGACGTCCAATGGCTCCGGGTCGCACCGGACACGATCGGCGCACTCCCCATGCAACGTGTGGCAGCTGCAACGTCACACATCCACTGGGTGCCCTACTCGTACATCAACTACGAGGCGGCGCACGCCCTTGTTCGCGCCGGTAAAGGCTCAACGATCATGCCCTACATGGCTATCCAAGGAATTGCACTGGGAGGTATGCGTGTCACAACTCTGCCAGCACTGGGCTTCAGGCGCATTTTGGTGCGTCACCGCAACGGAGAAGATTCACCGAACACTGCAACCGGCCAGGTCCTTGCTGCCCTCTTCCAGTGGGTTGCAACCCACCACAATGACTGGCGTGGCAACACATACGAGACCACTCAGTAGCAGTCCCAGCGATGAGCGCTACGTGTCACCCACCACGAACGAAGATCCAAGGCAGGCGAAATCAACGGGACCAGACCAGGTCTGACGCAGTTCAGCAAGCACCTGTTCAGTTTCTGTCCACGGTTGAATGTGCGTCGCAACCAGTCGACCAACATGTGCTCGCGTCGCAAAGCTACCTGCGCGCACCCCATCCATGTGGATTCCACGAACTGAATCTTCACGAGTGAAACCAACTTCACTCAGAAGAAGATCCACATTCATAGCTCCAGCATCGATACGAGGGCTTTCATCCGTATCGCCGGTAAAGAACATCGACACCGCGGTCGACGGATCTGACTGACTCGGCCCCTCAATGCGCGTTCCGAACGAGGGAATTGTGTGGATACCCTTGAACGATGTCAGAGTCATCGGACCAATCTGATAGGACTGGCCATCTTCAACGGTTCGAATATTGAATTCGTTCGCATACAGCTCTTCTTCGACGACGCCGTCGATCTGGCGGATACGTTCCAACAGACCTTCGGGACCGACAACCATCAGCGGAGGCAAATCAGAGCCGGGGCCCCACTTGCGGTACACCTGTAGCGAGATGATGTCAGCCATATGGTCAGCGTGGCAGTGCGAAAGGACCACCGCATCAATATCGCGGGGGCTAATCCAACGCCAGAGAGCACCGAAAGAACCGGGGCCCATCTCGAGAACCACGTTCCACACGCGATCCTCACCGGTGCTCGGATCAACGCCGTTCGCTTGAACCAAGTAGCACGAGGCCGGAGACTTCGGACCGGACATGGAACCGGTGCACCCGATCGTTGTCAGTTTCATTGGGCACTGGCTCCTGACGCAATCGAGATTTCTTGCACGTTGCCAACTTCGGGGCCAAGAAAACGTCGGGCCAGACGTGGGAACGTATCGCCGGAGTCGGTTGTCATGAACTGGTGATGGGGACCGTCACCTTCCGCCCATGGTTCATGTAAGAGATCGCGGTCGGTCAGTTCGTTGTACGTCACGTTGGCAGTCGCTTCTGACGAGGTCACAAGGGACACTCCTTCGCCCATGACACGGCCGATAACGCCGGTCAACAACGGGTAGTGCGTGCATCCCAGGATAAGAGTGTCGACGCCATCGTCCTTGAGTGGCTGAAGATACTCGCGCGCGACAGCTTCCAGTTCAACTCCGGTTGTCACACCACGCTCAACAAAGGGAACAAAATCAGGGCACGCCTGCTGTGAGACATGGAGACCTGGAACGGCCGCAAGCGCGTTTCGATATGCTTCCGACTGGATGGTTGCCTGCGTACCAATCACGCCAATACGACGATTCCTCGTGGTCGCGACAGCCTGCTTGGCGGCCGGAGTGATGACCTCAATGACGGGGATATGCGCGTCAATCCAGTAGCGTTCGCGCGCATCTGAAAGGGCTGCAGCCGTTGCCGTATTACAGGCGATCACCAGCGCTTTCACACCACGGAAAGCGAGTTCATCCAAGCATTCCAATGTGAAGCGACGCGCTTCTGCAATTGCACGAGGCCCGTAGGGGGTGTGGGCGGTGTCGCCGAGGTAGAGGATTTCCTCGTCCGGCAATTTATCAATGACGGCACGCGCGACGGTCAGGCCACCGAGGCCAGAATCAAAAATACCGATAGGCGCGTTATCCATGCTTTGACCCTAGTTGCTACCGCCTTGGGAATTCAGGGCTAACACCAGTGAGTCTTGCCACCAGGTAAGGAGCATGTAGATAGCGCTTGCCGACTGCTGACGGGTCCCATTCGGTTTTTCGCTTGCAATCTTCGCGATTTGCTCCACGTCATCATCGGAAGCGATCTGAAGTTCACCGGCAAGTCCGAGACGAACATCATTAAGCGCACCAAGCCAATCCCAGACCTCGTCAGCATCGAAACTGACTTCTTGAATACCGAGGGCTTCGGCGCGCTCAATATGCGCGCACACTTTACGCAGTCGAGCAGACTTTTCTGCCCGCAAAAAATCTTCCGTCAGCGCACGCAAACCCGTTGCGTCCTGAGGGTCAGAGCTCATCGCTGGAAGTAAATAGTCCAGGGAGTGTTCTTCTGGAGCCTCGCGATGATTCTCCAACGAGGTTGCCGCCGCAACGAACGCTGGCATATCCCCTGGATCATCAAGGACAACAAGAATCTCACGCATCAGCTGCGCAATCAACGTCGAATACGGGGGGTGCAATTCGGCGCTGAAAGCGCCGGCCTCGTATACAAAAGGACCAATCACGAGTCAAGTTCCAACGTCGCGTGCAAACCGTACCCGTGCATCGCCACAACATCGGCTTCCATGCGTTCGCGAAGTCCCGTAGATACGGTTGCTTTGCCGAGCACGTGGACCTCACGCATCAGGGAATCAGCGCGATCGTGCGAATAGCCGAAGTGACGGACAAACACGTTGGTCACATACGACATCAGATTGACCGGGTCGTCCCAAACGACAGTACGCCACTGCGCGAGCCCAGCTAAGGTGGGGGCAGGGCGTTCAAGTGGCGTCGATGAAGTCGTTGGCATGTTTCAAGCCTAAGCAACGATTTCGTACCATGGTGTGGTTTCAACACGCGAACTTGTGGTATATCGCGCTAGGTTTGTCATATGCCCTCATCAATTTCAACGTCACTGCTGACGGACATGTATGAACTGACCATGTTTGATGCTGCTTTGAAAGCCGGCACCGCATGGCGCACATCCACTTTCGAGGTTTTCGGGCGTCGTCTTCCCGCAACCCGACGCTTCGGTGTTGTCGCAGGTATTGGTCGCATTCTCGAAGCGCTCGAACGCTTCGAATTCGAGCCCGCTCAGATCGATTGGCTTCACGCCGAGAAAATCGTCTCCGATGACGCACTTGATTATCTGAAGAATTTCCACTTCACCGGTTCGATTCGTGGCTACGCCGAAGGCGAATGCTATTTCCCAGGCTCTCCTCTGCTGACCGTCGAGGGAACCTTCGCCGAGTGCACGATGCTCGAGACGCTTCTTCTGTCGATCCTGAACCATGACTGCGCGATCGCGTCGGCCGCGTCACGTATGACAATCGCCGCCCACGGTCGCCCGTGCATGGATATGGGAGCTCGACGAGGCCACGAACGAGCCGCTGTTTCCGCAGCGCGCGCAGCAATCATCGGCGGCTTTGCTGGAACCAGCGATCTGGAAGCAGCCAAGCGCTACGGAATCCGCGCGATTGGCACCGCAGCCCACTCTTTCACACTCCTGCACGATTCGGAACGCGAAGCATTCGACGCTCAGATTGCACTGCTTGGCCCATCGACGACACTGCTCGTTGACACCTACGACGTCGAACAGGGCGTCATCAACGCTGTTGAGGCCGCACGCGCTGCCGGCGGTGAACTAGGCGCCGTTCGTTTGGACTCTGGCGACCTTGTTGCCACCGCCTTCAAGGTTCGCGGTCAGCTTGATGCTCTCGGTGCAACGACCACGAAGATCACGGTCACCAACGATCTGGATGAGTACGCTATCGCAGCCCTAGGCGCCGCGCCGATCGACTCCTATGGGGTTGGAACGAAGCTGGTCACCGGTTCGGGCGTGCCCACAGCGGCCCTCGTGTACAAACTCGTGTCCCGCGAAGACGAGAACGGCAATCCGAAACCTGTTGCGAAGAAATCGGAATCCAAGTCGACGGTCGGTGGCAAGAAGTTCGCTGGTCGTGTCATCGACGAAGACGGATACGCAGCCGAAGAGATCCTGGTTGTCACCGATTCTGAAGCCGATGCGAAGGCTGAACTTGCCAAGCGGGGCGCACGCGAACTTCAAATTCCGCTGATCACTAACGGCACAATCGATTCTTCCCTCTGGGGAGACGACGCATTAGAGAAAGCACAAGCAACGCACGTGCGCTCGCGTAACGAACTTCCCTATCAGGCCTGGCGCCTGTCCGAGGGCGAGGTCGCGATCCCGACACGCTATGTGAAGCTCTGAATCGCTGAGAGACGCGACGGCGCTCGCGCACCTTGGGTGCAGGAGCGCCACGTTGTATCAGCTCATCATTCACATTCAGCTGCGTCAGGCCTAGTGTTTTCCAACGAACCACTGACGAAGCAAAGCAATGCGCGCTTCAATCTGTTCCGTGGTTGCACGGGCGATCTCTGGGCCGCCACAGCGTTGACGCAGCTGAGCGTGAACCATCGCGTGCGGTTCGCCGCTACGACGCGACCAGGACGAGACCAGGTGTGAGAGTTCCTTACGCTTTGCGGCGCGGAGACGGTGGTCTGAGACTCCAGCGTTCGCCTCACGCATCTTCGCTGCGATCTTCGACTTCTTTTGAGCTGCAACCTGTTCAGCTTGGCGCGCCCTCAAAAGAGTAGTCACTTGATCTGCATCAAGCAGGCCGGGAATCCCCAAGTATTCCTGTTCTTCGACTGAACCAACCTGAGCGCCTTGCCCCCAGGCAGCACCGTCGAAGAGCACGCCATCAAACTCTGCGTCTGCACCCAAGGCCTCGTACTGATTGAGCAAATCCGACGATGCTGACTCACTCACATTTGCCTGGGCGACCATGGCGTCTTCAGGATTCCACATGGCGTCTTCGTCATCAGCTGACTTCGGACGGTCAAGCGCGTGGTCGCGTTCAGCTTCCATCTGTGAAGCAAGCTCCAGCAGTGGAACGACCGAAGGAACGAAGACTGTCGCTGTCTCACCGCGTTTGCGGGCACGGACAAAACGTCCAACGGCCTGGGCAAAGAACAGCGGGGTGGACGTGTTTGTCGCGTAGACGCCCACCGATAGACGAGGCACATCCACGCCTTCCGACACCATTCGGACGGCAACCATCCAACGGTCATCCGATTCTCGGAACGCATCAATGCGATCCGAGGCGTCAGCATCGTCGGACAGGACGATCGTCGCCTTCTTACCCGTGATCTCGTACAGATGACGCGCATAGGCCCGCGCCTGCGTCTGATTAGAGGCGATCACCAGACCACCGGCATCAGGGATCTGACGACGCACTTCTGCAAGACGCAGATCGGCGGCACGAAGAACGGCAGGAATCCACTCACCCTTCGGATCAAGAGCCGTGCGCCAGGCCTGCTTCATCATGTCTTTCGTCAGAGGTTCACCCAGGCGAGCGCTCATTTCATCGCCGGTCGAGGTACGCCATGACATCTGACCCGAATAGGACATGAACAGGACCGGGCGAACAACCATGTCTCGCAGAGCATCGCCGTAGCCGTAGCTGTAGTCGGCGTGAGAGCGACGAATACCATCGGCATCTTCCACGTAGCGAACAAACGGGATCGGCGACGTATCAGAGCGGAAAGGAGTGCCTGTCAGAGCAAGACGGCGCGTTGCATCGCCGAACGCTTGGCGCACACCGTCACCCCACGACAGCGAGTCACCAGCGTGGTGGATCTCGTCCAAGATGACGAGGGTCCGATAGTCGCGTGTACGCATTTCATGGACCGCAGGATTAGCGCCGACCTGCGCATACGTAACGGCAACACCATCAAAATGCGAGCCCGCACGGCCCTGAGCATTCGTAAACGACGGGTCAATATGAATACCGACTCGCGCAGCAGCATCGGCCCACTGGCCTTTCAAATGTTCAGTCGGGCAGACGACGGTGACCTTATCGACGATGCCCTGCCCCATCAGCTCCACAGCAATACGGAGAGCAAAGGTCGTTTTACCCGCACCGGGAGTTGCAACCGCAAGGAAGTCACGCGGTGCCTCAGCCATGTATTGCTCAAGAGCAGCTGCCTGCCATGCGCGAAGTGAACCCGCTGTTCCTCTTCTGGCACGCGCAGGAAACGAGGGAGACAGCGAGCGAGCGGCAGCAGGTGAGATGCGGGATGGATAGAGATGACGATCCTTGGAGGAGCTCACTTATCCGAGCCACCATTCCCGTCTGAGAACGGCCAGTTCCGTCCGTTCTTCCCCATCGAGTCACGAAGTTCCTTGCATGTCGGACACACCGGGTAGCGTGAAGCATCACGCGTCGGAATCCAGACTTTGCCGCATAAGGCAACGACAGGCTGTCCCGTCATCATTGATGAATCAGCTTTATCCCTACGCACGAAGTGCGCGAATCGATCGCCATCGCCGGGAGCCTTTTCGCGTTCAACCTCAGTTCGTTCAAGCAAGCCGGTCGACGATTGAGTCGAGGGAGCAGAGGGCGACGAGGGCCCTTGGGGTTCATTGAGGGAGTTACGCATGCCTCCCATTGTAGGACCGCTAGCGCGGTCTCTCTTGGTGAGAAAGTGAGCTGAACGCGAAAGAAAACCGCTTCATTCAGCAACAAAACAGGCGCTAGGGGCAAAGGAAGAGGAAAAGGCAGAGAAGTTTCACACACGAGTGCGGGGCGGAAACCAGTGGTTTCCGCCCCGCACTCGAAGAGTTTGATCAGATGATCACTTGGCAACAGCCTTCTTCAGGGTGGAGCCAGCGGAGAGCTTCACGCCGAAGCCAGCCGGGATCTGAATCTCTTCGCCCGTGCGCGGGTTGCGACCGGTGCGTGCTGCACGCTCGACGCGCTCTACGGAGAACAGGCCGGTGATCTTCACGGCTTCACCCTTACCAAGGGACTCAACCAGGACGTCCTGGAAAGCGCCAAGAGCTGCATCTGCTTCGACCTTGGTCAGGTTTGCGCGCTCTGCGATCTGCGCAACGAGCTCGGTGCGATTGATGGGCATGAGAACCTCATTCCTATTGTTACTATCAGCTGTCACGGCGACAGCCACTGGGGAAACAGTACGAAAAAACTGAGCCATTTGTCAGTTCGTTACGGCATTTTTCGCAATTTATGGCTTATTTCTCGCATTTTGGATCCCCATAGAGCATGAGCGACCACCTAAAAAGCCATTTTTATTGACTTGGGTCACATTTCTTTGGTTACCTTTGCTGATAGAACAAAGTAATCAAACGAGGTTCGAATAACTCAACAGGTCTTTCAAAGCCATGAACGAAAGACCACATCATCACGCACACACAACCACGTGTCCAGCGCACCAAGGGGATAGCTTACTCCCTTGTTTCCCCTCCTCGAACACTCGTCCAAACCGGGTGCGAGATAGGCCACGCGATGCAGGAAACACCCGCGCGCGAGAGGAAGATTGGAAGAGCCCAACAACCTCTTAGAGTTCCAGGAGAATCCATGGCTCTCGGACGAAATGAAACGGCTACCGAAACCGGCAAGACCGTTCATCCCGTTGACCAAGTCCCTTCCTTTGGCAAACTTTCAGTTCTTGGCATTCAGCACGTGTTGGCTTTCTACGCTGGCGCCGTCGTTGTTCCTCTTGTTATCGCATCCGGTCTCGGCCTCGATAACGAAACCCTGATCCACCTGATCAACGCCGACCTGTTCACCTGCGGTATCGCCTCGATCATTCAGTCGGCCGGCCTCGGCCCGAAGATCGGAGTGAGGCTGCCCCTTATCCAGGGCGTCACCTTCACTGCAGTTTCGCCCCTTATCGCAATCGGTATCGCCGCCACTCCAGCCGGTGCCGATCCGAAGACCGGCCTTGCCACCATGTATGGCTCCATCATTGCGGCCGGCCTCGCCACTTTCTTCGTGGCACCTTTCTTCGCGAAACTCCTTCGCTTCTTCCCACCCGTCGTCACCGGCACACTTCTGACCGTCATGGGTATCACGCTCATCTCCGTCTCCGCTGGCGACATCGTGTCGTGGGGCACCTACGCGGCAGAGGGGCAGGACGCTGGCGCACTCACTCTGCGCGGCCTCGCCTACGCATTCGGCACCCTGGTAATCATCGTTGCCATCCAGCGCATCTTTAAAGGCTTTATGTCGACCATCTCGGTCCTCGTCGGCCTGGTTGTCATGACCGCTATCGCATTCGCCCTTGGCGACGCCAACTTCTCTGATATCGGTCAGTCGGCATGGGTTGGCGTGACCACCCCGTTCTTCTTCGGCATTCCGAAGTTCAACATCGCCGCAATCATTTCAATGCTCATCGTCATGGCAGTAACCATGGTTGAAACCACCGGCGATGTTTTCGCAACCGGCGAGGTCGTCGGCAAGCGCATCACGCCGAAGCACGTTGCAAACGCTCTTCGCGCAGATGGTCTATCCACCCTCCTCGGTGGCGTCTTCAACTCGTTCCCCTACACCTGCTTCGCCCAGAACGTCGGTCTGGTTCGACTGACCCGCGTGAAGTCCCGCTGGGTTGTCACTGCAGCCGGCATCATTATGATCATCCTCGGCATCCTGCCGAAGGCTGGCGCAGTGGTTGCCTCGATTCCCGGGCCGGTCATCGGTGGCGCATCTCTGGCCATGTTCGCGAACGTTGCCGTTGTCGGTATCCAGACCTTGTCCAAGGTCGACATGCGCGATCACCGCAATGCCGTCATCGTTTCGACCTCCATTGGTCTGGCCATGCTGGTCACCCTGAAGCCCGATCTTGCATCCCTGATGCCGTCATGGTTGCAGATCATCTTCGGTTCCGGCGTGACCATCGGTGCGCTGATAGCTTTCATTCTGAACCTGCTCTTCTTCCACGTTGGCAAGCAGGATGGCCCGGATGTTGCAATCGTTGACGGTCGTCCCGTGGACCTCGATCAGGTCAATGCGATGGATCGCGAGACCTTCGTTGAAGCCTTCAAGAGCATGTACGACGGTGACGTCTGGCCCGTCGAACGCGCATGGGAGCAGCGTCCGTTCACCGATGCAACCGAGCTCCGTAAGGCATTCGAGGACGAGGTCCTCGGTGCATCTGCTGATGAACAGGAAGCTTTGATCAGCGCCTACGTTGACATCGCCGACTTGGCCTCCAACCAGGATGCCAACGAGCAGGCGCATGCTGACACCGCAGCCCTCGCTCTTGGCGAATTCAACGATGCTGAACTCAAGGAGCTGCAGGCAGCATCGGCTGCCTACCGCGAGAAGTTTAATCGCCCGCTGGTTGTCTGCGTGACCAATCTTGCCGATCGCGAACAGCTGATTGCTTCGGCATGGAAGCGCGTCGAGTCTTCGCAGACGCGTGAAGCACGCTTCGCACTCGGTGAGGTCATCGACATTGCCGACGAGCGTTTCAACATTCTGGTTGCTGATGCGAACCCGATCCGCACCGCGTGGGGTCGCAACTTTGACCAGGTCGACTGACCGATCCTGATTCGTTGAAACTCCGTTGGGGGGCTGGCACACGCCAGCCCCCCCAGCGCTTTTCTCCCCCGAATTGTCAGCGCCTACTCATCCCGGCCTACCTGCACCACGGCCTGAACTCTATCTTCTGGTGCGACGTTATCGGCATCAACGACAGTGGTGACTTCCTCGGGGGCTTTCACACACGATGGGCCCACGGTCTGGTTTTCACACCGGATCGTGGGCCCATTCGTTATGCGCGCAAGGCGCTGAAGTGAAGAAAGGTAGAAGTTCTGCGGGTGCCTCGTCCCCCAACGAGAAACAGAAGGAGCAACTCTGGCGAAACTGTGGATTACTTGTCCAGTGGGCGACGCTGGAAGAACGCCGCCAGCGCGGAGCCGGACACGTTGTGCCAGACAGAGAAGATTGCGCCGGGGACGGCTGCTTCGGGGGTAAAGTACTGGGCACCGAGACCCGCTGCTAGACCGGAGTTCTGCATACCAACTTCGATGGCAGTCGTGCGAGCTGCACGCTCACCGACACCGGTCAGCCGGGCAAAACCGTAGCCGAGGCCCAAGCCAAGCGCATTGTGCACGATGACGACGGCAAGAACCAGCAGGCCACCCGACAGTATGCGCTCAGACGAGGCGCCAACCAACCCGAGGACCGCATAGGAGATGCCAAGGACACTCATCCAGGGCAGGGCGGGAAGAACCGTGGCAACGAAGCGTGGCATCAGGCGATGAACAATCAGGCCAAGGACCACGGGGATGAAGACGATCATCATGATCGACTTTGCCATCGCGGGCGCGTCGACGGGCATGTACTGGCCGGCCAAATACTTGGTCAAAATCGGCGTGACCAGCGGAGAAAGCAGTGTGGAAACGGAGGTCATCGCAACCGACAGGGCAACGTCACCCTTCGCAAGGTAGGCGACGACGTTCGATGCGGTTCCACCGGGCGCACAACCGACAAGGATGACGCCAACTGCGAGCGCCGGATCGAGGTGGAATGCCCAGGTGACGAAGAGTGCGGACAGAGGCATGACGATGAACTGGAGCAGGACACCCATGATGATGGGCCAGGGGCGACGGGCAACAACCGCAAAGTCGGGAAATGTCAGTGTCAGACCCATGCCGAACATGATGACCATCAGCGCGTAGTTCACGCCGGAAACCAGTGGCGCAGCAGCGTCGGGGAAGATCAATCCACCAACAAGTGCGCCAAGGATGATCAGGGGAAATACGGTCACCGCGACCTTTGCGGATCGGTCTTCTTGTGCGCTAGGCGCAGGAGTTTGGGGCGCGGGAGCTGTCATCGTCGGGGTACTCACGCCTCTATTGTGCCCAGATTTGGCGAAAAACTCCTGTTTTCGTCTGCTTTGGTAAGCGACGTCTCGCGGTTGACGAGGTCGGGCTGGCATTATGGACTCCTTTCGGGAAGGGGTCCCGGGCACCGGTTTAACGTGTCTCTTGACGACGCTTTGTCATCTCCATTGCCCGGCATTTTGCCTAGAGTTTGTGTCATGGAACCGAAGAAGATGACACCAAAGAGTGGCGTTAAACGCTCGCTCGGCGCGAAGGGATGGGTTCCCGGTCAGAAGGGGTCGTGGGGAATTGCGTTGCTCCCGCTCCTCTTGGGGTGTTGGCTTGCCGGCTGGCATCCGCTTTTTGCGTTGCTTATCCCCGCATGGTTTAGCGCGTTCGCATTCTTCCAAGTGTTTGAGAAGTGGATGAAGGCGCCGTCTTCTCGTCGTTCTTCCCTTCAACCTGCGTTTATCACGTGGACTGGGCTGACTGCTCTGCTCGGAATTCCGCTTCTGGTTGTGGCGCCTCGACTGCTGGCGTGGGCTCCGTTCTTTGCTCCGCTGGTTGCGCTGACCTTGTGGGGGGTGTCGCGCGGGCATGATCGTGCGATTGCGACCAGGTTCTCGTCGGTTCTTGCGTCAACGTTGATGACACCTGTTGCCGCCAGTCTGTCGCTTGACGTGTATCCGACGAACACTGAGCTTGGTTTTGCTTGGGTTTCCTTTGGCGTGCTCAGCGCCTATTTCATCGCCTGCGTTCCGTATGTGCGTTCACTGATTCGCGGACGCACAAACCCGCGCCCGTGGATTATTGCCGGCGGGGTTCTTCATCTGCTTGCGCTGGTCGGAGTCTGCTGTGCAGTATGGGCGAATCTGCTCGGCTGGAGTTCCATCGTCTTGTGGGTTACTCTGCTGGCCCGATCCCTGATTGTTCCGCTCTGGCAGGCACGACGCGCAAAGCCGATTCCTGTGATCGTTCTTGGGCGCAGTGAGATTGTGTGGTCACTGCTTGTGGTTGCCAGCTTGACCATCCCACTCATCTAGTGCGATTTATCTACCCAAAGCAACGCCGAGGAACCGCATAGCAGTGTGACCTCATCAATTGAACAACTGGAACTGCGCCCAGCTCGCTTCAATCCTGCAAGGCTTGGACTATGACGACCGATGCACGAATTACCGCTTTGATCGAGGGTCTGCTCAAAGGACATCCGGAGAGGCGTGTCGACCCGGCGTGCTCTGGCACACCGATAGGCACTACGAGAGAGCCCAACGATCTGGCGAGCATATCTTCGGGAGTAGCCCCGCTCGACCAGATGCCACACGGCATCATGATGGCGAGCGGGGCTTAGAAGTTTCCTTCCGATAATTCCTTCCAGCTTGCCTTTTCCAGCTCCGCCTGGCGAGGGGCCGTTTGTGGCAAGCGTTCTCCTCACGAAGACGCTGGAGCTCTTTGGCTTCACTCGTGCTCATCGACCCATACGTTGACTACCACAGATTCAACGTTGCTTCGCTGATCCCCAGCTCGTTGATAATCTGCGCCGTCGTCGACTCATATAGGCAGTTTCGGCTACTTTATCTTCGTATTTTAGTGCTTTCTGGTTTTCTTACTACCAGCGATAAGTAATCCGCCAGCCACAAGAATCATCGCTGCAACGTGATACGGCATCCCAGCATATCCAGTTTTCGAGAGCTTCCCGGAATTAGGGGATTTAGACGCTTTAGTGGCGCCATCGCCATTGTTGTTGCTTCCACCATTCGGGTTGTCAACCGGGATCTTCTTCCAGACGGCTTTGATAACGGTATCCTTGTCAGCCTTGATCTTGGTTCCAGGCGCAACCTCTTGGCCATTTACTTCCCAAGCCTTAAATTCCTGGGTGTCATCCGGAGCAGTGAAACCGTTAGGCAACACCGTGTACTCACTACCCTTATCCACGGTCGCGCCATCCATGCTGCCCTTACCACCGTTAGCGTCATAAGAAACCTTCACCGGAATCTTCTTCCAGACAGCTTTGATAACGGTATCCTTGTCAGCCTTGATCGTGGCTCCAGGCGCAACCCTCTCACCATTAACTTCCCAAGTATCAAACTCTTGAGTGTCATCCGGGGCTTTGAAAGAGTTGGGCAACACCGTGTACTCACTACCCTTATCCACGGTTGCAGGTTTCATTTCGCCGTTACCACCATTAGCGTCGTAACTGACCTTCACCTGGATCTTCTTCCAGATAGCTTTCACTTCGGTGTCTTTAGTGACCGTAATCTCGGCGTTCGGCGCAACCTTCTGACCATTAACTTCCCAAGTATCAAACTCTTGAGTGTCATCCGGGGCAGTGAAAGCGTTATCAAGCAGGGTATATTTACTACCCTTATCCACGGTTTTACCAGTCATGGTTCCGCTACCACCATTAGCGTCATAACTGACCTTCACCGGGATCTTCTTCCAGACAGCTTTGATAACGGTATCCTTGTCAGCCTTGATCTTGGTTCCAGGCGCAACCCTCTCACCATTAACTTCCCAAGTATCAAACTCTTGAGTGTCATCCGGGGCTTTGAAAGCGTTAGGCAACACCGTGTACTCACTACCCTTATCCACGGTTTTACCAGTCATGGTTCCGCTACCGCCATTAGCGTCATAACTGACCTTCACCTGGCTCTTCTTCCAGACAGCTTTCACTACGGTGTCTTTAGTGACCGTAATCTCGGTAGCCGCAGCTACCTCTTTGCCGTCAATTTCCCAGTAATTGAACTCTTGGTTCTCAGGGGCTTTGAATTTATTATCCAAAATCTTGTACTTTGAGCCCTTGTTGAGCTTCTTGCCATCCATTTTGCCGGTGCCGTCATTACCGTTGTAGCTAACAGTGGCAGTTTCGAGCTTCTTGGTTGCCGGATCTGAATCGAGCTTATCGGTGTCACCCTCCAGACCGCCATTATCTTTTGCGGTTGCCCTGACAGTTCCACCAACTTCGATGCCTTCAACTTTCAGAGTAATCACACCGGTGTTCGCATCAACCGTGGCATTATTATCGGCTGTCCAAGTGGTCTTACCGGAAGTTTCGTCTACAGTTCGCGTTGCGGTGACGGTTTTCTCTGCTCCGGAAGCATCCTTATAGGTGACGGTGTAGGACAGCAAGTCAGTATCTTCACCCGGCTTTTCATAGACAGGCGGGGTAATGGTTACTTCACCCTTATCCGTATCTACCGCAATCGCAGGAGATTTAGGTGCGATATTTTTCAGCAGATCCTTGGCTGGGATTGTTCCTTTTGGTTCAGCTCCGTCTTTTACCTTGACTGAACCATCTTCATTTGTTTCTGGAACAAATTTATAATCATTGTTCGGATCCCAATCACCTGCTACATCATCAGCGCTAAATATCTTAACATTTCCGCTGTCATCAAATTGTATAGCTGCCGGAACTCCATCCCAGTCTCCAGTTCCATCGGGGAGTTTAGATACGCCATTTACCGTATTGGCATCTCGAATAGCTTTATCGATGGCTTCTTTATCCGCATCCGTTAATTTGCGAGGATCCCTCACGGCGACTTTTTTGGGGGTTGTTATTACCGGCTCAGACTTCGCGCAAGAACGGAATTTATGTGGCTCTTTGACAAGGATACCGAACTCTTTTCCGAGTTCTAAATCCTTAACCTTATCCTCGATTGGGAAAGTAACTGTTGTGCCGTTAACGGTTACTGCTTGAGACATCTCTTGCGAGTTAGATTTGTCAATTTTACAGCTTCCATTTTCGACAAAATTCTTGCCCTCCCCATCCGTAAAATTATTGATAAAATAAAATTTCGTACCTTCGGCAACCTCTTTATGAAGTGTAACGATAATCTGCCCGTCTGTTACCTGGACTTTTTGTATTGTCGGAGCAGCAGATGTTTCCGTTACCTCTTTGATTTTTAGGTCCGTAGCTTCAATTTTTCCGGAGGTTGATCCATCGGTATAGGTCACTTCATAGTACGCATGGTCCGTGTAATCGATAGAGAATTTAACACTCTTAAAGTCTTGCGCAATGTCCGGATTGGCACCCTTCAGCTTTTCAATAGCTTCTGCTTGCTCATCTTCATTTACAAGGTTGGCGTTCGGGTGTTCAATCCAGATTTCACCAGACGGCATCTTGAGCTCATCTTTATGCTGGTCGTTCAGGGCTTTCTTGACTTCCCGAACATCGCCTTCAGAGATTTCGCCACCGGCCTCTTGCTTTACAGTGACTTTATCGTCTACTACAAGTTCACTATCTAAAGTTACGGACCAATCTTGGCTTGCGGTTGCGTATGGAATAGTGACCGTTTTTTCTTCGGTTCCACCTGCTTGACGATTCACGGTCACGTGAATCGTCACGTCTAGCTTTTTTTTCTTCCGCTGATTGGCTCCGATCGTTAATTTTCCAGAAACAGTTTTATCTCCTGCAAATACATTATTAACACTCGGTTTCTTGACAGCGCCTACCGGTTGCCCAATGATCTCAGGCCCGATCTCCAGGCCATCGCCTGCCTGGGTATCAGTTTCAACTTCTGGAGTGCTTACTGGTGCCGGGCTGACGCTTTGTTCGTCAGTCTGGGAGCTCATCTGCAGATCCTCGGCTTGAGCCAAGGACGGGGTCGATAGCGTGAAACCCAAAGCGCAGGCCAAGGTTACGATCAGAAATTTTCTAAAAATGTAAGCTGGTTTAAGCAACGCTCTGCCAGCAAACGCTATAAATGAACCGGACACGCCCTTGAGGTTGCGCATGAGAACTTCCCGTCTAGTGTCGCTAGTTGGATCTATTCCCCCTCAAAGTACCACTGTTTCATCCACAAAACCAGCCCGTTGAGCTCAGGTAGGTGGTGACAGCTACAGGAATATAGCTAAACAGATAAAGCAAATTAGCTAGACGTTCATTAAATACATTTTAGCTATTGAAATTCTTATGCATACGTGATTTTTTTGGTAATCAAATCATCCATTAACGGCAATTTGGAATGAATGTCCACGAAAAAACGTAACAAACTTTTACTGCTTCATTTAGAAGCTCTGGCTTCGCACAGTTACTCCACGATCGCTCTAGGTTATAGATCTATCCTGTGAAACCGCAAAGTTTTAGCGACTCGCACGCTTTTGGCGGATGGACATATTTCTTGTAGCTTACTTCTCGGAGCCTTCCAGCCTCCCGGAAATCTGACAAACTGTGCCGAGCCAGCGATAAGTCAAATACCTAACCAGGAAGACTTCCGAAACCCATGAAGCTACCCCGACAGGGCGAAACGCCACGTTTTAGGGCATAAGAAACAGGACGTTCACTTCGTATTAAAATGAACGTCCTAGTGGTGGAGATGGGGGGACTCTCCAAATTGCACCATTTCGCCAATCTTCATTTGTGGCCTAGTTGCGCCAATTTATGGGTGTTTTTCGTTGGAATCATGCGTGATTCCTGAGGCTAAGCATACCCCACTGAGTGGCACCGAGTGTTATGATTTCTCATGGAGATGTAGCACGCTAGTAGCACGAAAGTTGAAATTGCAAGGAGTGGCGGCGATGGGACGTAAGCCGAAACGATGGACGGGCTTCGGTAGTCGAAAGCAGCTCACATCGGGACGTTGGCAAGCGTCATACGGCGATCCGTCTTGGACCGGTCAGGGACGACCGCCAAGGATCAACGCACCCCACACCTTCCGACTGCAATCCGAGGCCGAGGCATGGCTTATCAAGGTAGGCGCAGAGGTCACAGCCGGAACATGGAAGCACCCCGAGGAGATCCGCGCCGAGCAGGAAGAGGCGCAGCGAGTCGCAGAGTTCGAGAACATGACGTTCGAGCAGTGGGCCGAGGAATACCAACGCCACGGGCGTGAAATACTCGACTGGGCAGCAAAGACCATCACAGACCGCAAGGGACTCTTCAAGAACCACATCTTCCCCACGTTCAGGAATCGGCGGCTCATCGACATCACCGACGAAGACATCACCGATTGGTACCGTCGCCTTCCCGACGGACTGAAGGCGAAGTGCTACCAGACGATCAACGGCATGATGAACCTTGGCGTGAAGTCCAAGAAGTGCCCGCTCACTGCGAACCCCTGCAACGTGCCCAAGGGTGGGAAGCCGATCCCGGTAGAACCGCCGAAGTACCTGTTCACCAGGCCCGAAGTCCTCGCGATTGCAGATGCGATCTACGAACGCGGGCACGCCCTCGTCCTCCTCGAAGCCGATGCCGGTTTGAGGATCAACGAAGCCTTGGCACTGACGCGCCGCGACGTGGAATTGGACCGCGAAAGCGGCACGGGCGTCGTGCATGTCATGCACTCCCTGCACCGTGAGGGCAGCACCGTCGCCCCTGGGAACACGAAGACGCGCAGGACACGCCACGTAGAAATCATGTCAAGAACGGTGGGCGCGCTCGCGGAACACCTGGACAAGTTCACCGGACCAGACCCCGATTCCCCGGTATTTACGACATCGACGCGCCCGGATTCCTTCATGCGCGACAACGTGGCAACCAAATGGCTATCGGCAGGAATGAAGGCAGCCGGGGTGAAGATTCCCGAGGACAGGACGGGCGGGTGGCATGCATTCCGCCACTACTCGGCTACGCGCTTCGGCCAGGCGGGCGCGACGACGGCGGCACTGCTCGACCGTTACGGATGGACGAAGCCGGAAATGGCGATGCGGTACCAGCGTCAAGACGCCGACTATCAGCGCGAGATTACGGACATCATGGAAGCGCGCGAGACCGCGAGCGCGAACGGCACTGTTGCCGACCTCGACGAAGCACGGAGGAAGCGAGCATGAGCGCGGATCGCGTGCGGATCACCTGCGGGTTGGGTGCGTGGCATGACGGACACCGCGACCGCGTACTAGCGTTCGCCGTCCGGGAGCCGGATCCCCTGCGGGCGGACGCGGCCGGGTGGCGGATCCTTACCGGCGCGGAGTTGTCCGGTAGTCTGGCCGAGATGGAACGTCTCGCGGGCAGCGTAGTCGACTCCACCGACGACGAGTGCCCGAACTGTGCGGGCTACTCCGGTTATGAGCGGTTCCCAGTGAGGTTCCCGCATTCGGAGCGTTGTCGCGTGTTTCTCCCACTATGCAAGTGCGGTTGGCCCGCCCCGACGGTTCACGTCGCCGACATGGTCGATCTGCTCGAGGTGGCAGCATCGAAGGCCGTGCGCGGCGAAGATGGGTACTTGGACGTTGCCGACCTCTATCCGTTGGTAGCGAGCATTCGCGCCGAGGAGTATCCTCGTCATTTCCGCGATCCCGACTTCCGGTTTTGGCACATTCCAAGCCGTGAAGAGCAACGTCAGGCAGAGGTGAACAACGTGACCGCCGATCCCATTCGGCGCGATCACTACGACTTCTACGTGATGTGTGACGGGCGAGAGGGCACCCGCTCACGGATTTGGCATAGACGGCACGGGACGGCGGTAGCCATAAGGATGCTGTACGCACCGACGGCGCGGACAGCGCTCCTACGCGGAATCGACAGGCCCGACGGCGCTCCACTCGTTCCCATCGAAGAACAGCGCCACCTCATCCCCTACGACCCGAACATGTCCGTGATGGAACGGAATCGCCTCAATGCAGAGGAGGCGGACAGGCTCGTGGCCGAAGGCAAGATGACCTTGAGTGAAGCCACAGCGGTGCCACCCGCATATGATCGACCATTCGAGAAGCCCCTCATCAGTTCGCCCACGGATATGCCACTGATCCCGGGTGCAGGGTTAGATGACGCCCTTCAAGAGATTTGGAAAGACGTCACTCAATGGACGACGACGATTCGCCCGTGCCTATGCGGCCGCGACGACTTGCCCATGTGGCGCGGCGTGTATGAAAACTCGAGGCCCTTCCAAACGGCGATTGAGTCGGGGATCCACGTTCTCAGCGTGGAAGGGTTCCGGCAGCTCTTAAGGTCGACGGGCGACCTCATCGAGTAGTTGCCAACCCCACCTAGTCCCGTCTATGATGGGGACCGTCCGCCCCGTCCGAAACGTGGTTGCGGAGCCTCGCCCCTACTCGTGGGACATGGCAGCACCGAGGGAAAGCCGAAAGGCCGACCCCGATCCTGCTATGCCTTGAGAGGGGCATTCTCATGTCTGCACCGAAGACCGAAGCCGGTCCCGGCACTGCATTCCTCACCGTCGACGATTTCGCTCGCGCCCTGTGCGTCTCGCCCTCGACCGTCCGCAACGCAATCAACCGCGGCGACCTGCACGTGATCCGATTCGCCCGCGCCGTCCGGATCCCCGTCAGCGAGTTCGAGCGACTCGGCTACGGCATTCCCGCGTTCCTCACCGACAACAGCGGAGAGGCGGCGTGACGATGGACTCCAACAAGAAGGGCCGCCCCAACCCGAAGGCTGGGACGACCGTCGCCACTGACAAGCATACGGGGCATGGGCGTATTGTGCCCGCCCCCTACGCGCTGCGCGTCCGGCACTCAACTCAACGCCCTAGCCCTCGACCGTATCCGGATGCTCCAAGCCGTCGCCGACGACGTTGCCGAGGCGCTCGAAGAGCGGAAGGCGGGAGAGCACCGATGAACTCGCAGATGCTCGCCGCAGCCCTCGACTACGTGGCCCACGGCTGGCAGGTACTCCCCTGCAAGTGGACGGGAACAACCGCGAAGGCCCCACTCATCGCGGGCGGCTACCGTTCAGCAACGACCGACCCGGACACGATTCGCCGATGGTGGCAGCACTGGCCGCTCGCCCTCGTCGGACTCGTCCCCCCACGCGGCCTCGTCGCCCTCGACATCGATCCACGCAACGGCGGCACCCTGCAGGCCCTCGAAGACCTCAACGGCAGGCCTCTGCCCGAAACGGCGTATGTGCGTACGGGATCGGGAGGGCTACACCTGTACTACCGGACCGGACTCGACCGAATGACTGGCCACCTTCGAGGCCAAAACGGGACGGCACTCGCGGGCATCGACGTCAAGCACGGCGGAACCGGCTACCTCATCGCGCCCCCGTCCCTGCACCCCGAGACCGGGAAGGCCTACGAATGGCATGGAGGGGCCATAGCGGCACTTCCCCGGCCGCTAGAATCGGCGATCACACCGAGGAGTGGCCGAGTATCGTCCGCGAGCGCGAAAATGTCTCAGAAGGCCACGGCGCGGGAGAGGAACGGGGCGTTTGCCCTCATCGCCCGCTACGAGGCGAACACGCGGGAAGGAAACCGAAACTGCGCCTTGTTCTCCCTCGCGTGCAAGTTCTGGACCGAGAGGCAGGGCTGGGACGTATTCGAGGCACTGCGTGTCGCTGGGCTCGAGGTCGGCCTCGACGCCGGGGAAATCGATCGAACGATCGACAGCGCCCGCGAACACGTGGGGGTGGCCTCGTGAGCATCCAGTTTCGCAATGAGCTCTTCGAGCACGGCGACTTCATCAGGGGACTTGAGAAGCAACTCCTCGATGAAATCGCGTGGCGGTGCCCGGAACCCGAAAGTGCGCCGCGCACAGTCAACGGCAAGACCTTGGCCCCTCGTGAAGTGTTCCTTCATCAAGCGGAACTTGCCCAACGCTTCGGCGTCACACCCGATGCCATACGTAAGGCGGCCCGACGCCTCGAGGATCACAAGATCATGGTTCGCAAGTGGTTCACGTCGTCGAGCGGCACACGGTGGACCGCAAAGCCGGGACACGCGACCGTGTACGTGTTCCCGACGGTCGCCGAACTCGAGGCCGCGCGCCCCAGGTATGAGAGCGAACGTCAGAGGAAATCCCAAGGGCACAAGGCGAAGAAATGGCCAGACGACGGTCCGGGCATTGTCGGTGCGAGGCAGCAAGCCGCGAGCGCGAACCCCGACCCAAGCACGGGCCGATCGGAGAACCTTGAAATAGTCGAATGGCCAGACCGCCGTCCGGGCAGTGGCCAGACGAACGTCTGGGCAAATGGCCAGACCACGGTCCTGCCCACTAACACTATGGCTAACACTGCAGGACACTTGTCTATTCATTCCGGGGACCGCATATCGAATGACTCCGAAGCGACCGAGGACCCGCCTGAGAGCACGTCGCCGTCGTTGCCACCGAAGAAGTGGCGGCACCCGGATTACGGGAGTGTTCGCGTCGGTTCCGATGGTCTTCCGCGCCCGTATGGTCGCGTGGCGCGGCTTCGGTGGGAGAAGGACGGCGCGCCCGTGCTCGAGCCGCCGAGGCGCGAGGGGGCCTCACCTACTGGCAGAGGAGCGGCGTGAAGGAGGACGCCACCTAACCGAGATGCTCGACTGTTCCCCCAACACAAGAGCACCCCAACACAGTGGGGGCGGGGACCCCGTACCCGGGGCCGGACAGCCCTTTCCCGCCCTCTACCGACACCACCACATGCAGGAAGGACACATGATGACTGTCGTACACCGACCCCAGAGGAAACCCATCCGCCGAGCTCCGCTCCCCGACCCGTTCGCGACGCCGCCCGCCGGAGTGATCAACGGGGCCGCGTTCACCATCACCCGCCCCGGCGACCCGTCCGACGGCCTCGACCCCGGCGACGTGCCCAACCCGTTCGACGCACCCGCCGACACGACGGGGCCCGTCCTCAGCGTGCCAGAGACGACGATTCGCGACCTCGACGACGTGGCCCGCCTCGAGCACATCCTCAAGGCGTACAAGGCCGCCCGTACCGAGTGGGCAACCCGCTAACCGTTGGGTTGTTCGTCGTGTCAGCGGATCAAGGCGGCAGGTCGTTTCCGGCTTGTAGGGGGAAAGCAGGGAAGGGGAAATGAGCCGCCCGAAGATGCGGGACTCTACTCGTTTCCGGCTTTGAGAGCATGGAAGCAGGAAGGCTCGTAGACGCGCGTCAGAGACGACAGAAAGCATGTTGCCTGGCCCCCATCCTCCCGCGCAAGCTGCGAAAGTCCGTCTACGGTGCTCCTGCGCGCTGTTTTCGACCATCCTGTGGGCACGCCTAAGCCGGGGCGGGGGCGGCGTGACCCATCAGGCACGCGGAAGAACACCCCTGCGCCCACTCGTAGCGCACTCCCCTGCGCTCAGGCCACAAGTCCACCATGTACGGCAGGACGGGCGCAGTGGCCGCACAGTCCGCATAGCCGACGCCGAGCGCCGACTCGCGAAGCCGCTCAGAAAGTTCGCGGGCCTCGCCGGGAGTGAGCGTCAGGACGACCCGCATCCGCTCCGAAGACGGGACGGGCTCACGCCGCCCATTCTTGGAGATCCCCGATTGAAGGAGGGAGAGGCGAACTTCAACAGTCCCGCCCTCACGGTCGCTCACTCCGACGACCTCGAGGAAAGAGCGTCGGTCGGGGTCCTTGTAATGGTGACCGTGGCGAGAGAGCGTGAGCGGATCAAGTTCGAGAAGCATGGGGGTGCCCTTCCTGGAAGGGGCGCAACCATGCAGTTTGAAGAGCTGATTCCTTGCCGATGTAGCACGTAGGTAGCACACACCCCCCTCAATGGGGGTTTTTCGTTGGAATCATGCGGATTGGTGGAGATGGGGGGAATCGAACCCCCGTCCGACGGCCGGCCCCGAGGTCTTCTCCGGGCGCATCCTGCTATTGATTTCTTAGCTTGTGACGTCATGCAGGCCTGCTGTCAGCGAAGCTCAGTCGATGAAGTGTCGGAGCGCGCCCACCGACATGGCGCGCACCCAGTGGCCCCCTGAATGACGCCAGACACCAGGCTGAGGGCACCACCTGGGCTGACGGACTAAAGGTTCACGCGGCGATATCAGGCGGCGAGAACGTAGTCGGTGCGGTTCTGTTCGGCACCTATTGGTTTGCACGCAGCGTTAACGAGTTGAGCGCACATTCTCGGCCCGCTTCCCCTCGATCGACGACCGCCGTCGAAACCGATCATCCCCTATTGAGTTCTTCACTCACCGGCAAACAGACTGCCGGGTTGGCTCTTCAACGAAATCCTCAGACTCATCGCAGAACCGTTTCCAACCGTTCGGCCAGACATCCAAGAATAACCCCGCTTACGCGAAGTTTCAACAGCTAGCGCAATGCCAGCAAACGCAAGGTTTCAGCAGAAAACGCACCACGCACGAAGCTGGCACCCGCTACCTGTATACGCTACTTGTAGTTCGGTCGCTTCGTGTAGGCGCGCATCGCGCGTTCAGCTTCACGCTTATCCTGCGCCTCGCGCAACGACTGGCGCTTGTCCCATTCCTGCTTGCCTTTGGCCAGCGCGATCTCAACTTTGGCGCGACCGCCGATGAAGTAGAGCTCCAGTGGGACGACCGTGTAGCCCTTGGCCTGCACCTTCTGGCCGATCCGCTCAATTTCTGAGGCGTGCAGTAGCAGCTTTCGCTTCCGCGTTGGCGCGTGATTGTTCCAGGAGCCCTGCGCGTACATCGGAATATTCGCGCCGTACAGCCATGCTTCGCCGTCTTTGACCTCAACCCACGAGTCGATCAGCGACGCGCGCCCCATCCGCAGAGCTTTCACTTCGGTACCCGACAGGACAAGACCGGCTTCCCACGTATCTTCGATCAGATAGTCGTGGCGCGCCTTCTTGTTCCGCGCGATCGTCTTCTTCGCGTCCGATGCAGCTTTGCGCTTCTCGCCTTCGGTCAGCTTCGGCTTCTTCCAGTCTTTCGGCATCGTGCACCTCCTTTCTTTGATTGACGAGGCCGCGCCCCGCCACTCAAGGCGTTAATTCTAACGCCTCCGCGGGCAGGGGTCTTGCTCACGCCTCGTAAAATGCCAGTATCAATGGAAGGCGGGGACAAGCTGAGCTTGTCCCCGCCTTCTGACTCAGCCAATCATCAGATCAGCGAGTCGCATTGGCTTACAAGTACCCCATCGGGTCAACGTTCACGCCGTTCTGCAGAACACCGAAGTGCAGGTGGCAACCGGTGGCATAGCCGGTCATGCCGACCTCGCCAAGCACTGTTCCGGCACTAACCGACTGTCCGGGCGAAACATAGATGCGTTGCATGTGCAGGTATTCGGTGATCACGGAGTTACCGCCGAGCATTCCGTGGTTCACGTCCACGTAGTTGCCGGCAGAGATACTGCTTGAAACATCCAGAACAACGCCGGATGTCATCGCGTAGACGGGCTCACCGCACTGCGCAGCGAGGTCAACGCCCGAGTGGTACTTCTGATAGCCGAGCACAGGGTGCATACGCCAGCCGAAGGGCGACGTAATAATCATCGAGCTGTCTTGAACCGGGTTATGGAAACCGCTCGCATTCGCCGACGAGTAGATCCTGTTCGCAGCCCTGTTAGCCGCATCGATCTCTTGAATCTTCGCGGTCTGAGCATCATAGTCAGCCTGTGCCTGAGCCAGCTGTTGGTTCACTTCGGACTTCTTGGAGTCCCACTCCGCTTGCTTCACTTGAGCGTCAGCTTTAGCTTTTTCTAGGGCATCAACGCCCGCTTGGGCTTCAGCTTCTGCCGCCGCAGCGTCATCAAGGGCCTTCTGAGCTTGAGCTTCAAGTGCTGCCACGCGGTCAGAGATTGCTTGCTGGCGACTTGCTTGGCTACGTTGGGTCGCTTTCATTTCCATCGCAGCGTTGAGCGCTTGGGCTTGAGAACGGGCCATGGCGTCAGCTGCTGATGCTCGATCGTCAATTGACTCGGTTCCACTCTTCGTCAGGGCAAGCAGGACTGCAGAACTAGTGCCGTCCTGGTACATGGAGCGAGCCAAGTGACCGATCGCCTTGTTGGCTTCCTCTTGGCGTGACGAGGAAGCGTGGACCTCTTCATCAATCTCAGCTTTCTTCGCTTGAGCGACCTGAAGTTGTCCCATTGCGACTTCGTGTTCACGATTCGCAGCATCGCGCTTCGCCTGAGTGGCCTCCAGCGCTTTCTGAGCAGCAGGAATCTGCGCGTTTGCTGCTTCAAGGTCGTAGAAGAGCTGCGAGAGTGTCGCATCAATACCCTCAATCTCAGTCTTGAGATTAGAAACTTGCTGAGCCGCGGCATCCTGTTTGCTCACAGCATCATCTCGCTCGTCAGCATTCGCGGGAATGAAGCTGTACATGCACAGCGCACCAATCGATGCGCTCCATGCAACTGCAACAGGAACGTGAAGACGAATCGACTTCTTCATGATCAGACCTTCGTGTATTTAGCCAAGGAAACTGCGGACGCGATCAGTGCCAACGCAACCGCTGCGAGGATAAGGATCGGCGTCATAATCCACACTTGGGTGGCGCCGATAAAGCTGGTCCAGCTGAATGACGGAGCCAACCAGCCTTGGACAAGGAAGTGAACGCCGGCGAACAGTGTTCCCACTGCCAGGATTGCGCCGGCGATTGCGGCAAGCGCACCTTCGATCATGAAGGGTGCTTGGATGAACAGGTTCGAGGCACCGACGTAACGCATAATTTGTGTTTCCGTCTCGCGACTCATTGCCGACAGGCGGATCGTGGTCGAAATCAGCAGGATGGCCGCGATAATCATGACACCACCCAGGCCGAGGGCCATCAGGCGTGCAGCGTCAATGACGTTGAACAGTGGCTCGATAATTTCGCGCTGGTCTTTCACCTGGGAAACACCGGCAGCACCGGAGAATTCTTCCTTGATGATTGAGTACTGCTCGGGGTCAACGAGCTTCACGCGGAAGGAAACGGGCATCATGTCTACCGTTGTCCATTCGCTGATCGTGGAATCACCGTAGAGCTTCAAGTAGTTTTCGTACGCTTCTTCCTTGGATTCTTCGTATACGTTCTTCACGTACTGCGACATTTCCGCGGAATTGAGCTTGTCACGAACGGCGCTGATCTGAGCCTCGGTCGCTTCCGTTGCGTTACAGGACGGCGTTGCATCGTCGGTGGCGCACATGTAGATCGAGACCTCAATCTTGTCGTACCACTGCGATTTCATCTGCATGACCTGCATCTGCGATAGGCCAGCAACACCGACGAATAGGAGGGAAACGTAGGTGACGATGATGACGGCGACGGACATTGCACGGTTGCGCGCCAGTCCCTTGCCGACTTCAGAGAGAATAAAACGAAGCTTCATGGTTAGTTCACCGCCCCGTAGACGCCACGCGACTGGTCTCGGATGACGTGACCGCCTTGTAGCTCGATGACGCGCTTGCGCATCTGGTTCACGATGTCGGCGTCGTGGGTTGCCATGACAACCGTGGTCCCCTGGCGGTTAATACGATCCAGAAGACGCATGATGCCAAGCGAGGTATCGGGGTCGAGGTTACCGGTGGGCTCATCCGCCAGTAGCAGTTCGGGACGGTTCACCATTGCGCGTGCGATTGCGACGCGCTGTTCTTCACCACCGGAGAGTTCGTGGGGCAGGCGGTTTTCCTTACCTGCCAGATCGACCAACGCCAGTGCTTCTGGGACGGCGGTCTTAATAGCGTGCTTCGGCTTACCAATCACCTGCATTGCGAGCGCGACGTTTTCGTACACGGTCTTTGATGGGAGCAAGCGGAAATCCTGGAAGACGGTTCCGACTTGACGGCGAAGTCCTGGCACCGCCCAGTTACGGAGCTTGGAGACCTCTTTGCCGAGGACCCACACGTGACCGGAGGTTGCTTTAATTTCGCGCATCACAAGCTGAAGGAAGGTGGATTTGCCCGAGCCGGACTTACCGACAAGGAATACGAATTCTCCCCGTTCAACTTCCAAAGACACATGGTCGAGCGCAGGCTTCGCACCTGCGGTGTACACCATGGTTACGTCATCAAATCGAATCATTAGGCCGTCCAATTGAAGGTTATGGTCTCAATCAGACTAGGCAAGGTTTTCTAACGCGGGCTGAAGCGACACGCGCCGGATTCAGTTCCGTCCCCGCCACCTGTTAAATCCGTCCCCGCCACCTGTTAAAAAGGTGACGAGGGCGATACTTTCAGCGTTTTCTAGCCAACTGCTTCGCCGTGGCGCGAGCTTACGCTTCAGTGCAGTATGTCGACCGTGATCGACGAGGCCGACCAGCGTTCGCTTCTTTTCCCTGACTCGGGATCGGATCAGGTCAGGCCTCTGCCTGTTCGTTCGCTTGGTTCTTGCGCCAGCGGATGCCTGCGTTAATGAAGCCGTCAATGTCACCATCGAAAACGTTCTGCGGGCTACCGGATTCGAACTGGGTACGAAGGTCTTTCACCATCGTGTAGGGCTGGAGAACGTAGGAACGCATCTGGTCACCCCACGATGCCTTCACATCACCGGCGAGTTCCTTCTTCTTCGCCTGTTCTTCTTCATGGCGAAGGACAAGAAGTCGGGATTGGAGGACTCGAAGAGCGGCCGCTCGGTTCTGAATCTGCGACTTTTCGTCCTGCATCGACACGACAATGCCGGTTGGAATGTGCGTCATACGAACAGCGGAGTCGGTCGTGTTCACGGACTGACCACCGGGACCGGACGAGCGGAAGACGTCGATCTTCAGTTCGTTTTCCGGAATTTCGATATGGTCGGTGGATTCGATCAGCGGGATAACTTCGACTGCCGCGAAGGAGGTCTGGCGACGTCCCTGATTGTCGAAGGGGCTGATTCGGACCAGACGGTGAGTGCCTGCTTCAACCGAGAGGGTGCCGTAGGCGTAGGGAGCCTGGACTTCGAAGGTTGCCGACTTCAAGCCAGCTTCTTCGGCGTAAGACGTATCCATCACCTTGGTCGGGTAGCCGTGGCGTTCTGCCCAACGCAGGTACATACGAAGCAGAATCTCTGCGAAGTCAGCGGCGTCAACACCACCTGCGCCGGAGCGGATCGTGATGACAGCATTGCGCTCGTCGTACTCACCATCAAGCAGGGTACGAATTTCAAGGTCGGAGATATCGGCCTTCAACGTGGCAAGATCTCCGTCGGCTTCTTCCAGGATCTCTGCGGATTCTTCAGGATCTTCACCTGCCATTTCAACCATGGCTTCAAGATCATCGATGCGATCCACCATCTTGGTCACGCGATCGAGTTCGCTTTGACGATGGCTGAGGGCCGAGGTCACTTCCTGGGCGTGTGACGGGTCATCCCACAAATCGGGGGCCGTTGCCTGCTTCTCGAGGTCTTCAATTTGGCTACGGAGCTTATCGGGTTGGACGACCGCGAGGACGTTCTCCATAGTCGTACGCAGGTTCTGGATCTCTTCTGAAAATTCTGTAGCCACGCCACTACACTAGTCGATTCAGAGCATCTGGTAGATACATCACTGCCCAGTAGCGGTATGAGGTTCAACCTACACACCGCCACCGGGCAGGGTTTGAAGCGTTCAGATGCTCACAATACGGCTGATCAGATCAGACCAAAATCAACCATCGAGTCAGCAACCTTCAGGAAGCCTGCAAGGTTTGCGCCAGCAACATAGTCTCCGGCCACACCGTATTCTTCGGCAGTTGCAACCGAGTTTGCGTGGATGTTCACCATGATCTGGTGAAGCTTCGCGTCGGTTTCCTCGAACGTCCACTGCGTACGACCCGAGTTCTGTTGCATTTCCAGAGCGGAGGTGGCAACACCACCCGCGTTCGACGCCTTGCCGGGAGCGTAGGCAACACCCGCGGACTGCAGGGCTTCAATCGCTTCCGGGGTGGTCGGCATGTTTGCGCCCTCAGCGACCAGCTGGACGCCGTTCTTAATCAGGGTGTTCGCGGCCTCAACGGGGAGTTCGTTCTGAGTTGCACACGGCAGAGCGACGTCACACGGCAGATCCCAGATGGAGCCGCCCGAAACAAATCGCGCCGACGAACGCTCGCTGGCGTAGTCGGAAACGCGGCCTCGTTGAATTTCCTTGATGTCCTTCAAAAGTGCAACGTCGATGCCAGCCTCATCCACCACGTAGCCGGAGGAGTCCGAGACGGCGATGACAGTCGCGCCCAGCTGCTGAGCCTTTTCAGTCGCGTAGATGGCAACGTTCCCGGAGCCGGAAACGACGACCTTCTTGCCGTCGAACGAGGTGCCCTTCGACTTCAGCATTTCCTCGGCAAAGTAGACCAAGCCGTAGCCGGTTGCTTCGGTACGCGCGAAGGAACCGCCCCAGTTCAGACCCTTGCCCGTCAGGACACCCGCATCGTAACGGTTGGTGATGCGCTTGTACTGGCCGAAGAGGTAGCCGATCTCGCGACCACCAACACCGATGTCACCTGCGGGAACGTCGGTGTCGGGACCGATGTGGCGGTAGAGCTCAGTCATGAAGGACTGGCAGAAACGCATGACCTCAGCATCGGACTTGCCCTTCGGGTCGAAGTCGGAGCCACCTTTGCCACCACCAATCGGCAGGCCGGTCAGGGAGTTCTTGAAGATCTGTTCGAAGCCAAGGAACTTAATGATCGACAGGTTGACGGACGGGTGGAAGCGCAGACCGCCCTTGTACGGGCCGATCGCGGAATTGAACTCAACGCGGTAGCCACGGTTCACCTGGATCTTGCCGTTGTCGTCCATCCAAGGGACACGGAACATGATCTGGCGTTCCGGTTCGACAACGCGCTTGAAGATCTCAAGGTCAGCGTATTCAGGCTTGCGTTCGGCAAGCGGAGCAATCGTCAGCAGGACCTCGTAGACGGCCTGGTGGAATTCGGGCTGCCCCGGGTCGCGGGCAACAACGGCCTCGTAAACAGGTCGAAGAGTGTCGGACAAACGATTCATGTCAAGTGTGCTCATGCCCTAATTATGGGCATGTATTACACATACTTGACCATCCCTTTCCACATATTGACCCTTTCAAGAAAGATCACATACTTTGAACCTCTTCCCGAACCGGCCACTCACTACGGCATTCAGCCAAATCATCGGCGAGGCCGGCCTCGTCGACCACAAAAACCTGACGAAGCGCAAGCCGCACCATCGCTTCAGGCACACACCCATGTACCGTTAAACTGTGATGCGCCCGAAAACTCCGCTTGAACTTGCTGCCCTAGCGACCGCCGCTGTCCCCGGACTTTCCGTTGCGGGTCTGCGCGAACCACAATTTGCCGACGAGGTTCTTTCCGTCACCGGCATCATCGATTCAGCCGGCAATAAATGGACCGTCACCTGCCCGCACTCCAGCGTCGGCGGACTCGATTTGGACGCTCAGTCAGGCGTCCTCACCCGGCTGGCGAAAGCAAAAGACGCGAAGAAAATCCCCTTCGAGGTCCCGCGAATCCACGGCACAACCCTGACCCCTGAAGGTGATCGTGTCATCGTCCACCAAGACCTTGGCGGGCACCCGATGAGCGACGACGACTTCGACAATCCGAACCTTCTTCCCGCTTCGCTCGGTAAAGCCCTTGCAGCACTTCACAACCTTCCTCCGGTCATTTACACCGGCATTAACCTGCCCGCATACTCCGTCTCTGAATGTCGCGAACGCCATCTGGCGATGCTTGACGAGGTGGCGTCTCAGGTCCTGATTCCCGCGAACCTCTGGAACCGTTGGGAAGCAGCCCTTGAGGATCTGTCATTGTGGCGCTTCCCCGCAGCCCCGATCCACGGCGATATTCAAGGCAATTCCGTCATCGTCGACGCTGGCATTGTTCGCGCGATGACTGGCTTCACTTCTGCGCACGTCGGCGATCCCGCTCAGGACATCGCGTGGGTTCTTGCGTCTGCATCGGATGCTTTCTTGGAGCGTTTCCGCGCCGCATATTCTCAGGAACGAACGGTTGCTGATCTGCAGTTATTTACTCGTGCGCAACTGTTGTCTGAGCTTGCTATTGTGCGCTGGCTGGTTCACGGCTTGCACGCGGAAGACCGAAGCATCATTTCTGACGCGCGCCACATGCTCAGTGAGCTTTCAACAGATCTGGGGGACGCGCAAATCGTTGAACGCCCGCATGCGCATGCTGCTCAGACGCAGGATTCTCAGGCTTCTGATTCTGGCACTACCGCACCTTCCGCCCCATCGTCGTCTGCATCTTCTGCTTCCGCATACGCACCTTCCGCCCCATCGCCTGCATCTTCTGCTTCCGTGCCGTCGCCTTCCGTCTCCTCTGCCTCCGATTCTGCTTCTTCTTCGCGCCGGGCACCAGCTTTCTCCACGTCCTCCTTTGCTGGCGCAGAGCTTGCGAACCAGAAGACTGAGGTCATTGATTTCAACGTCGTAGCAGGCCGCCTCGGCGCCGCCAATCTTTCAGATTCTGACGATTACTCGGATTCGGACGACTACGCAGCCCCGGATCGTTGTGCCGACGATGACTCTTACTCCGAAGTCGATGCTGATTGTGATCAGGACGCGCCCGAAGAAAAGGCGAGTCTTGCAACACGATTTGGTTTGCCAGCATCACTTTTCACCAGGTTTGGGCGTCATGGGCGTCACGGGCACGACGTTGAAACGTTGCTTGCGGACTACGACGATGCCAATAAGCGCGTAGATGATGACCGCGCAGATAATGACGATCCGCAACAGTCCGGTTCTCAGTCAGAATCCGATTCGGCTTCCACGTCTTCGGTTCCCTCGCCTTCGTCCGTCTTACGCGCTTCTACCGATGTGAACGAGGCTCCGACTGAGCGCCTGCACTTCTTGGATCAGGAGTAATGGCCAGAGACTGAAGCAAGTTCCGGCGAAGCATATTTGGCGCATTTGTTCGTGCCCACGCGGTGTCCGTGTGGGCACGAACTGTCGTGTGGGCCCGAACTGTATTTTGCGCCTAGGCCCGCTTCAAGGTCCTTTTCACTTCGTCTTCTAGGCTTTCTTCAAGGCCTGCACCACCTAGTTTCACCAGATCATCAAGGGAAACAGTTGTGTTAGCGTCCACGAAGGCAAGCATCGGAGTGATTGATTCTTCCGCGAGCCCGGTGAGTTGCGACCAGGCCAGCCGGTAGAGGCGGAGCTGAGTCGCGTAGTAACGCAGTGTTTCCTTCTTCGTGTTCCTGTGTGGAGCCCGCCCTGTCTTCCAGTCGACGATGATTGTTTTACCGTGTTTGTCTTCGAAGACAGCGTCGATCCTGCCATTGACTGAAATATCAGCGACCTTGACGCTGAATGCTTCTTCGATGGCGATCGGTGTGCCCGTTTTGACGATGGGAAGCTCGACGAAGTTGTCCTGCATGTGTCGCAATCGGGCGCGTTCGTGATCATCAAGGGTCTCGATCCCAGCAACGGGCTCATCGCGTTCTTCTGGGCTGGCAAGATGCAGTTGTCGTTCAACCCACGCGTGGAAAATCGTTCCAAGCGTTGCGCTGTCGCTGGGTTGAGCGGGCATGGGTCTGCGCATATCCAGAGCAAACGCGTCGATGTCTTCGAGCATCTTTGAAACCGAGGTTGCCGGAATATGATCCTGGCGGATCACCATGGTTTCTTTGCTTGATGCAAGTCGATGTTCCTCAATGAGCGCTGTCACGTCTTTAACGCGCTGAGATTCACCCAAGGCGTCGAGCAGTTCGAAGACGTCGGCGTCCGTTTTCAGCTCTGCTTGAGCTTGTCGCACGCGCTGGGCTCCTTTGGCAACCGCTTGACGTGATGGACCAATTTCGAAGGGGAAGTAGATGGTGTCTTCCTCACTGTCTTGCGCAAACGACTCCGATGTTGGAGCTTCGGGAATGACGTCGTTTAAGCCGTCGATTCGTTTTTGAAGTTCCTGCAACTCGTTGCCGTCTTTGACATCCACGTTTCCGTTTGCCCACACGACTTGCCCTGTCGCCAAGGTCTGTTCGAAGTCTTCGATCATCGCATGCCGTGATGCCATGAGGTAGCGGGAAGGGTTTCGTAGGGTTTTGCTCTCATCCAGCCACGAGCCGATGAGGAGTTGCGTGTGGCGTGCTCGTGTCATTGCCACGTATGCCAGACGACGTTCTTCCCTTTCTACGTGTGCACCAAGTTCCGGCCCATACACGGTCTTTAACCACTTTGAGAATCCTGCGGATGGGGTGCGTCCGTTAGAAACATCAATGGTGAAAGGTGGGAGGTCGCCATAGTCACCTCGCAACGGATGCGGGAGTTCTTCAGGAGCCATGACCCAGCCGGTTTGGGCTGGAGGCTCGTCCCGCCAATACACGCTCTTGCTACGGTGCGAGGGGAAAATTGTATCGGACATTCCAAAGACAATGACGCTATCCCATTCCAGGCCTTTGGATCCGTGCACTGTCAGGATCTGCACTGCGGACGGGTCCGGTTGAACGTCAACGCCTTTGAGCCCTGCCGGATCGCTTTCTGCAACGTTCAGCCATTCGACAAGACCAGCAAGAGTGGGGTTATCAACGCTTGATTCGTATTCTGCAATCTGGTCGATAAAGGCATCGAGCGATTCCCTAGCACCTGAACCCAGCGGGTCGGCGATCGCATCATCGAGGATCCCCATGATCTGGCTTGCTCGTTCTGCGAGTTCAACCAGCCCATGCCCACGCAACGAGCGTAGTTTTCGCAGGCGCTCTCCGAGGCGAAGAACGCGACGATATCCACCTTCAGAGAACGATGGACCATCAAGCGCCTCCGTCTGCGCATCCGATTCTTGAGGAGCATCGTTGGCACTCTCTGCAACGGAATCGGATTGTGACGATCCCGCTTGACGATTCGTAGACGTCCATCCCACTTCCGGAGGAGAATCAACGGCTGACAGAAGCACGCCCTCATACGGAGTTCCTCTGCTCTTACGGTTCAGACGGCTTGCCCACTGCCCCAGCAAACGCAGGTCGGACGCTCCGATATCTTCACGAACAAGGAGTCTCAACAGGGCAGGAGATGCATCTACTGAGTTCGTAATCTCGAGGGCTGCACGCAGGTCAGCAACAACCGGTTGTTCCAGCAGTCCGCCGAGCCCGAGAACTTGGGTGGGAATGCCATGCTCGCGAAGTGCGCGGTCAATGGGAAGAAAGTGGCTCTTCTTGCGACAGAGAATGCCGATCTTCCACTCACTCCGATGGGTATTGCGAAGGCGTTGCACGTAGTCAACAACGTGCGCGATCTGAGCATCGCGATCAGCTTCATAGGCAATTTCAACATCGCCTTCAGTTGCCAATGTAGATTCGACGAGGACCGGAGACGTTGCAGCATGCGAATGTGAGCGAAGCGGTTTTGCCACTTCGTTGGCGCATACAAGGATCTGACGATCGTTACGCCACGCGGTTGATAGCGTCAGAGTCTGTTCCGGCTTGGGTTCTTCAGAACAGAAACGTTCCATGAATGATTCTAGCGAGGATGCCGAAGCACCTCTCCAGCCGTAGATTGCTTGGTTCGGGTCGCCGACGGCAGTCACCGCCTGGTCTTTGAAGAGCGTTGACAGGAGTTCCATCTGGATGACAGAGGTGTCCTGGAATTCATCGAGCAGAACAAGCCCATATTCTTTACGAATCTGTTGAACAACATCGGGCACGGTATTCACGATTCGAGTGGCCAGGATCAGCTGGTCCGAAAAATCCATGACTCCGAGTTCACGCTTACGGCGTTGGAACTGGGCAATGGGATCAAGGAGGGCGATACGAAGCTGGTTACGCGCCTGCACCTTACGTGCGTCTTCGTTAGAATCGCCGACCTCGGTGAGTTCCGCTCCGAATTGTCCCAACTGTTCGCGAGCTTGTTCGATGCTGAGTCCATGCTCCCCCAACTGTCCGTTGAGGCTCAACGCCGTCGTGACCGCAGACGAAATCGTGATGTTCTCATCGAGGCGTTTCGGCCAATTCGTCATGATGTCTGTCATCAGCTGAACCGAACCAGCTTGGCTGAGCATTGTGACGTCAGGATTCAAGCCGATCCGTAAACCGTGTTCGCTGACAATCTGCCCCGCGAAGGCGTTGTAGGTCATTGATGTCGGTTCTTCATGCGGGTCGATCATCTTTGTTTTCGCAGAAGAATCATCATCGTTGCTGATCTTTTCCTTTTCGGAAGCTCCGATGCCAATGCTGAGTTTCTTCAATCGTGAACGTAGACGATCTTTCAGTTCACCTGCGGCTTTCTTTGTGAAAGTCAGGCCCAGAACACGCGACGCTGTGATGTCCGGTTCGTTGGCAACCGCCCAGAGAACGCGCATTGCCATCGTTTCCGTTTTGCCCGAACCCGCGCCAGCAACGACCAGCAGCGGGTGTAGAGGTGATTCGATGACTTTAATTTGCTCTGGGGTCGGATGGATTTTGGGGTTAATCAGTCGCTGGATCTCTTCAGCGCTATAGACATGCTGTGTCATTGTTCAGTCCACCGTCCTTCGACCGCTGTCTTGTGCAGGACATGAGCGCGCAAACACGCACCGTGAGCACTTCGTATTATCTGGTTTCGCCTGCAAGCGAATGCCACGCGCGATTTCTCCTGCGCTTTGAATAACGGCATGCCAGGCGCATTTTTCGTCTTCGTCAAGAACGCTTTGCGTGCGCTCTTGCAGTTTCTTTGCCAGAAAGACCAGCTTGGCACCGTTGACTTCACTGGCCTGACGGTCAAGCCCTAGGTCTGCACCGTTTGCGATCATCTGAGCGAGAGCAATCTGATAGATCGCCAGCTGAGCGTGATCTTTTGCTTCTTGTTTGGTCGCAACTTTTCCTGTTTTAAAGTCAACAATGCGAACGCGACCATCGGGGTCAACCTCAAGGCGATCCAGGCGTCCACGGATCGTGACGCCATCCATGTCGACTTCGATCGCCCGTTCGGTAGCAATCTCAATGTCGTGCGGACATTGCGCGAGGTATTCAGCAAGATGCTCAACCTTGTCGAGGGCGGCATCTTTAAACTCAATTCCGCCCCAGGTCTGCATATCGATATCGATTCTTTCTAGCTCCTGGAGCAGGTGGGATTGGAGTTCTTCTGCGCTCCCGCGAGGGAAGACTTCAGCAAGCTCGTGGACTATTTGCCCAACTGATTGAGCATTCGTGGCACGAGGCTGCGCACCGATAGACGAGAAGAACCAGCGAAGAGGACAATCCATCATCGCTTCGATACGCGACGGAGAAAGAACAACGCGTTGAGAGGCAATGCGTTGCTGGGAAGTCAGCGGACCTTCACCAGTCCATTCATCGGGGTCCGCCGAGGAAATGCCTTCTCGAGCCAAAAGAGCAAGAAGAGATGCTGCCGTCGATTCGTCTTCGCTTTCATCGGGCGCAGATGCAGCACGACGGAGTTCAGCGATCTGACCTTCGAGGTTCAAAGGAGCAGGTGCCGGAGTCGGAACTGCTATGTCACCGCCCTCTTGGCCTTCAGGATTCACAAGAATCGCGTAAAAGCGTGAAGGCGCATAGTCTTCAGCGACGACAACACCAAGATGCAGATATGTTGAACATCGAGAAACTGCGGCTGCCAGCAGACGACGTTCGTCATCAAGGACAGCTCTGCGCGCCACCTGAGGTTCATCGAGAAGAACACGCCCATTCGCGCCGTCACCTGTCCTACCTAAAGCAACATCCGCCAGCAGGTCACCACGCATCGCGCGTGTGCGCAGGCGCGTATTTGGCCACACACCGTCTTGCAACCCCATGAGGACGACTACGCTCCAATGGCGACCCATCGCTTGTGCCGGAGTAATCACACGGACACCGTCAGGCCGTACTGCAACGCGACTGATCGTATCGATGGGGACAGTGTGATCAAGCAGTTCTTTTGCAAAATCGCGGGCGTTCCCATCAGGGTTACGTTGCTCCCAGACGTCTGCCACGCGCATCAGGGAGAGAACAGCGTCCAGCTGGTCGTCGTACCAAGATGAGTCCTGATCATTGGCTAGAGCGCGCTCTTTCCAGTCGTCACCAACATTTGCCGCATCCCACAGCGTCCATAGAAGCTGACGTGGACGTTGTTCTTGATCCGTTGAAATGCCCCACATCTGCGCCGCGCGTTGCAATTCCGGCGGAACAAAACCGATGTCCTCGTTCGTCAAAAGATCCGGCTGACTCATCAACGTGGAAGCCGTAACCAGCGGAGCATCCTGGACGCTTGCACCCATCCATGCGCTGACCCGTTGAAGAAGCGAATAGAGTTTCATCCCATCGCATTGGATCAGTGGCGAATAAATAAGAGCCTCTGCACATTCATCGCCACGCGCCTGCGGGTGAGAACTCATCAGCTCAAGAAGAATGCGAGTTGTTGCAATACTCCGGAAATCGAAGGCAGTAGAGTGCGAGGTAACTGGGATTCCACCGCGACGTAAATAGCGACGAGTTTCTTCAGCGAGGGCCTCTGATCTGACGATGACGACCTGGTCCTTCCAAGCAATCTTGTCGTGCAAGAAGTGGGCACGCAGGGCATGCGATACGTGTGCACCAAGCTGCGCGTATGAGCCACCAACGTGGGTGATTACCTTGCCGTCGAGCTTCTGAGCCTGCGGAGCAACCCCACATTGACGCCGAGGATTGTCGTCCGAATGCGCAATGCCCTGGGCGATCACCTTGTAGCGTTCACGCAGAACGGGCGCGGTTGTGTACACGTCACCCAGCTCATGAGAATTCAGATGGAGCTTCTTTTCAAGGCGACCGTCCAAATGGGGCTCACCACCACGGTACGTAGCGACGGCAACATCTGAGTCAGCAAAAGCGACAATACGAGTACCCAGCTGATGCAGTTGGGCGAGCAGAGTGATCGTGGATGCCGTACAGTCCTGCAGGTCGTCGACGATGACGAGGTCAGGAAGTGGCCGTTCGCCCGTGATACCCAGAGAAGCAGCTTTGTCCTGCCACTGTCCAAGAACATCTGCTGCCAGGGCTTGGATACGAGAAATGTCAACCGCCAGTGTGCCCTGATACTCAAGAGCGAATTGAGGTTGTTCAAGGTAGCGTTGGAGCAGTTCACCGGCTGCGACCCACTGGGGTTTATCAAAGTCGTGACCGGCGCGACTGAGCGCGATACCGTCCATTCCGGCTTCACCCGCGCGCGAAAACAGATCCCTGAGTTCATCGCGGAAAGCAGACATTCCGCGCATTTCCTGCGAGATTGAGTCCGGCCATTCAATGTCAGCTGATTCCAGTAGATCTTGGATCAGCTGATCCTGCATTGCGCCGGTGACAAGCTCAATGCCACCCAGGGGTTCTTGACGTTCAACGCGCCACTGATTCACAATCCGATACGCGAAAGCTGACAGGGTACGAACAGGTCGAAGAGTACGGGGAGCAAAAAACTGAGCCCGAGGGGTCATGATCTGCGCACGAACGCGGTCAGGAACAATGATGACGGCATCTTCGCCTTTTTCAATTGCACGGCGGAAGACTTCTAACGCACATGTCGACCGCCCCGAACCTGGCGCACCACGAACGATAAGAGAATGCATTTCCGCTGAATCGCATGCCTGTTTCTGAGCATGATTCAGCGGCGGAATATCCGCCCATCCATGCGGGCGCGTAGCAATCTGTACGTTTATTTCGCTCATAGGGTAATCATCTCAGGAGGCATGTAGAAACCAATGTGCATAGCATTAAAGTCAGGTTCGAAAAACAGATCACTCATTGAGTGAAGGAGTGGGTATGAATATCATCGTCGGCGTTCGCGAAAGCACTCGTGAACTGCATCTTGAGTTGGATCTGACCGCTGATGAGCTGACTGCAAAGGTCGCTCAAGCGCTCACAGGCGACTCTCTTCTGGATCTGACGGACGCCGAGGGCGCTCGTTATCTCGTGCCCGGACACGCGCTGACTTTCGTGCAGATTGCCGACGAGCCCAAGCGGCGCGTTGGCTTCATGATCTGAAGCCCGGTCTTCATACACTGAACGCTCTTCCGCAGCTCGCAGAAGAGCGTTCAGGTGTGTCAGGCTGAGAGTTGACGCTGTTAGGCCTTCAGATGAATCTGCTCCATACGTTCACCGTGACGCTTGGTGACGAATGCGACGATCGCATCAACAGTGTCGGGGTCTTGGCCAAGGGCGGGGTGCGTAAACAGTGTTGCGCGCACTAGAGCGAATGCTTCACCTGCGACGCGTCGCGCCCACAAGGACAGGCGGGCGCCGAGTTGCTCGTCTGCGGAGATCAGCGGAGCGATATTCTCACGAACCCACTCCCCCTGCGTGACATCCCAGTTTCCGGCTTCTTCGATGAAGAGTTCGTGCCGGCTAGCGATTTCGCCGAGCAGGTCAGAGATGATTCCCATGGTCACGTAGGTTTTCACTGAGCGTTCGAACCATGTTGTCGGGCGTGTGCGAGCATCCAGATCGTCGTAGAGACCGTTGTACTGCCCAGCTGCTGCAGGCAGGTCGATGTCACGGTTCGTACACCAGGCTTCAAGCTGGGTGAAGAGTTCAAAAGCCCGTGCGGACATACGCGCATGCTCGATATGGGCTTCGATGGTCGGCGCTTGATCGCCGTCCTTTGACAGTCGCGTCATTGCGGCGAGTGCCGTGAACGCGAGCAGACCGATTACTTCAATATCTGCGGCTTCAACCGCACCGTTTTCAGTAGCCATGTTCTCAGCCTAGCCTCGTCTGCACTCCCCCGATATCTCAATCGCGAAGACGGATGTCCACGCAACCTGCGCACTTTCCCCACCCCGTGCGCATACTGAACGTGCGCACCCGGGCGGTCGGGGTGGCCTCGTGAATGTAGTGTGACCATATCCTCGGGCTGAAAACTGAGATGCCAACGTACAATGGGAGTGACCATAGCTGACCGGTCGCTTTGAATACCACGTTTTTGCGCGCGCTTGGCGCCTCGATAATGCGCGATCGGCTGCTACCCCCACCCCGGCGTTTCCGGGAGAGAAGGCAGATCGTGACTTCCACGAATACCCAGGGCACCGATGTGCCCGTTGAAAAAAATGACGAGGCCACCGCATTCACTCAAGTAGCTGACGTGCAGGAGGCAAGCAAGCCGAAAACCGTTGAATACTCCGCAGGCGTTGTCCGCCTAGGCACTATTGTTCCGGTCGCTGTTGAACCCGAAGCAACGCCGGACGTTGTGGACACGGGCGACGAGGATCTTGAGCACAAGTCCTTCGCTGATTTTGGCGTGACCGACCCGATCGTTGACGCGCTGGAAGATAAGGGAATCACGCACCCGTTCCCCATTCAGGCGCTGACGCTTCCGCCGGCTCTTGATCGCCACGACATTATTGGTCAGGCGAAGACGGGTACGGGCAAGACGCTCGGTTTCGGTATTCCGGTTCTGGAAGACGTTATTGCTCCTGATGAAGAGGGCTATGACGAATTGCTGAACCCGAACATGCCTCAGGCTCTGATCATCCTGCCGACACGCGAGCTGACGAAGCAGGTGGCCACTGACCTGCGCGAGGCTGCCGCCTACCTGTCGACACGCATCGTGGAAATTTACGGTGGTGTCGCGTTCGAACCTCAGATCGAGGCGTTGAAAAAGGGCGCGGACATTGTTGTGGGCACGCCCGGTCGTCTGATTGACCTGCTCCGAAAGGGTGTTCTGCATCTGAACGGTGCCGAGACGGTCGTTTTGGATGAGGCCGACGAGATGCTCGACCTGGGCTTCCTGCCCGACGTTGAGACGTTGCTTGCACGCACTCCCGCGAACCGCCACACGATGCTGTTCTCGGCAACCATGCCCGGCCCGGTTGTGGCTTTGGCTCGTAAGTTCATGGAACAGCCGACGCACATTCGCGCTCAAGATCCCGAGGATCAGAACCAGACCGTGAACTCCGTCAAGCAGGTGATTTACCGTGTTCACGCAATGGATAAGGTCGAGGTTGTCGCGCGAATCCTCCAGTCTGAGGGCCGTGGCCGTTCGATCATTTTCTGTCGCACGAAGCGCACTGCTGCCCGCCTTGGCGAGGATCTGACGGAGCGTGGTTTCGCAGTTGGTTCGTTGCACGGTGACTTGGGTCAGGGTGCTCGTGAGCAGGCTCTGCGTGCTTTCCGTAATGGCAAGGTGGACGTGCTCGTTGCCACCGACGTTGCTGCACGAGGCATCGACGTTGACGACGTCACCCACGTCATTAACTACCAGTGCCCCGAAGACGAGAAGATTTATATCCACCGTATTGGCCGTACCGGTCGCGCAGGACATTCGGGCGTCGCGGTCACGTTCGTGGACTGGGATGATACGCCACGTTGGTCATTGATTTCGAAGGCGTTGGGCTTGGGGGTTCCAGAACCGCTGGAGACCTACCACACCTCTGACCACCTGTTCACCGACCTTGATATTGCACCGGAAACCACGGGTCGCCTGCCACGCGCCCAGCGTAAGCTTGCGGGCTTGAACGCCGAGGTCCTAGAGGACTTGGGTGGTTCTTCACCGCGTGGCGTTCACGGTTCACGAGGCCGCTTAGGCCGTTCGGGTGCTCGCTCCGGTTCGGGGCGCGGAGGTAGCAAGGGTGGATCCGGTTCGAGGGGTCGCTCGCACTCACCGGAACGTAATCGCCGTTCAAAGGACGGGGATCGCGAGTTCCATGCGGGCCAGCAGGGTCGTTCTGACCGTGGAACGAAGGGGCGCGGTCGTGGCAACCACACGCAGGCTCCGCGCACTGAGGGCTCAGCGCCGAAGGCTCGGCGTCAGCGTGTGCGCCGTCGTAAGGACAAGGGTGGCAGCGCCGAGTAAGGCATTCGTTCGTGCCTCTCATCTTTCTTGAGCATTGGGTTGTGTAAAACGCTCCCATTGGGAGGCTCGCACGTGTATAGTGGCACTTAACTGATTCCCAGTAAGCGCCGACTCGTTAGCGGCGTTGAATGCTCCACCGGGTCACTCTTTCGAGTGGCCCGGTCTTTTTGTTCCCTCTGTTTTCTCTGATGAGAGGGCTGATACCTGAATAAGACGCGAATGCAATTTCATTTCTACATGGTCTATGTCACTATAAAAACATGTTTTGCAAGGACGCTTCTCAGCAGCTTCGTTACCGTGTTGGCATTGACGTAGGCACACACTCCATTGGTTTTTGTGCGGTTGAGGTCGATGAATCGGGTATGCCGATTCAGCTTTTGAACTCAATGGTGCATATGCACGATTCAGGCATTGATCCTGGTGGAAATAAGACTGCGACGACTCGATTGGCAGAAGCTGGGGTAGCAAGACGAACGCGTCGACTCATCCGCCGTCGCAAGAAGCGCCTACACGAGCTTGACGCCTTCATTGAAGAATGTGGCTGGCCACTGGTTGATCTCGCAACTATTACTGACGCACGTTCTCCGTGGCGAATTCGTGCACGTCTTGCAACGGAACACATTGACGATAAAGCAGAACAAGACAAGCTACTGTCGATTGCGCTCCGCCATATGGCACGTCATCGTGGGTGGCGTAGCCCCTATGCTCGTATTTCGTCTCTTCACATTCAGGCGGATCCTTCCGAGCAGTTGAAGGCTCTTGCTGAACGGGTTTCTGAAAAGACAGGTATTTCCTTAACAGCCGATCAGACTCCTGCGCAGCTCATCTCTGTCTATCTTGATGTGTTTGAAACAGGCAAGTTGCGTGGCCCAAAGGGAATCTTGGGTGGCAAGCTCATGCAGTCTGATAACGCGAATGAGCTTCGGCGTATTGCTACCGTTCAGGGGCTTGATAATGATCTCCTGAAGAAGATCATTGGCTTTGTTTTTGCTGCCGAATCGCCGAAGGGAAGCGCCGCTAAGCGGGTCGGTAAAGATGTTTTACCGGGAGCACACGGGCTTCGTGCAGAGAAAGCTCATCCTGCGTTCCAGCAGTTCCGTATCGTCAGCATCGTCCAGAATCTACGTATCAAAGAAGGGACAGAGCTTCGTGCACTAACCCCAGAAGAGACGGAGATTGTTGTTGATTTCCTGAATCAAGCTGGTCTCACTGAGGCTCCGACATGGGAAGAGGTCGCCGATAATCTTGAGATTCCGCGTTCACATCTGAAAGGAACAGCCACCGAGGGGTTCGATGGGATTGCTCCCAGTACACGACCACCTTTTGATGTCACATCGCAGAAGATTCTCAATGGAAAGCTGAAGAAGCTCTCCGCATGGTGGAAAGATGCTGATTACGATCACCGCTGTGCCATGGTGAACGCTCTGTCCAACGTGGGCTCTGATGACGAGGGGTCGCTTGCTGATGACGACGTGCGCGAGTTCCTGTCTGATTTCACTGATGAAGAGCTAGAGGCTCTAGATAAAGTTGAATTGCCTGGTGGTCGCGCAGCCTACTCTGTTGATTCGTTGGAAAAACTGACCAATACGATGCTGTCCGAAGGGTGCGATCTGCACTCTGCTCGTAAGATCGCCTTCGGGGTGGATGATTCGTGGACTCCCCCAGCCGAGCCGATTGGACAGCCTGTTGGAAACCCAGCCGTTGATCGTGTTTTGAAGCAGGTTGCGCGTTGGATTAGTGCTGCAACAAACCAGTGGGGAACTCCAGAATCGGTCAACATTGAGCATGTCCGAGACGCTCTCGGTAGCGAAAAAGCTTCACGCGAATATCAACGTTCTTTGCAAACGCGCCGTAATCGCAACGAGAAAATCTTCGCTGAAATGCGTGAGCGTCTCGATATTGGTGGAAAGCCTCGTGGGTCAGAGCTGACGCGTTATTTGGCTCTACAACGACAGAATTGCCAATGCCTGTACTGTGGCATGCCGATTACCTATACCGATGCTGAGATGGATCACATTGTTCCTCGAAAAGGTGCTGCATCAACAAACACTCGTGAAAACCTTGCTGCTGTTTGCCGAGCGTGCAATCACCAGAAGTCGAATCTTCCCTTCGCTGTCTGGGCTGAACAGACTAAACGACCAGGAGTCAGCCTGAAGGAAGCGTACAAGCGCGTCAGTGATATGAGGATTGAACCCGGCATGAATGGTCGTGAAATGAACGACTTCAGGAAGGCGATTCGTCTGCGTCTGAAAACGAAGCATGCTGATGCGGAGATCGATGGTCGATCGCTGGAATCTGTTGCGTGGATGGCGAACGAACTACGTCATCGCATTGAGGGCTTCTACCGTTCAGCAGAAAACGATGTGACGGTTCGGGTGTTCCGTGGTGCTGTAACTGCAGAGGGACGTCGCGCATCTGGGTTTGAGAGCCGAGTTAATCTGATCGGCGGAAAGGGTAAAACGCGTTTGGATCGGCGCCATCATGCGATGGATGCATTAACGATTGCTTTGATGGAGCCCGGGATTGCTCAGACTATTGCACTACGCATGAATATGCGCGAATCCCAGCGAGTACTAGGTGAACAGGAAACCTGGAAGTCCTTTACCGGCGGAAGTGATACCGCACGGAAGCGTTGGGAACACTGGTGCGAGGAAATGGTTCGTGCCTCTGAGTTGTTCAATGTTTTCTTAGCAGAAGATCGCATCCCGATCTGCCAGAACAAACGTCTTCGACTTGGCTCTAGTTCGGTGCACGAGGACACTGTGAAGCCTTTTAAAGCATCCGATAAGCGCATTGTCAGCGATGCGATGCCAGTGGAGCTGATTGACCGCGCCTCGACTCCTGCTTTGTGGACAGCACTGACACGAGATCCGGATTTCGATCCAAAGGAAGGTTTGCCAGCGAATCCTTCGCGCACTATTCGTCTTCACGACAAGCGTTTGGGTCCGAACGAAACCGTGGATTTTTTCCCGACTGCAGCCGCTTATTTGGCTATTCGTGGAGGCTACTGCGAGATCGGAGCTGGGATCCATCACGCTCGCATCTTCCGTATCTCGGGTAAGAATACAACGTATGCGATGTTGCGTGTCTATCAGTGCGATCTGGTGCGCTTCCAGAAGGAGGATCTATTGACTGTTGAACTTCCAGCAAACACGATCAGCGTGCGCACGGCAGTTCCGAAGTTGAGGGAGGCCCTCGCTAATGGAACAGCTGAGCAAATTGGCTGGCTAGTTGTCGGGGACGAGTTGAAGATTGATCCGTCTGGATTCACGACAGGACAGATCGGAACCTTCAATGAAACCTACCCGCAGGCAACGAGGTGGGAGGTTACTGGGTTCCCAGATAAAGCTAAACTCGGTTTGAAACCACTGCTCATCGCAAGCGAAGGCTTAGCTGACGACGCCCCAGACGACATCGTTAAAATCGTAGAAACGAAAGGCTGGCGGCCTGCTATTGATAAACTTCTGAAAATTGGGAATGTTTTTCTGTATCGACGTGATACGCACGGAAAACCACGAGTAGTTTCACACCGTTCCCTTCCCCTTTCGAGTAAGTTGCAATAGGGATGAGTAGCCAGTGGCGGATACTGGACTTCACCTCTTTTGAAGGGAAGATCCACTCGGACGACGGTGCCATTGTTGTCGTTAATTCTGATGGCGTGAGCCAACGAGTATCCGTTGCTGATGTTGCCGTTGTTCTGATCGGAATGAAGGTCTCGTTTTCTGCAGGTGTAATCCATCGATTAACGGACAAAGATATCGCTGTATTGTTCTGCGACTGGCGCGGAGTTCCAGAATCGGGAGCCTTTTCATGGTCAGAGCACACTCGTGTTGGAGCACGCCACAAAGCACAGCTCGAGTTGAGTCTGCCTCGCAGGAAAAATGCTTGGGGACGTATTGTTCGCTCAAAGATTCAAGGGCAGGCAGCAGTTCTGCGAAATCTCAATAGGCCTGGAGCGCAAGAATTAGAACACATCGCTGGCCAAGTTCGTTCGGGTGACCCTAGCAATCTTGAAGGGCAAGCAGCGCGCATCTATTGGAGTAAGTTTTCAGACACTCTCGGAAAACGAACACCAGGAATCGGCGCATTATTTGGCCCCAATTCCTGCCTCGATTATGGATATGCGATCCTACGTGGCCATGGAATCCGAGCTGTTCTTGCCGCTGGTCTTGGACCTGCGAATGGGGTTTTCCATCGAGGGCGTTCAAATATGTTCAACCTTGTTGATGATCTGATTGAACCATTTCGACCATGTATTGATGAGATTGCGATGTTCCTTCCGGCAGATGCTACTCCTTCGGATCGAAGTGTGAAGAAACGCTTGGTTGCAGCTGCAATGCAGACGTTCAATGATGCCGGAAGTGTTCCACGTGTCTTATTAGATCTCGCCCAACAGTATGGGCGTTATGTCGAAGGAGATATTGAAAAACTCCCGGTTCCTTCGTGGCAGGGGCCATCAGCGTTGAATACGGATCTCAAGAATGCCTGATTCTCCGATGTGGTGTGTTGCGATGTTTGATTTGCCTGTTTTAACGGCTCCGCAGCGTCGTGAGGCAACACGTTTTCGAAAATTCTTGCTTGATCGCGGTTTTTTGATGGTTCAGTTCAGTGTGTACGTAAAGTATTGGCCGACTGGCGGAATCGATATGACGACGATCAAAGCGATTAAGGGATCCTTGCCAACGGGAGGGAAGGTTCGGGTGCTTGCCGTGACTGATCGCCAGTGGTCGTCTGCTTACTGTTTTGAGAACGCACGTGAGCAAGTAGCAGATGAGGCGCCAGAACAATTGATGATTTTCTGACGCCTCAAAGGCACTTTCCCGCGCTATTCTGCGGAAAACCACAGGCTCTAAAGAATATCAAGAGTTCTGGTAACTGATTCCCAGCTTCTCGGTCGTGTTGCTGCCGCTCGCGCAAAGAATATCAAGAGTTCTGGTAACTGATTCCCAGCCAGGAAACGCAGGATATGCCGTGGCCGGTAAAGAATATCAAGAGTTCTGGTAACTGATTCCCAGCCGGGCGAAAAGTGGACGATCCTCAAAAAAAAGAATATCAAGAGTTCTGGTAACTGATTCCCAGCTTAACTCGAACGCACGCGTACCCGAGTTAAAGAATATCAAGAGTTCTGGTAACTGATTCCCAGCGCGTGGACGTTCGCCCTGCAAGCGTGGCAAAGAATATCAAGAGTTCTGGTAACTGATTCCCAGCCGAATCCAGGTACGCCCACGTGCGCGCAAAAGAATATCAAGAGTTCTGGTAACTGATTCCCAGCACGCTCACCCACGACGCCGAACCGGGCAAAAGAATATCAAGAGTTCTGGTAACTGATTCCCAGCACGGGCACGCCCGTGTGGTCTGGTCAAGAAAGAATATCAAGAGTTCTGGTAACTGATTCCCAGCTCAAAGTGAGTGTTGGCACGGGGCAGAAAAAGAATATCAAGAGTTCTGGTAACTGATTCCCAGCGTAGGAACTGGCTAGACGCTCGCCTTGGAAAGAATATCAAGAGTTCTGGTAACTGATTCCCAGCGAGGTCGTCGTTTGTTCGCCTAGGGATGTAAAGAATATCAAGAGTTCTGGTAACTGATTCCCAGCTAGACGCGATGAGCGCGCCGAGCCCTGCAAAGAATATCAAGAGTTCTGGTAACTGATTCCCAGCTGGAGTGTCGTCGCCGTAAATGGTGAGTAAAGAATATCAAGAGTTCTGGTAACTGATTCCCAGCCCAGACACGCCATATAGTCCGCTCTTTGTAAAGAATATCAAGAGTTCTGGTAACTGATTCCCAGCAACGGCTGGGCAAGCCTCGCGCACCTGGAAAGAATATCAAGAGTTCTGGTAACTGATTCCCAGCCCCGCAACGCGTGGAACGGTCTCGACCAAAAGAATATCAAGAGTTCTGGTAACTGATTCCCAGCTTACGAACAGGCTGAACGGGCATATCGCAAAGAATATCAAGAGTTCTGGTAACTGATTCCCAGCACGGCGGCGGCCGCGAGCAGTCCGCCGAAAAGAATATCAAG
>NZ_JASOQR010000015.1:0-111108 GCF_030218905.1 Pauljensenia sp. UMB0895 | reverse complement strand
ACTGATTCCCAGCACGGCGGCGGCCGCGAGCAGTCCGCCGAAAAGAATATCAAGAGTTCTGGTAACTGATTCCCAGCGCTCAACATGTGCACCCTGTCCCCGTAGAAAGAATATCAAGAGTTCTGGTAACTGATTCCCAGCACGGCGGCGGCCGCGAGCAGTCCGCCGAAAAGAATATCAAGAGTTCTGGTAACTGATTCCCAGCTGAAAACCCTGTCGGGACGTGTGCTTCGAAAGAATATCAAGAGTTCTGGTAACTGATTCCCAGCCACATCCCCCAAGCCCGAATGCTTGGACAAAGAATATCAAGAGTTCTGGTAACTGATTCCCAGCGTTTGGATTGTTGGTGGCTGACTGTAGAAAAGAATATCAAGAGTTCTGGTAACTGATTCCCAGCCCTGCGGATATGTGCCCGTCAGGCCGGGAAAGAATATCAAGAGTTCTGGTAACTGATTCCCAGCGAGATCGTCGTTTGTTCGCCCAGGGGCGAAAGAATATCAAGAGTTCTGGTAACTGATTCCCAGCTAATTGCCTTGTCCTGGAACTGTTCTGCAAAGAATATCAAGAGTTCTGGTAACTGATTCCCAGCGACAACATTAATCCCGTATGCCCTGAATAAAGAATATCAAGAGTTCTGGTAACTGATTCCCAGCAACGGTTCGCGGCCGACACGGTGCAGGCAAAGAATATCAAGAGTTCTGGTAACTGATTCCCAGCACGTCGATCAGGCTGTCTTTGTCGAGGAAAAGAATATCAAGAGTTCTGGTAACTGATTCCCAGCTAAACTACGACGCATGTCCCGGCCTTGAAAAGAATATCAAGAGTTCTGGTAACTGATTCCCAGCAGGTCGTGGAACTTGAACCACGGGATACAAAGAATATCAAGAGTTCTGGTAACTGATTCCCCAAATAATAATTTCAGTTAAGAAAACACCATTAGAGCTGGAAGCACACTTAAATGCAATACATCTTGGGGGCAGGGCGCATTTGCGCCCTACCCCCAAGGTCTGTGCGGAACCTCGTCGATTGTGACGAAGCCCGACAGTCGGAAGGTGGAACTAACGCACCGATGTGTGGCGCTCGATCGAACGCACACCCCACCATGCGACACCGATTGCCAGCAACACCGCCCCTACGGGCGCACCAATGCCGACAAACTGCGGATCCGTATCAGCTAACAGCGCGTTCACCAGGTCCGTGACCCAAAAGCCGAAACGTAACTCGCCCGTGTTGACATCCATCATCAGCGGGAAGAATGCCATCGCAACAAAGGTCACCACCTGATTCGCCAGATAGAGGATCACGAAACCCACTATCGCAGCTCCAAAGCCATGCTTCTGCCAACGCTCGCGGGCACTCAAGCTCATTCCAGCAGCGACCTCAAGAACAATCGTCACCAACTGCACCACAACAGCCACCACAGCGAACCAGACAATCCAGCTCGGAAGATCCCAAATAACAGCGGTGCGATGCCAGAACTCCTGCACGCTCAGCTCCGCCTTGTGAGCCTTCAGTAGAGCCAGCACACCCCAGTTCAACAGGGTTAGCACGATCGCCACTAACGCATACGCCAAGGCAACCAGCACTTTCGACCAGAAAAGATCACGGCCACGAACCGGCAGCAAATGCGTAAAGTACGCCATCTGGCCGTGCATACTTTTCCAATACGCCTGAGCCAGAACAAGTAGAACAGCAACCGGCATCATCGGAGCCACAAGCAGAGCAAAGCTACTAGAAAAGCCTGAAAACACGGGGAAATCAACAGCGACTGCCACGAAGGCAACAAGGCACATGACCTGCAGGATGCCTAACGTTTGCACAACCGCCTTCGCGTTCTCACGCAATTCATACCCAAACAACGTACCAAACATCAGCGGTACTCCTTCTTGAAAATACCCTCCAGCGACAGGCCATACTCGGCTCGCAGATCGTCCACATTCGCGTGAACAAGCACAGTACCCGCCCGCATCATGATGACGTCATCCAGAATCTGCTCCACGTCAGCAATCAAATGAGTGGAAATCAGCATCGCCGAATCCGGGTTAAAGTCGCGCAGAATCCCCTGCATGATCGTGTCGCGCACCGCTGGATCCACACCTGACAGAGGCTCGTCCAACAGGTACAGCTCAGCACTGCGTGCCATCAGCAGAGCAATCTGTAGTTTCTCCCCCATGCCCTTCGACATGGACTTCAGCTGCTGATCCGCTTGCAATCCGAAGTAGTCGATTCCTTCACGCGCCTTCTTGGCCGAGAAATCCGAATAGAAACGCGAGTACACGTCAATCGCTTTATTCGCATCCCACATCGGATCCAAGAAATCCGAGGCGGGAAGGAATGCGACGTGTGCCTTCGTGGTGGCTCCCGGCTTCTCACCTGCGATCAGGACAGTCCCGTCCCAATCGGAAAGAACGCCCGCCATGATCTTCAGTAGCGTCGTCTTACCACAACCGTTTTCGCCAACCAAGCCGGTGATTGTGCCCGGCTTGAGCTCAAAATTCACACCTTGCAGGGCAGTCGCGCCACCCGCATAGGTTTTCATCAGGTTTTCCACCCGAACAAGTGCATGTGTTGATGTCATTGCGCATCACCTTCGCGTGTTGTGCGTTCGATGTCGGTCCACTGTTCAGCAAGCAACTCCTGCGCCCGATCGAGACTCAGCCCAAGTTGCGTGACAGTAGTGATGTGATCGCGAGTTGCATCGAGGGCGAGCTCTGCCCTGGTCACATCGATCACGTGTTGGTCTGCGGTGACGAAACGCCCCTGCGCACGTTCAGCTTCGGTCAGTCCCTGACGATCCAATTCGCCGAGGGCACGCTGAATCGTGTTCGGATTAACTCCCGCTTGTAGTGCGAGTTCGCGGACACTAGGAATCTTCGAGGACGGTGGCCAGGTTCCGGACACGATATTGATCCGAAACGTTTCAACTAGCTGGACCCAAATTGGTCGAGAATCGTCGATACTCACACCCCCTCCTTCCTGTATCGCTGTATTAATACAGTAATACTATGACAGTCCGCGAGGCACTGTGTCAAGCGCTTAATACAGACGCGGAGGGTGGGTGCTCTACTCGTTCGGTATACGAGGCAACGAAATCAGGCTCTCAGCAGAGATAACAGCGCCTCACACGACCAAACCCGACCGCAGGAGCCACGTACGCGACCGACAACGTCATACGAGGCAACGAAACCGGGAACCACTGCAAACAGCGTGAAAATATCGCTTCACACGGTCAAACCTGCCCCCAAACACCCCACGCAGAGGCACACACCCCAGCAGGCATCCCGCCCCCCCCAACCTGACCGCACACAGAAAACTGCGGGGACAAGGCCTTTCGGACCTGCCCCCACAGTCAGAGCCAGCAGAGCGCCGGCGCAAAGCCAACACAAAGCCAGCGAGAAGCTAGCAGAAACTAGCGCGTCGCCAGATCAGCCGATCGGCGTTGCGTCGAGCTTCCAGACCTCGTTCGCATAGTCGGTGATCGTACGGTCAGACGAGAAGCGACCGGACTGAGCGATGTTGACCCACACCTTGCGCGCCCAAGCGCGCGCATCGCGGTAGTCGGTGGCCATGCGATCCTTCGCGTCACGGTAGGCCGCGAAGTCGCCGAGGACGTAGTAAACGTCGGCGGGCTCGTAGCCGGCTTCAAGAAGCGACCAGCGCAGATCGTGGAACCAACCGGAACCACAGTCATCCAAGGTACCGTCGGTCAGAGCGTCAAGGACTCGCTTGAGGCCGGGGACGTTCTCGTAGTGCCAGCGCGGATCGTAGTTCTGACGTAGCTCGGGAAGTTCGTCTTCGGTGGCACCGAAGATGTAGGCATTCTCATCACCGACGGCGTCAAGAATCTCAACGTTTGCACCATCGAGAGTGCCGAGGGTCAGGGCGCCGTTCATCATGAACTTCATGTTCGACGTGCCCGACGCTTCCTTACCCGCAGTAGAGATCTGCTCGGAGATGTCGGCTGCCGGGATAATGTGCTCAGCAGGAGACACATTGTAGTTATGGATGAAGACGACCTTGATGCGACCGTTGATGTCTTCGTCGTTGTTGACCAGGTCAGCGATCGTGTTGATCAGCTTGATAACACCCTTTGCGCGGATGTAGCCGGGGGCTGCTTTTGCGCCGAAGACAAAGACGCGCTTCGGGACGTCCAGCGTCGGATCATCCTTGATGCGGAAGTACAGGTCAAGGATGTACAGAGCATTCAACAGCTGGCGCTTGTATTCGTGCAGGCGCTTGATCTGAACATCGAAGATGGCGTCGGGATCAATGTCAACGCCTTCACGTTCCTTGACCCACGCCGCGAAGTCAACCTTGTTGGCGTGTTTGATCGAGGTGAGTTCGTCCAGAACATCCTCGGAAGCAGAGTCAACGTAGCGAGACAGGACGGAGAGGTCCGTGACCCATTCGTCAGAACCGGTGACGCGATCGAGGAGAGATGCGAGGCGAGGGTTGCACTGCTTCAGCCAACGACGCGGAGTGACACCGTTCGTCTTGTTGTTGAAGCGCTCGGGCCAGATGTCGTGCCATTCCTTGAGGGTTTCGCGCTTGATGATCTCGGTGTGCAGGGCCGCAACACCGTTGATCGAGTAGGCGGCGTAGCAGGCGATCCATGCCATGCGGACCGTGTTGCCGGAAACCGGTGCCATGTAGTCGATGGTCGACTGTTCCAGACCACGTTCTGCCATCTCGATGCGGAAGCGACGGTCGATTTCGCGGACGATTTCGGCGATGCGCGGGAACAGACGGTCGAAGATCGTCATTTCCCAGGTTTCGAGGGCTTCGGCCAGAACCGTATGGTTCGTGTACGCGAAGGTCTTGGCGACGAGCGCCCAGGCGTCTTCCCAGCCGAGACCGTGCTCATCCATGAGCAAGCGCATGAGTTCCGGAATAGCCAGAACCGGGTGGGTGTCGTTCAACTGGATCGCATTGTACTTCGCGAAGTCGGTCAAATCCTTGCCGTGATGTTCGACGTAGTTGTCGACGATGGCCTGCAGGGATGCGGAGCAGAAGAAGTACTGCTGGCGAACGCGCAGGACCTTGCCTTCAAACGTGGTGTCGTTTGGGTAGAGGACGCGCGAGATGTCGTTGGTGCGTTCACGGTCGACGATAGCGTCGGTGAAGCGCTGCGAGTTGAAGGCGTCGTAGTCGAATTCCTCGACAGGCTCTGCACGCCAGAGGCGCAGAGTGTTGACATTCTTTGTGCCGTAGCCGGTGATCGGCATGTCGTAGGGTACTGCGCGGACGGTCAGGTCAGCGTAGGAAACGATGCGCTGGGCTTCTTCACGACGGATAACGAAGGGGTAGCCCTCTTCCATCCAGGGGTCCGGATGTTCGGTCTGGAATCCGTTGTCGAACAACTGCTTGAACAGGCCGTAGCGGTAGAGGATGCCGTAGCCGGCGACCGGCAGATCGAGCGTGGCGCAGGAATCGAGGAAGCAGGCCGCCAGACGGCCGAGGCCACCGTTACCGAGGGCCGCGTCCGGTTCTTCTTCGAGAACAACAGAGAGATCGTCGCCGTGTTCGGCGAGTGCGGCGCGCGCTTCGTCAACAAGGCCCAGGTTGGACAGGTTGTTCAGCAGAGCGCGCCCCATGAGGAACTCTGCGGAGAAGTAATGCTCTTGACGACCCTTGGCGTAGGTTTCGGTCGTTGTATCCCACGAGTCGGCAATCTGATCAACGACTGCGGCTGACAGGCCCTGCCAGAGCTCCATCTTCGTGGCTTTTGCGATCGGACGGCCAGAGACCGCGCGGACCTGCGTTGCCAGCGTCTGGCTGAGGTTCTGAGTCATAGGTACTCCCAGTGTTCAATGTTGTCGTGGCTCGTTTGCTGCTTTGGCAAAGACACCCTGGCTACGAGATTACCGACTATTTCTGGGCAATTTCGCCAAAAGTGGTCGTTTGAAAGGTGAGCCACAGTGGGAGTTTTCGCCCCACGGGGACTAGTGTAGCGCGTTTTACGGAAACGTTTCCGTTACCGGTGGGAATCAACCGAGTTTCACCCGGACAGATCCCAAAGGAACACACCCCTTATTCGAGGAAAAACCCTTAAACTGCCGCTTCAGCAATGAAATCGAAGATGCCACCCATGACCAGCTGAGTCGCGATAGCGGCCAAGAGAAGGCCCATGATCTTCGTCAGGAGCATGATGCCACCGGTGCCAAGCAAACGCGACAGGATCAGCGAGAAATACATGGCGAACCACATAATCAGGTGAGCGACAACGACCGCCGACACGACGGCGATCCATCCCGCAAGAGAGGCGTGAGCCTGCGCGACGGACACCATGACGGCAACAATCGCGCCGGGGCCTGCCAGAAGTGGCGTGCCCAGCGGAACCAGGGCGACGTTGACGTTCGGGTCGCCAGTATCGGGCTCATCACTGTCTTTGCCCATCAGCAGTTCCATTGCGACAAGGAACAGCAAGACACCGCCGGAAAGCTTCAGCGCCTCCATCGAAATTTGTAGGAGACGAAGAACCTGCTGGCCAAGAACGGCGAACGCCAAGATGATGCAGAAGGAAATAATCGTTGCCTGGCTGGCGGCTTTCTTTTGTGCCTGTGGCTTCAGGCGACCGGTTAAACCGAGGAAGATGGGGATCGCGCCGAAGGGATCGAGGATGACGATCAGGGTCGTAAACGTCGTCGCAAAAAGTGTGACATCAAAAAACGACGATGCGTTCACGGGCGAATTACCTCCATTGTTCCTGCGTCTTCAACCTGAGAAATTACTTCAGGATCCGTTAAATTCTCACCCAATTGGTTCGGTTTTCCCAAACCGTGGTAGTCAGATGAGCCGAAGATCGCAAGCCCCAGATCGTCGGCCAACCGTTGGACAACCGCGCGGTCTTCAGCCTGATGGTCGCGGTGATCGCGTTCAATTCCGAAGAGCCCGGCATCCTTCATGTCGTAGATGACTTCGTCGGAGAGCAAACGCTGGCGCGCACGCGCTTTCGGGTGCGCCAGAACAGGCACTCCCCCAGCCTTCAAAACAAGCTCTGTCGCTTCAACAGGATCCGGTGCCCAGTGGTGAACGAAGTAAGGACCGGACGGATGCAGGATCTTTTCAAAAGCCTGCGACCTGTTTTCAAAAACGCCGACTGCGACCAGAGCGTCCGCGATGTGAGGGCGACCGATTGGCCCACCATCGGGCGCAAATTCGAGGACCGTATCCCACGTAATCGGGTAGTCTTCCGCAAGGTTTTCAACCATCCGCTGGGCGCGAGTTTTGCGAGAATTTCGGGCTTTCTCGAAGCAATCAAGCAGTCCGGTGTTCGTGGGGTCCGGCAGATATGCCAGCAGGTGCACCGTAATTCCCGAGGCTGCGCATGACATTTCAACGCCTCGGATTAACGCAACGTGCGATTCTTTGACGCTCGCCTCACCTTCATCCCACCCGGCAAACGTGTCATGGTCGGTCAATCCGATCATGTCAAGACCAGCATCGCGAGCCTTGAAAAGCAATTCAGTTGGCGTATCGGTGCCATCTGAATACGCGGTGTGAGTGTGGGAATCAATTCGGAGCATAAAACTGAGAGTATCGACCTTCGCCCGAAAGTGCCATCATGGAGACTATGAACGACACGACGAATACTCAGTCAGCGCAAGAAAACAAGGCGGAAGAAGCGCCCGCATCGATGGCTCAGCGAGGGGAAGGACGAAGCCGTCGCCCCTCGTCGGACGCGTTCCGCGCGTTCATGGGCTCCGGTTGGGGGCCTCGTATCCAGACGGAAATGAAGCGCAGTGGAGCAGCCGACTATCTGCCCGAGCGCGCTAAAGTAGCCGGCGAGCCTTTCAAGGGCGAGCGCTTGGTAATCCCCGCGGGCACATACAAGGTACGCAGTAACGACTGCGATTACCGCTTCCGCGCATACTCCGCTTTCGCACACCTTTCGAGCCTCGGTGGCGAGCGCGAACCTGATTCTGTCCTCGTTCTTGAACCGCGCGAAGACGGCCCGCACGAGCCGGTTCTGTACTTCCGCCCGCGCGCTTCACGTTCTTCCCAGGAGTTCTACTCCGACGCAACCTACGGCGAGTTCTGGGTGGGCGCCCGCCCCTCTTTGGAAGAGGTCAGCGCCGAGACCGGACTCCGCTGCGAGCACATCGATACGCTCCGCGACGCTCTGTCGAAGGACGCTGGGCTGATCAACGTGCGCATCGTGCGCGGTGTGGACGCGAACGTTGAAGCAATGGTGAACGAGGTTCGTACTCAGGCTGGATTGAAGGCCGGAGACGACGCCCGCGAAGCAGACGAGAAGCTTGAAGAGCGCCTGTCGGAAATCCGCTTGCGCAAGGACCCCTTCGAAATCGCTGAACTTCAGCGCGCGGTCGATGTCACCTATCAGGGCTTCACCGATATCTTGAAGGCTCTCCCCCGCGCCGTCGGTCACCACCGTGGCGAGCGCGTCATCGAGGGTGCTTTTGGCGCGGTTGCTCGCGAAGAGGGCAACGGCCTTGGCTACGACACGATCGCAGCATCGGGCAATCACGCGAACACCCTGCACTGGATCGACAACGATGGTCCGGTGAACGAGGGCGATCTGGTTCTGGTTGACGCTGGTGTTGAGGTCGATTCCCTTTACACCGCCGACATCACCCGCACACTGCCGGTCAACGGAAAGTTCACCGAGGTCCAGGCACGTGTCTACCAGGCTGTTTTGGATGCGTGCGAGGCTGCGCTTGCGCGAGCAAACGAACCTGGCACCCGCTTCAAGGACGTTCATGACGCGGCAATGCAGGTCATTGCCACTCGCCTGCGCGAGTGGGGTCTACTTCCGGTCACCGTTGAAGAATCCCTGTCCGCCGAAGGTCAGCAACATCGTCGTTGGATGCCTCACGGCACCAGCCATCACCTGGGTCTGGACGTTCACGACTGCGCTCAGGCGCGTCGCGAGATGTACCAGGAGGCACTGCTCGAACCGGGCATGGCTTTCACCATTGAACCCGGCCTATACTTCCGTGCCGATGACGAACTGATTCCGGAAGAATTCCGTGGCATCGGCGTGCGCATCGAAGATGATGTGATCGTGAACGAAGACGGTTCGGTCACGCGAATCTCCGAGAATATCCCGCGCACTATTGAAGACGTCGAGGCATGGATCGCGGCGGCGCAGCAAAGCTGAGCATCATCAGTTTCGACTGACCGTTTTCAACTCCCGCTGGTGGGGAGCAGGCAGCGCCTGCTCCCCACCAGCCTTTTCATATCAGCGTCATATCAACTCGTTCTTCCAGCGCGAACGGGGAAAATATTTTAGTGCAACACAATCCTTATGCTAATTTAGGTGCGCCTTACCTATGACATAAAAGGAGAACCTAATGACGCATTCGTCTCGAGGAGTGCAAAAACGACGCATTTCTCTTCGCACGATTGTTACGACGTTGTGTGTTTCCATCCTCTGCAGCGTGGCAGGAATCAGTTCCGCCATTGCTGACACTGGCCAGCACAATTTCGAGTGGATCAAGACCCACGGCAAAAAGACCGTAGTCAAGTTGGACGACGGCAACGTTGATGTCTACGTTGCGACGCTTTCTGTTGACCCGTTGAACAAGGCGAAGGAAGTCATTCTGTACGGGGAGCTACAGATGCCACTGACCGTCCAAGATCTTGGTCTTGAAGATGTTGACAACAAGACGTACCTGCGTTCGGACAGCAACAAGGTCAAGTACAACGAGTACGTGACCATCCCTCTGCTCGTGTCTCCGGAAGACACTAAGCCCGGTAAGTACGACAAAACGATCTTCCAGCTTGATCAGTCAATCCAGGTCAAAGGCGACAAGGTGAAGCTTGTCTTGAAAGATAAGAGCTTCGACATCCCGCTGCCCGCAAAAACCGCTGAAGTCGACACCAGCTACCTTGAAGGAGCAATTGCAGAGCACTGGAACGAATACCAGGCAGCACTGAACGACGGCATCAAGCTCGACCCTACAACGGCTGATGCATATCTGCGCATCAACGACGAAGCACGCGCTTTCGTAGAGAACGCCAAGAAGGCGGAGAACCCGCCGTCGATCGAAGAGATCGAAGCAATGCGTACAAAGCTCAACGAAACGTACGCCGAACTTCTCCCACTCCCCTACGAGCGCGACGGGCTGAAATCCTTAATCACTGAAGCACAGAAAAAGATTGACCAAAACGGAGCCAACGCCACTCGCTACACCAAGGATTCCTTCGACGCACTGAACTCTGCTCTGGCAAAGGCAGAACAGCTTGTCAGCTTGAAAGATCTGACCACCATTAAGGTTCCTGCCGACGGTTCACCGCTTGTCACGCACCGCGCATTCGACGAGAGCGAAAAGGCATTGCGAGCCGCGATCGATGGTCTTCAAACCGAACCGTTCACCCAAGTGAATCTTGATGCTTTGAAGGCTCTCTACGACCAGGCAGTGGCGAAGACTCCGAAGGACGGATACACGTTCAGCAAGGACGGGATCGAGGCCCTTCACGCAGCTATCGAAGCAACCGCAGCTGAAATTTTCACGGCTCCGCAGTACATGGACGAGCAGAAGGTGCAACAGTTGACTGATGCCCTGCAATCCGCACTCAAAGGACTGAATGAGGTCAAACTCGACCCGAAGCGCGCCTTTAAAGTCAAGGTCATGTACGCACACCCCACTGACGGTGGTGTCTCGCCTCTTCTCAAGGAATACTTCACCGATGAAGCACAGAACCCGATCACGGAAATACTTCCCGTGGTTGACGGTCAGTACATGAATATTCCACTGTCCGATCCGCTGGTGAAGGACTTCCCCGGCTACCTGCCAACGAATTTCCTCTACGGCTCTGACGACGGTTCCCTGCAGCTCGCAAAGGTCCTGCGCGATTCTTCTGGGAAGCAACGCGTCGTGTTCACTGCAACTTCAGCAAACCTTCAAACCGGCACAACCCTTGTTGTCTTCTACGAAAAGGGCGAGAAGCCAGCCACGGGCACCACCGTGACAGAACCATCTGGAGTAGCTAACGCTCAGCAGGCAAACGCTACGTCCGCTCAAGCATCCAAGAGCGGAAAGCTCGCACGTACCGGCGCAGACACGTACACCGCCTTGGTGACAACCCTTGCAACCTTCCTTGCAGGAGCATCACTGATGGGAGTGAACTCATTCGCTTCGCGTAAACAGCGCAACTGAGTCATTACTTGACTGATCGATAGTGCAACTAACCGGATCAGACGCACTGGTGGGGAGCAGGCATTGCCTGCTCCCCACCTTGCTGTTCAGTCGTCTGCCCGATGGCGTCCATACACTGGCTTGGAATCGTCTGCGTCGTTGGAATCAGCCTTTTCATCTGCGGGCTGGCCAGGGTGGGCTCCACCGCGAGTAGGCTCCGATCCTTCGGAAGAAAGAGAGTCTGAGGAAGCAGGATCGGCCTCGTTCCCCGAAGCGGAAGATGCGGAAGACGCAGAGGCATGACTCAAGCGGACACCGAAACGAGGCTTTTCGTCCGGGCGCGACCCGTATTCGGTCGGGCCGGTGGATTCTGGGCGGACTCGACGCAGCTTCGGACGCATCTGATTACCCGGCGTCTTCTGCAACATCTGGAACGCGCGATCGATATCCGCTGACGCAAGTAGCGCGTATCGCGACGCCACAGTCTGTGACTGTGACGTGAAATCCCTACGCCCACTCGTCATCGCATACAGCAGACCCGACATGATGATGCCCGCGAGCGCGCCACCCAGAATGCCAATGCCAACCCACACGAACGCCGATCCGTTCGGTGCCGCGAAGGACAGCATCAAGCCCATGAAGGCACCCCACAAGGCGCCACTAGAGGCGCCTGACAGGGCCGCGCGTCCCATCGTCATCCGACCGGTCACGCGCTCAACAAGGTGCAAGTCGGTGCCGACGATCGTAATCGACTTGACGTCGAATTCCTGGTCGGACAGGTAGTCGACCGCTCCCTGAGCTTCCGCGTAGGTCTGGTATGAGGCCACCTCGGTCCCTGTCGGCATTACCGGCATGCCAAAGTTCAGGTCATTCGAGCGTTGCGCCATGGGTTTTATTCCTCACAAACTGAACAGTTTTCACTACGTGCTAGCCACTATCATTCCACCCGAGGGCATAGGCTGTCCCTGTGAACAGCGCACCTATGGAACTCAGAACAGCCGGGCGACGCGTATACATTGGCAAGCTCGCAGGTACTTCCGTCTTTGACCCCATCGGGGATCAGGTTGGAAAGATCCACGATGTCGTCGTGATTTTCCGCTATGGATCAGCCGCGAACGTCATCGGATTCGTCGTCGAGGTCGGTCCGCGTAAGCGTGTTTTCCTGCCAATGACACGCGTGACGTCCATTGAGTCCGGGTCGATTATTACGACGGGCCTGCTCAATATGCGTTCATTCACACTGCGTCCCATGGAGACACTGGTGCTTGGTCAGCTGTTCGACCGAGTTGTTGCCTTGAACGATGGTTCGGGCGATGTGAAGATCCTTGACGTTGCGATGGAGCGACGTCGCCCGAAGGATTGGGTGATTTCGAAGCTTCACGTGCAGCGCCAGCGCACGACGGCACTGGGGTTCATTCGTTCCGGCGAGACGCTGAACGTCTCGGTTTCTGAGGTGACCGGCCTGCGTAGTCGCGACGTGGAACAGTCTGCGGCGACTCTTATTCAGCAGACCGAGGATATGCGCGCTGCCGACCTAGCGGACTTCCTGCATGATCTGCCTGCCGAACGCCAGATGGCTGTTGCGAAGGAACTGCCTGACGCGCGTCTAGCCGACGTCCTCGAAGAGCTCGGCGACGACGACCGAGTTGCCATTCTGTCCGGCCTTGAAGCAGCCCGAGCAGCAGACGTTCTGGATGTCATGCAGCCTGACGACGCCGCAGACCTCGTTTCCGAGCTTCCCGAAGCCCAAGCTCAGCACCTGCTGAACCTGATGGAGCCAGAGGAAGCTAAGGACGTTCGCCGACTGCTCACCTACGCCGAGTCGACGGCCGGTTCGCTGATGACGACCGAGCCGATTGTGTTGGGCCCGGATGCAACTGTGGCGCAGATGCTTGCTTCTGTGCGCCGTGAAGATATTCCCACGTCCCTTGCGACCGTCGCGTTCATTACTCGCCCGCCGGAAGAGACTCCGACCGGCCCGTACCTGGGTATGGTCCACATTCAGCGTGCCCTGCGCGAGCCTCCACAGACTCTGCTGGGCACGATCCTCGACTCTGATATTGAGGCTGTTTCCCCGCAGGCTCACGTCGCAACTGTCACGCGACTGTTGGCAACGTACAATCTGACAATCCTTCCCGTCGTGGATGAAGACGCGCACCTTCTGGGCGCGGTCTCCGTTGACGACGTGTTGGACGAACTGTTGCCAGAAGACTGGCGTGATTACGATGACGAGGTCACTGACCGCATGATGGCAAGGAGCATTGATGGCTGAACGTCTAGATACTCCCCGCGAAGCTGGATTCCGTTTCTTCAAGCGTCGCAAGTCATCGGGTGATAGTTTCGGCAAGTTCGCCGAAGCGACCGCCCGTTTCATGGGCTCGCCGAAGTTCATCTTGTACATGACGATCTTCGTGGTCGCGTGGATCACGGCGAATATCGTGCTGTACCAGGTGTCGCAGAAGTATGCGTGGGATCCCTATCCGTTTATCCTGCTCAACCTTGCTTTCTCAACCCAGGCGTCGTATTCCGCTCCTCTGATTCTTCTTGCGCAGAACCGTCAGGATGACCGCGACCGTGTCCAGGCCCAGCAGGATCGTCAGCGCGCCGAGCGCAATCTGGCTGACACCGAGTATCTGACCCGCGAAATTGCGAGCCTGCGCCTGTCTGCCCAGGAAGTTGCTACCCGTGACTTCGTGCGTTCCGAGTTGCGTGATCTGGTCGAATCCTTGCGTGAGGAGATTCGCGAAGAATTGCACGCCGAACTGCTTGCCTCCCAGAAATCCGCTTCGGGCGACGATGAGTCCGCCGAAGAATCCACCTCGTTCGATTCCGCGCAGGTTTGAGGGGACGAGGCCGCCCGCTGGGGTAAGCGTGGCCCTGTACTTTGGGCGAAAGTGGCCTTGTACGTTGGGCGGAATTCGAATAACCCACCGCCCACGTTACTCATATCCGCACGCCACGAGCTTCTGACTTTGGGGGGCGGGAAAATGGCGGTTACCCACGCTTTGACACTCACTTTCGTGCACCGGCTGGTTTAGGAAACGACCCCGCGCGCACGCCAACGTAGGATAAGAGCATGTCTGTCTCAATCGATCAGGTGATGGCCGCGCTCGAAACGGTCATCGATCCCGAAATTCACCGTCCCATCGTCGATCTCAACATGACCAGCGCCGAGCAGGTCACCATTGACGGCTCCACCGTCACCGTCGAGGTTCTTCTGACCACCGCCGGTTGCCCGCTACGCACCACGATCAACGCTGACGTCATCAAAGCTGTTGGCGCCATTGAGGGCGTTGAGAACGTCAAGGTTGATATGGGTGTCATGTCCGACGAACAGAAGAAGGCTCTGCGCGAGAAGCTGAACGGTGGTCGCCCCGAGCGCGAAATCCCGTTTGCTCAGCCCAATTCGCTGACCCGTGTTATCGCTGTTACTTCCGGTAAGGGTGGCGTCGGCAAGTCCTCCATGACCGCGAACCTTGCTGCCGCGATGACGCAGGCAGGTCTGAAGGTCGGCGTTATGGATGCCGATATCTACGGCTTCTCGATTCCGCGTATGTTGGGCGTCGACCACGACCCGCAGGTCATCGACGGCATGATTATTCCGCCCGTCGGCGCTTCCGGTATCAAGGTCATGTCCATCGGCATGTTCGTGCCCGACGGTCAGCCCGTCATCTGGCGCGGTCCCATGTTGCACCGCGCACTCCAACAGTTCTTGGCTGACGTCTTCTGGGGGGATCTCGATGTCTTGCTCATTGACATGCCTCCGGGCACCGGCGACGTTGCCATCTCAATCGCGCAGCTACTGCCGAATTCCGAGGTCCTGGTCGTCACGACCCCGCAGGTTGCTGCCGCCGAGGTCGCAGAACGCGCAGGTTCCATCGCATCGCAGACCCAGCAAAAGGTCATCGGTGTTGTCGAAAACATGTCCTACCTGCCTCAGCCCGACGGCTCTCAGTTGGAGCTCTTCGGTGCCGGTGGTGGCGCATCGGTTTCCGCTCGCCTGACGGCTCAGCTCGGTTACGAGGTTCCGCTGTTGGCGCAGGTCCCACTGGACATCGCGTTGCGCGAAGGCGGAGATGCCGGACGCCCCGTTTCCCTTGATGATGGTCCGGCTGCGAGTGAACTTGTCGCGCTGGCAACAGCACTGGGCAAGACGGAACGAGGCCTAGCGGGTCGCCCGCTTGGGGTCTCCCCCATCAAGAACTGAACGATTGCCCTGCGTGGGCAATCACTTCGACATCGTTACTCAACGTCGATTCCTTGGGCATCCAACGCCCGGCGGATCCTTTAATAAGTAACTTTGTCCCCACTAGGCGCCCTCACGCTTTGCGTGAGGGCGTTAGGCTATGCCTAGACATCACTTTCAACTGATTCTTTTATATGGAAGGGCCCTTCGATGGCAGATAAGGCTCAATCCTGGGTGTACGCCGAGGATTACATCGCCGAAAACGAGATTCTTCTTGAAGCCCGCGACGCAGCAAACGAACTCGGCGCCAACCCCGTTTCACCCGGCACCGGCGCGGCCCTGCGTATGCTCGCAGCCCTGACCGGCGCACGCGCGGTTCTTGAGGTCGGAACCGGCGCTGGCGTGTCCAGCCTGTGGCTCCTCGACGGGATGAGCCCCAACGGTGTCCTCACCACCATCGACTCCGAAGTCGAGTTCCACAAGCAGGCCCGAGCCATGTTCAACCGCACCGGAATCGGCTCCGAACGTATCCGCACCATTTCTGGTCGTGCGCTCGACGTTCTGCCCCGCATGACCGACGGAGGCTACGACCTAGTTGTTCTGGATGCGGATATCTCCCAAACCCCCGAATACTTGGATCACGCCGTGCGCATCCTGCGCCCCGGTGGCACCGTCGCGCTCGTGCACGCCATGTGGAACGACCAAGTGTGCGATCCGGCTCGTCGCGACGCTGAAACCGTCATGTGTCGCGAACTGATCCGCTTCCTGCGCGAATCCCCAGACTTCGTGCCCTGTCTGTTGCCCGTCGGCGATGGGCTGGCGGTTGCGGTGAAGCGCTGAGCGACAAACAAAACGGGCGTGACTAGCATTTATGCTAGTCACGCCCGCGCTGTATAAGAATCTGCTCAAACCGCCTGAGCGAGCGCTTCCGCGAGAGCCGAAGCTTCGTCCGGGGTCAGTTCGATGACGAGACGGCCACCACCTTCGCTGGGGATTCGCATGATGATTCCGCGTCCCTCTTTGGTGGCTTCCAACGGTCCGTCGCCGGTCCTTGGCTTCATGGCTGCCATGTGCCGCTCCTTGCTCCTACTGTCCGCGAACGCGGTCGCGTTACGGTAACGTCCCTATTTTACCTGTAATCACCACAAGTTCGCGAGGAAAAAGACTCATCATCCTCCGCAGGCAATACGAACTGCTTCGGCAGGATCGTCAACAATCTTCACAAGATCAATATCTTCGGGGGAAATGGTTCCCTCTCCAATCATCTTTTCGCGGATCCAGGCGATCAGCCCTGACCAGTATTCGGTACCGACCAGGACAATCGGGAAGGAACCAACCTTGCGAGTTTGGACTAGGGTCATTGCTTCGAATAATTCGTCCATGGTGCCAAAACCGCCAGGCATGACGATGAAGCCCTGCGAATACTTCACAAACATCGTCTTACGTGCAAAGAAGTAGCGGAAGTTAATACCCACTGTGATCCACGGATTGAGCGCCTGTTCGTGTGGCAGTTCAATGCCAAGACCAATAGACGTTCCACCGGCATCCCACGCGCCTTTATTCGCTGCCTCCATCGCACCCGGACCCCCACCGGTGATGACACCTATTCCGCGCTCGGCAAGCATACGCCCGATTTCGTAGGCGGCCGTCCAGTGGGGGTCGTTCCCCGGAGTGCGAGCCGAACCGAAGACCGAGATCGCGGGCCCAACTTCAGAGAGGGCACCGAAGCCTTCAACGAACTCCGCTTGGATCCGCAATACCCTCCAGGGGTCTGCGTGAAGCCAATCCGAGGTCTCCTGCGCCTGCAAGAGCCTCGCGTCCGATGTTTCTTTCGGGATTGCTTTACCGCGCAGGACAACCGGGCCACGCTGGTATGAGTGACGTACAGCTTCGCTCATATTTTCTCCTTGAAATAGTGGCGGTAGGCGACCGCGTCCTTCGATTCTAGTTTCGTTCTTCGCTGATCAACGAGGCCGCCCCCACATAATCAATCAGTATCTTCGCGTAGTGGCGGAGCTGGGAGACCGGAACTGCTTCATCTTGAGTATGAGCTTGAAGCGGATCACCCGGACCGCAATTGATCGCGGGGATCCCACGAGCAGAAAAGCGAGCAACATCGGTCCACCCGACCTTCGCGCTCACGCTGAGGTCTTTGCCTTCTTCTGCCATGACTCGACGTGCTGTTTCGATGAATTCCTGCACCAAAACAGAGTCCGCACCGGGGCGAGCACCTTCTGATTCGTCGTCAATTTCGAAGAGTGCATCGACCCCATCAAAGTAGGACTCGATGTGAGCGATCGCGTCCGCCGGCGACATCGATGGAGCAAAACGATAATTCACGGTCAAACGCACCGAATCGGGAATGACGTTGTTTGCGATACCACCGTCAATTCGGGTGACGGACAGGGATTCTCTAAAGTCCAACCCGTCAACGTTCACCACCGGATTGCCGAACATGGCGATCTTTTCGATGATTGGCGCTACCTTGTGGATGGCATTATCGCCTCGCCACGCCCTAGCCGAGTGCGCAGCAACACCCGGAACCGTCGCAATCACACGAACCGTCCCATTGCATCCGCCCTCAATCTGAGTATTCGTGGGTTCGCCGAGGATCGCGAACTGACCATCAATCCAATCGGGATGATTGCGATAGACGCGCCCCAGCCCATTCAAGGGAGCCGCAACTTCCTCATGATCGTAGAAAACCCACGTCACGTCATGTTTCGGTTCATTCACCTTCAGCGCAGCATACAGGGCTCCGGCCACACCGCCAAGCATGTCAACAGAACCCCGGCCTCGAACCTTCTCGACCCCCTCTGTTTCTTCGCGAACGTGTGGCACGTTCCCGGAAATCGGCACCGTGTCGATGTGTCCGGCGATGATCACTCGCTGAGAACGCCCCAGGTTCGTCCGCGCCACAATCGCATCTCCATCACGCAGGACTTCCAGATGCGAGGCGCCACGTAGGGCCTCTTCAATCGCATCCGCGATCCTCTTTTCATCGCCGCTGACCGACGGAATATCGATGAGGTCGCAGGTCAGGTCCACCACGTCATCTGTTCGCAAATGCGTCACGATTGTCGCCTCTCAGTGCCCACAACGTGTTCTTCACCACCGACATCGCACATTTCACAACGGCGAAGACGGCACCTGCTTTGAGGATACGTGTTTGTCCCCACTTCAGCCTCACGTACCCGCACATTCGTTGTTTTCTTAGAACGGCTAACGCCGGTCTTCCCCCTTCTTTCCCGACGCGAAGAAACCCCTAGACGTTTCATTGTGTGGCGCCGACCAATTCTTCACAAAATATCCCTGTGACCTGCCCAGATATTAGCCTTAAACCCATGAGCGACATCGAGGTATTTGCACGTAGTGCTTGGGGTCTTGCCGCTTACTCAGTCGGCACAACCGCGCACAGTACGTTCTTCCAGTGCCCCATCGAGGCGCGGGCGCTTGGCGCTCCGGCGTAAAAATCATCCGCATTCACGCGGAACACCTTGCCACTTGAAGGCTCAAACACCGCGTATATTCTCGTATCCGTGCCATCCGCAAGCACAAGCACCACATGCCGTGGGATCCACGCCGACCCGGGCATATCCCAGCCCCCGGTGAAAACCAAGACATCCCGGCCTCGGCAAAGAGCGGAATCAACAGCCACACGAAAGCGCTTCCCACGCACAACGATACGGTGGCGCTCTCCTGTCGCTTTCGAAGCCAATTTCGCCAGCGCCCACGGCGACGTACCCAGCGCCTGAGGCCACGGCACGCCCACGCGCGACGCAACACGATGCAGATAAATTTGCGCGCGCTCACGCTTATCAGGCGGCAAAGACAAGTACACGGGATCCGTGTTCGCACGGGCAGCAAGCACAGCAAGCGTCGCAATCCCACACGTCGTTGGATCAGCCTGCTTGGGGTACGAGGCCGGGCTCTTCACACCACCCACCAGCGGACATGGCCCGGATGTTTCACTCACTCGTATTCTCGCTTCGACTCGCAGGATTTTGTTTCACGATTCTTTCGGGCATTAGCCCGGAAGTATCTGCAAGATATATCACTGGAAATCGGGAAATGTTGACTGACACGGCGAGGTAAGTACAATTTTTGTAAGATATTTCCACCGCGATTTTCCCGCAAAGAAAGAGAGAACACCGCGTTGAATATTAAAACAACCAAATGCTTAGCTGCAGCACTATCACTGGGTATCGGTTTCACGGTTGCCACTCCGAGTGCTTTCGGAGCCATTAAACCAGCACCGGACTCCACCCCAGTTTCTTCGACCGATACGAAGACTTCCTTAACCCGTGAGCAGCTACAAGCTGCTATTAAAGATGCTGCAAACGAAGCTGCTCAGGCTAAGAAAAATCTTGATGAAAAGACTGCCTTATTGAATGAGGCAAAGAAGACATATGACAAGGCCGTTTCGGCAGTAGAAGCCAAAGACGCCGAAGTTAAAGATTTGCAAACGCAAATTGCAGATTTATTGCAGAAAAAAGAAAAAGCTGAAAAAGCCGTTCAAGCCGCAGAAGATAAGTTGGACAAAGCTATCAAGGACTCTGGTGCTGCTGACGAGCTTAAGAAGCTAGAAGAGGCTCAAAAAGTAGCTGCAAAAGAGGCTGAGGAAGCGGCTACAGCCGAGCGTTCGGCACAACAGAAGCTAGAAAAAGCTCAGCAAGAGAAGAAGCTAGCCGATGAAAAAGTTGCTGAGCTTGAAAAAGAAGTTCTCTCAGCTACCAAAAAAATTGATGACGCTAAAACCCGGTTGAGCCAGCTTGAACAGGAACAAAAAACGCTCAAGGAAACCATTGAGCAGTTACAGAAAAATCACCCGAATATTGATAGTGACTTGCAAAAAGCAAAAAGTCAACTAGACGAAGCTGAGAAAACCAAAAAAGAAAAGGAAGCATTCCTTACTGAAAAGACCAACGAGTATAACAAGCTCGTAGAAGAGGCAGTATCCGCTAGGTCCGCAGTCCAAACCCTGGAGAAGGAGTTGGAAGAAAAACGGGCTGCCCATGAGAAGCTTAAGGAAGAGAACAAACAGAGCCTTCAGGAAATTAACAGGCTTGAAAATACGAAAAATACATTCCAGGCTAATCTAAAGCAGAAACAACAAGAAGTTGCGTCTTTTGACGAGGATGTCAAGCGGGCACAATCAGAGTATGAAGAAGCGCTAGCCGAAGACAAGAAGCATTCTACCGCCGAGACACAGAATAAAATTAAGAATGCTGAAGAGAAAAAACAGCGAGCAGAAAAGCAGAAGGAGTCAGCCGAAAAGGAAGCTGATGCCCTAAAAGCTGAGGTTAATGCTTTGGAAGAAAGAATTCCTACCTTAAGGAATGAACTTCTGAAAAAGGAAGTTGAAAGAGGAACTCTAGAAGCTGACATCAAACAACTTGATCAAGACCTTCAGACGAAAACGCACACTGCCGAGAATCTCTTCCAAAAAGCAGACGAAGCCGAAAACGTCCAAAAAGAAGCTAAAAAGCAAGCTGATGTTGCCACAAAAGAGTACGAGAACAAAAAACGTACTGCGGATGAGCTAGAGGCAGTTGCAAACAAGCTAGAAAAAGCCAAGCAAGACGAAAAAGAAGCTACGCAGGAAAAGCAGAAATTCGAAGGGCTACTAGCTGAAGCCCAAAATAATCTGAATTTGGCGACGAGCAACAAGGAACAGGCCCAGAAAAACGCTGATTTGAAGGATAAGCAGCTTCAACAAGATCAGGAAGCTGAGGAAAAAGCCAGGGAGAAAAAGCGAGCTGCAACAGATAAGCTTTCCCAAGCGAATTCTGATTTGAAGAATGCCATGGACAAGGATGCGTCTGTTGCCTCCGCCAACGAAGCGCTTCAGGCAGCGAAGCTGAACTTGGCCGAAGCCCGGGAAACTTGGGAAGCTAAGAACGAGGCGTTAAAACAAGCGCAGCAGAACCTATCTGAGCTGAGAAAAGCTGAAGAAACTGCTAAAGCTACTCTTGAATCTGCCACATCAGAATTTAACAAAGCTAAACAATCTAGCGAAGAACTAGAGCGCAAGTTAGCTGAACTACGCGCTCAGCTGCAGGCTATGAAAATGCTTTCTGAGGCTACAGACCCGTCTGGTGCGCAGAAGAATAATTCGAATAACAAGCGCGACAGCCAACAGCCAAAGGCAAAACAGCTTGCGAATACCGGCGCAGACATCACCCTATTACCCGTGGGAGCAGGTATCGCTTTGCTAGGCATTGGCCTCGTTGGAGCTAGAAAACGCCGAGCTGAATAGGAAAGGGTGGATTAAGTCAATCTGATCTGTAATGCATCAATCTGTATTGACCATCACTGATGGACAATAACTGCCAGATCCAATACAACTGTTAGATCTGGCGATAGTACAGGGGCATACACAGAACGTAATCCGCAGCGGATACATCCAAGAGGGGGCGGCTCGTACTACACAGTATGAGCCACCCCCTCTTATTTATGGCAAGTCCGTATTATTCGGGCATTAGACCTTCGGATCCCTACACATCCGCAAAGGCTGGGCAGGACACTAAACCACTCCAACACGCCCGGAAAAAACACACAATTGGCATTAGCCCCAAAACTAGACACCCGCCACCTGGGGCCGCACCTTACCTCGGCAAAGATCCGCTCCACGCTCCCCTGGACACAGCAAGGCGGGCGAGCCGCACATACGACCCGCCCGCCTTGAAAGAAAACGCTACGCGCTAGTTCACTCAGCGTCGCCTTCGGCTTCTGCCGGAGCTTCTTCTTCTTCAGGTTCTGCAGCGAGCTCGGAGATAATGACGACATCCTGCTCAGCGTCGAGTTCACACTCAACGTTGGCCGGCAAAACCAGGTCGGAGACGCGGACAACGGTGCCAGCTTCGAGGCCGGTCACGTCAACCTCGATAGCCTCGGGGATGTCGGTTGCCGGGGCCTTGACGGCCACGGTGTGCTCTTCGACGTTGTGGGTGGTGCCGGGGGCTGCTTCGCCGACGACGACGATTGCGACCTCGACGTCAACCTTTTCGCCAGCCTTGACGGCTAGGAAGTCAACGTGGAGCAGGTTGCGCTTGACCGGGTGACGCTGAACGTCTTTGACAAGTGCGAGTTGCGACGTGCCGTCGATCTTGAGCTCAACAAGAGCGTTCTTGTTGCCACGAACGATCAGGAACAGGTCGTGTTCCGGAATGTCAAGGTGGGTGGTTTCGCCGTGGCCGTAAACAACGCCCGGAACCATCTGCGCACGGCGAGCGCGACGTGCGGCGCCCTTACCGAACTCGGTGCGGGTGGTGGCGACAAGGATCGGGTTATCGCTCATAAGAAATGTCCTCCTGAGTATGTAGGTTTCACGCTCAAGCGTCGAAGAACCCAGGCAGGACCGGCAAAGATCCGAAAGGCCCTGTCGATAACGGCGGAATACAGAAAACCGCCCTCGCCGGAGCAACTCAATCAGAGTACCCGACGAGGGCGGTGAAAAGCGAGTCAGTCGAACAGTGATGTGACCGATCCGTCGTCAAAGACCTCGCGGATGGCGCGTGCCAACAGCGACGCGATCGACAAGATGGTCAGAGTCGGGAAGCGCTTCTCGGGCGGAATCGGCAGGGTGTCGGTGACGACGACCTCGGTTGCTCCACATTCGGAGAGGCGGCGCGTTGCCGGATCAGAGAGGATGCCGTGCGTTGCGGCGATGATGACCTTCTTGGCGCCGGCGTTGTTGAGGACCTTGACGGCCTCGGTGATCGTGCCAGCGGTGTCGATCATATCGTCGACCAGGACACATTCCTTGCCTGCAACTTCACCGACGACGCGGTTGGCGATAGCAACGTTCGGGCGGGTGGTATCGCGGGTCTTGTGGACGAATGCCAGCGGGCAACCGCCGAGCTTCGAAGACCACTTTTCGGCGACGCGAATACGGCCAGCGTCTGGGGACACCATGACGGTGTTGGAAAGGTCGAGGCGCGAACGGACGTAGTCAACCAGAACCGGCATTGCGAAGAGGTGGTCGACCGGGCCGTCGAAGAAGCCCTGTTCCTGCGAGGCATGCAGGTCGACGCTCATGACGCGGTCAGCGCCGGCGGTCTTGTACAGATCAGAGACCAGGCGAGCCGAAATCGGTTCACGACCCTGGTGCTTCTTGTCCTGACGCGAGTAGGGATAGAACGGCGAGACAGCGGTAATGCGTTTTGCTGAGGCACGCTTGGCAGCGTCAATCATGATGAGCTGTTCCATCAGCCACTTGTTGATGTCGCCCGTGTGTGACTGGAGGACGAAGACGTCTGCGCCGCGAACGGATTCATTGAAGCGGACGTAGATTTCGCCACTCGCAAAATCGTAGGCGGTCACTTGCGAAAGCCCGCACCCGATTTCTTTGCCAACCTCTTCGGCAAGTTCCAAGTGCGCTCGACCCGAAACGAGGACGAGGCTCTTCTCTCCACTGGTGACCAATCCGCTCATGCGGCGTTCCTCCCCTTGCTTAAAGAACCCGGATCGGTCAGTCCCGACTGGACTGTCCGATGACGCTGAATGGTGTAACCATCGTATCGGGTGCAACCGATACGTTGGACACGCACGCGTTGTGGATAACCGCACGATTCCCGACAATCGCGGTATCAAGGGTCGCTGAGGGACCGATCTCACACTCGGATCCGATCACCGTCGCACCACGCAACACGGTTCCTGGCCAGATTATTGTGTCGTTTCCGATCTCAACATCAACGCCGATCCACGTGGAATCGGGGGCGATGATGGAAACGCCTTCGCGCATGTGCTTTTCGCAGATGCGTCGGTTGAACTCGGCGCCGAGTTCTGCAAGCTGCACGCGGTCATTGCACCCCTGTGCTTGCCATTCATCGAGAAGTTCCATAGCGCCCGCACGCTTTCCAGCGGGGGCGGCTGCCGCGAGGACGTCGGTCAGGTAGACCTCACCCTGATCGTTGTTGGTTCCCACGTTGACGAGGGATTCGCGCAGGTAATCGGCGTCGAATGCGTAGATACCGGCGTTGATTTCGTTGATGAGAGCCTGTTCTTCGGTGGTGTCACGCTGCTCGACGATGGCGGTCACACGACCACCGGCATCGCGAATAATACGACCGTAGCCCGTGGGATCATCGACGCGCGAGGTCAGGACGGTGACGACATTCGCCTGTTCGATATGGGCATCGACGAGGTCTTTCAGGGTCTCGGTGCTCAGCATGGGGACGTCGCCGTAGGTGACGACAACAATGCCGTGAATCTGGCCAACCTGGCGTTCCAGCTCTTCCAGGCCGCATTGAACGGCTCGTCCTGTGCCGGGGATTTCATCCTGATCGGCGACGATAGCGGTGGGGCTGACGCGCTTAATTTCAGCTTCGACAAGGTCACGCTGGTGGCGCACAACAGCAACCAGGTGCGTGGGGTTCAGGCCTTCGCCTGCTTTCAGGGCATGTCCAATCATGGACCGGCCGGCGACGGGGTGCACAACCTTGGGAAGAGAGGACTTCATACGAGTGCCTTGACCTGCGGCGAGGACAATGACAGCTGCAGGAACGGTCATGATTTACCTTCCAAAATCGTGGCGGTGACCCACTTGTAGCTCCGCCCCCAGGACTCGAACCCGGACCAAAGGCACCAAAAACCCATGTGCTGCCGTTACACCAGGGCGGAAAACGCCTTTTGATTCTGCCATATGTACCCCTTGCTGTGCCACGTCGGCCGGGTACAAAAGGCTCGTTCGCGCCACACCTCACACCTACCGCGTGACCCGATTCAGATGACATACTGACCGTATGAGTGAAAAACGCACGCGAATGAGCGGGTTCGAACGGCGCGAACAGCTAGTTGAGATTGGACGCTCACTTTTCGCTCAAAAAGGCTTTGATGCGACGAGCGTTGAAGAGATCGCATCGAAGGCAAAGGTGTCGAAGCCGATCGTCTATGAGCACTTCGGCGGCAAGGAAGGCCTGTATGCGGTCATCGTGGACCGTGAAGTTCAGGCGCTTGTGACGAAGCTTCACACGTCGTTGGAGTCCAGCGCCAGGCCTCGTATCCTTCTAGAAAACGCAACACTTGCCCTGTTGGACTACATCGAATCGCACACGGACGGCTTCCGCGTACTGGTTCGCGACGCACCCACCGATCGCACGCAGGGCTCATTCTCTTCCGTGCTCGGCGATGTCGCGTCGCGCGTTGAATACCTGTTGGCCGAACAGTTCTCGCACACGGACATCAACGCGAACCTCGCTCCCCTGTACGCGCAGATGCTGGTCGGACTCATTGCGCAGGTTGGACAGTGGTGGCTGGACGATCGGCGAATGAAGAAGGACGAGGTCGCCGCACACGTTGTAAACCTAGTCTGGAACGGCATTCGCAATATGCGTCCCAGCCCCTCGCTGGTCGTCCGATCGGAGGATTGTGTGCAATGACTTCAGCTGATCGCGCTTCCTGCCCGACGCACGAGACGCACGATGAGGTCGCTCGCATTGTCGAAGCGTGGACGAACGAGCGCCCAGATCTGGATCCCACGCCGATGCTCGTTCTGTCGCGAGTGACTCGTCTGGCCAAGCACCTCGACCGCGCCCGCCGAGCCGCATTCTCCGACCACGGCTTGGAAACGTGGGAATTTGACGTTCTTTCGTCCCTGCGTCGCGCAGGGGAACCCTATGTGCTGAGTCCGGGTGATTTGATCGCCGAGCACTTGGTGACAAGTGGCACGATGACGAACCGTATTGACCGCCTGCAGGAGAAAGGCCTGGTCACGCGTTCTTCCGCGCGTGAAGATCGTCGCGTCGTTCAGGTGAAACTGACCGAGGAAGGCAAGACGAAGGTTGATACCGCGCTTGCGTCCCTACTCGATTCTGAACGTGGAATCCTGGCTCCTCTGTCATCTGGCGAGCGCGAGAAACTCGCTGATCTTCTGACAGTTCTACTGGCCCCCTTTGAAACTAAAGAATGACTGTGACTCGCGAATCTGAAGCGTTGGAGCGCCTGCACCACATGGAAGAGCGCTACACCGAAGCGTGCGCGCTGATGGATCAGACAGAAGGTGCGCTGGCCAGTATTGAGACACTGGATCAGACAATGATTCCACTGATGGATCAGTATTCGTCGTCGTGGATGAACAACCGTGAGGTCGCAATCGAAGCAGGTGAACGCCTTGGCGTGATCGACGAAGACGAAGTGTGGAACCTCTATAGTCGCCAGTGCGCCCTCATGGCCAAACTATTGGCGGATTCCAGCCGTTTCTTCACCAACGATCTGCTGGGCGACTGAGCTCTTCGTCCTCATCGGTGGCTAAGTGCTGACGGTGCCTGGGCTGAGTCCTGATGGTCGCTGAGTCCTGGCCGTCAGCTCCCAACTCATCCAACAGTTCCGCCGCTTCCAGCCACGCCATTTCAAGTTCATCGATCTCGTCGAGAATCTGGCGATGTTCGGCTGCCACCTGTGTCAGTTCATCGACCAACGAGGCATCCGTGGCAACGCGGGCACCCAAATCGGCGAGGCGATCAGACAGTTTTATTTCCGAGGCGCGCAGTTTTTCGAGTTTACGTTCGATACGATCGGCGTCTTTCTTCGCCGCCCGGCGAGCGGCGGCGTTAGAGATGGTCGGGGCGGCCTCGTTCCCCGCGGAATTCGAAGCAGAATTGCCCGCGGACTTACCTGTCGAATTCCCGGATACATTCGCCGACGTTGCCCCTGCATTACTGCCAGAAGTCGTAAGCCCCAGCCCCTCTTCGCGCATGGCGAGATACTGTTCGACACCACCGGGCAGGGCGCGCAACTTTCCATCGCCGAGCAGTGCGACCTGGTGGTCGGTGACGCGCTCCAGCAGGTAACGGTCGTGCGAAACGACGACGAGCGTGCCCGGGAAGGAATCCAGCAGGTCTTCCATCGACGCCAGAGTATCGGTATCAAGGTCGTTCGTCGGTTCGTCAAGCAGGAGCACGTTCGGTTCAGCCATCAGCAGGCGCATCAGCTGCAGGCGACGGCGTTCACCACCTGAAATCTCGCTAATTCGCGTGTAGGCGCGCTGACGGGTAAAGCCCATGCGTTCCGTCATCTGTGCGGCACTGACCTCGCGCCCGTCGACGATCGAGGTCTGCGCGACCTCGGCGACGGCTTCGACGACTCGCATATCCGCGAGCGCATCCAGTTCATGCGTATCCTGGGACAGCGTGGCCACTTCGACGGTTTTACCGCGCTTGACGCGACCGGAGTCAGGCTGGATGTCTCCGCGCAGCAGGTTCAGCAGAGTTGTCTTTCCTGCACCGTTGACACCGACGATGCCGACTCGTTCGCCAGGTGCGAGGCGCCAGGTGACACCGTCAAAGATGATGTTCGCCTCGCCGTTCGGGCGCGTGAATGCGATCGAAACATCCTCAAGGTCTAGGACGTCTTTGCCCAGGCGCGCGGTCGCCATTTTCACCAGTTCAACGGTGTCGCGCGGTGGTGGCACGTCGGCGATCAAGGCTTCTGCGGCAGCAATGTGAAACTTCGGCTTTGATGTGCGCGCGGGCGCGCCTCGACGCAACCACGCGAGCTCTTTGGTCAGCAGATTCGCGCGCTTTTGGGCAGCCACATCGGCTTGGCGGACACGTTCGGCGCGGGCCAGCGTATAGGCAGCGTACGAGCCGTCGTAGATTTCGACGTGGCCAGCGATCTGTGGGCGGTCGCCACCCGGGTCGACTCCGGCGACGACTTCCCAGATGTGCTCGCACACGGTGTCGAGAAACCATCGGTCGTGCGTGACAACCAGCAGAGCACCATTCGCGCCGGGCTTCGCGAAGCGCGCGTTCAGGTGACGGGCCAGCCACGCGACGCCTTCAACATCGAGGTGGTTCGTCGGCTCGTCCAAGCAGACGATGTCAGATTCGGTGGCGAGTACTCGGGCAAGTGCAACGCGACGCCTCTGCCCACCCGACAGGGTCCCAATCAGTGCGCGCGTGTCGATGTCGGACAGCAGACCCGCGTGGATGTCGCGGATCGTTGCGTTCGAGGCCCACTCGTATTCTTCAAGCCCGGGGTGGACAGCGTCGACAACACTCATCTGCGGGTCGAGCGAATCCACCTGATCCAACACAACGATGCGGACACCGTCGCGCTTGGTGATGAGGCCTAAGTCCGGTTCCTGAATCCCGGCCACCAGGCGTAGCAAGGTCGACTTTCCAGCGCCGTTCGGGCCAAGAATACCGACGCGCGACCCATCAAACAGGCTGACGGTGACATCATCGAGCAGTTTGCGTGATCCCGCCATTGTGGCCAGGGATTGCGTTCCTAGAAGGTGAGCCATTTATGCGTTGTCCTCGTGCTCAATCATTGCGCCACGCGCGGCACCCCACGTCGTCAACACTGCGGAGACGGCGGGGAGCTGAGCGAGTTCGTCGGCGATGCAGTGGGCGTCTTCCGCGCTGGTGGCAAGGGCGGCGATTGTCGGGCCGGATCCGGAAAGAATCACGGCCAGGGCGCCAGCATGACGCGCGCCAGCAATCGTCTTAGCCAGTTCGGGGCGCAATTCAAGTGCCGCTTCGGTCAGGTCATTGACGAGGCAGGGCGCGGCTTGCTCGGCAGAACCTGTCAGTAGAGCGCCCGCTTCATCACTGAGATCTTCAAGAAGCTCCCACGTGCCTCCAGGCCCGCCCATCTGGTCAAGCTGATGGAAAACAGCAGGTGTTGATAAACCCCCGTGCGCCAAGGCGATCGCCCAGTGGTGACGCGGTTCGTCTGAACCGTCGGCAAGCAGACTCATATGGTCGCCTCGACCTGTTCCCAGCGCGATGCCACCGGTCAGGCATGCGGGAACGTCAGCCCCCAGCGTTCGTCCCATCATTTCAAGCTGATCGCTGTTGAGGCCCAGCTCCCAGAGTGCATTGCAAGCGACAAGCGTCGCGGCAGCATCCGCGGAGCCACCGGCCATACCGCCAGCCATCGGCAGATGCTTTTCCACGTGGATCTCAATGCCGGCAGCCGTGTGTCCCCACGGCCCCATCGCAGCAAGTTTCTGCAGGCTACGTGCAGCTTTGACGCACAAGTGGTTTTCGGGATCCAACTCCGCCATTGCAGCAGTCGTCGCTTCATCAACCCGACCGTTAGACAGGTACGCCGTTGTTGTCACGTGAATACCAAGACGGCGCGACGTGCGAACAGTGACTGTCTCGCGCATATTGAGCGCTTCAAAGACCGTGACCAGCGGGTGATATCCGTCCTCGGTGGGGTGTCCCACGCGAAGAGTCAGATTCACTTTGCCCGGAGCACTCGCCCTCACTTCACGCATCAGCAGAATCCTGCTGTTGAGCGAGCGCCGACTCCGCCCCATTGTCAGCGCCAAGGGCTGCAGTGGAGGCGGCCTGATCTATTGGGGAAGACCCCACGGACTTGCCTGTACGAGGATCGACGCGAGCAGCCAGCACCCCACACGCACGCAGTTCGAGGACCGCGCGACCAAGGCGCACGAATTCTTCAATACCGAGTGCTTCACCGCGGGCGGTCGATTCCACTCCGGCAACGTCCAACAGCGCTTCGGCGGCAGCTGGCGAACCCGCCCACGTCTTCAACGCAGCGCGGAGAGTCTTACGGCGCTGACCGAACGCCACATCACAAACCTCGAAGGTTGCTTGACGCAGGTCTTCATCGCCACGAGGCTCGCCATCGCGGCGCAAACGAACCAACGCAGAGTCCACGTTCGGAACCGGCCAGAAAACACTGCGACCGATCGTGCCCGCACGCTCAGCCTGACCGTACCAGGCGACCTTCACCGACGGCACGCCATAGGTTCGCGACCCGGGGCCTGCAGCCAAGCGATCAGCGACCTCAGACTGGACCATGACAAGAACATCCGTCAGCGTCGGGAATCTCTCTAGCATCGCCAGAAGCACCGGAACAGCAACGTTATACGGCAGGTTCGCGACCAGCTTCGTCGGAGGTGGCCAATCCACACCAAAGTCAGCAACACCGTTGATCTTCGTCGCATCCGCGTTCACCACGTGGAAACGATCAGCGGCTTCAGGCATACGAGCAACAACAGTCTGCGGAAGAGCTCGAGCCAGTGGCGGATCAATCTCGACCGCCCGCACGCGCGCACCGGTCTCCAAAATCGCCAGCGTCAGCGAACCAAGGCCGGGGCCAACCTCAATGACCTCGTCCCCCGCTTCCACACCACCGGCGCGAACGATGCGACGAACCGTCCCAGCATCGTGTACAAAGTTCTGCCCCAAAACTTTCGTCGGGCGAATACCGAGCGCATCGGCAATCGCTTTCACTTCAAGCGGGCCAAGCAAGCCGGTTTCAGACGGCTGGACGCCCTCTGGAAGAGTCGGATCCAAGCGAGTATTCGGGGTGCGGGTACGAGATCGAGTCACCCTGTCATTCTACTGGTCAGGCAGGCTGGACCGCGGTGCGGAAAGTGTGCGCTAGGTTGCGCTCGCCATGCCAATGAACGGTGCCCGCACAATTCACGCGGAGGATTAGTACCAGCCGACAGACTCAGAATGAGCCCATGCACCACACGGGCTCTGGTAGCGACCCTTGATATACTTCAGACCCCACTTGATCTGGGTTTCTGGGTTGGTTCGCCAGTCGTCACCCTCGGACGCCATCTTCGAGCCGGGAAGCGACTGCGGGATACCGTAGGCGCCCGAGCTCACGTTCTCTGCTCTGGGGTTCCAATGAGATTCGCGAGTCCACAACTTGTCAAGGCACTGGAATTCACTGATGTCCCAGCCAAAACTGACCACCAGTTCCTGGGCAATGCCACGCGGATCGCCAGCAGCATAGGAAGCGACGCTGACACCGTACACGGACGCAGCGCGAGCCTTCGCACGATCCGTCGCGCTTTCAATCGATGCAATAACAGCGTTCACTTCGTCTTCGGTAGAGATCGTTCCAAGCTTTGCCGTGTATGCGGTGATCGAGTTGCCCGCACTGTCCACGGTTGTCTCCAACGTGGCCTTCGGGTCGATTCCGGCGATAGCAAGCGCCTGAGGAGTCGCTTCCTTTGTACCATTCGACCTGACCTGCGCGGTGGGAGCGGTTGTCACCAATTCACTGATCACGGCGAAAAAAACGGGCCTGCCGTTTACTCTTTCCTGCCATTGCTTCTGAGCAGCAACGCCTTGAACACCCGCTTGGGTAATCTTCGATTCACCCTTGAACAGGTCCGCAGACTCTTGGGTGGTTTCGCTGAATTCAACGGGGATATCCACATCAACGTATCCGCGAGTCACGCGGTCCACGTTAATTTTCATCGAGCGATCAGGCCGGACACTCACGTTCAGGCGGTCATTGGGAGTCAACTGGACTCCAGCCTGCGCGACGATGTCATCGGGACGCTGTTCAGGAGAGACCTGAACCGTAGTCTGCTGACCGTCAGCCTGAACCGTGATGTTCTGCGAACGCTCAACAATCTTCGTCACATCTTTCCTGACAGACCTACGATCCACCGCAACGGCAACATCGCTACCAAGGGATGATGAACTGACAAGAAGAGCCTGAGCGGAGGAAGCGGTCGACCAAATCGTCGTCGGCGTCCCATCAACGGTCAGCTTGTATTCCTTCGCGGTACGCACGATGATCGTTCCCCCATCGGGAGCAACCGTGTTCAACGACGGCTGGATCAGATCGTGTTCACCAACCGCGACACCCGCGCGCGCCAGAACCGACGAGACGCTTCCACCCCACGTCGTAATCGGCTGAGAAACCCCATCGACTTCGAGCGTCAGCTCGGCGCGAGACGACATCATTCCGCCTCCAGCAACAACCGCCATCGTCGCAGACGCCAACCATGCGGTGGCAACGACTGTTTTGCGCGTTGGGTTTAATCCGCCCAGGAAAGCACGGGTGGGGTGCAGGACGGTTTCAGAAAGCATCGAACGTGAAATCACGAGGTCGGTAGCTCCTTGAGTGGAATGTGAGTAGTTCACCAGTGTCCACGGTACGTGATTCCGGGGGCACTGCACAGGTGAACAGGTGCAAGGTGATCCTTTACACCCCACTTATTTTAAGAAAGTCAACGCTCACCCGCGGCGTGTTGAGAATCAACGTCACCCAGCAACGTGGATTCTGTTGTCACTCAGGCAGAATCTGTCAGTTCAGACCCAATGACCGGTTAGTACAGGCGCGTCACCTGTCAGTACAGGCCCATTGCTCGAGTGCACGACGGCCACTGACCCCAGCCTGCACGCGCCTGCAGCGCTTGAGCTCGGGCAGTTTGTTCTTCAGCGGACGCGTTGGACGGAAGCCCCGTACCACCAACTGACCGCCAGGTCGACAAGGTGAACTGGTAGAGACCGTAGTATCCGTTGCCCGTGTTCGTTGCCGGATTACCGCCCGACTCACACTGCGCAAGGGCTGCCCAAACACCAGAAGAATCAGCAGACAGTGAGTATGCGCTTCCAGCGCCGGCAGAAGCGGCAGCGGTTGAAGCGGTGCGCTCCTTGGTTCCCTTGGCAACGATCTCGCTGGTTGCCTTGGTCTTGGTTTCAGAGATCACACGGTTCACGGTGACCTGCCCGTCGACTGTTTCGCGGAACAGCTTGCGGGTGATAGAGCCGTTCACACCGGCCTGAACGACCGAGGTTTCGCCCTGGTAGAGGGTGTCGTCTTCACGCTCTTGGGTCGAGTAAGCAACCGCCTCGGTTTCGGTGACGGTTTCTCGGCTCACTCGGGTGACCTTCAACGTGGTCTTACCTTCGCTGAAGATGTAAGAGAAACGATCAAATTCGCCGAGCCTGACACCAGCATCTGCGAGAACCTTGTCAGCTCCCTTACCGGACGCGGTGATTTCGGTTTGTGTGCCATCAACGTCAAGGATGATCGGCGTACCGTCGGTAACAACGGGCATTTCAGAACGCAGTTTGGAACGATCCGCAGCCAACGTAATCGTGGACTCGCTGTTGATGGAGTCCAAGACGCCGTCGATGCTGTCGGCGGTCGACCATGCAGTCAGGTCTTCACCGTCAATGTTCACCGCGTATGCGGAGGCCATGCGGACTACGATCATGTCGCCGTCGTGGACGCGAGTTGAGGTCGCGGGAGCAACAAGGTCGTGCTCGCCAATATTCACACCTGCGGATTCAAGAACATCGTCAACAGTGGTGTAGAAACCTTCGACCGGCAGTGAGACACCGTCGAGTTCGAGGGTGACCTGATGATGAGCAGAGGCAACTCCGCCCGCGGCGATTCCCACCATTGCAAGGGCAAGCGCGGACGCGCCAGTGATGACGGTTCGTTTACTCGGGTGTGAAATGTTCACGCGGCTCCAGACTTTGAAGGTTCCGCTCGGGTGACTCGATGCGTGCATCGTGTGAGCCGATAACGGACTAACACACTTACCGTAACCGTTTTGTTATCTGCGTGCGTCAGTTCGTGTCTATCTTCACGAAACAAATTAACGAGGTTCATCACCGATCTTGATGCCTCATGGGACGAAGCTAGCGCGTTCTCAACCGCCAAAAAGGCGTACCCACCCCCTACTTTCCGTAGACTCTGAGCGAGTTTTCCATCAATCGACGGCAGGCCTCTTCTTCACTGGCTTCCCAAAGATCCGCGATAAATCGGACGGTGTGAGCCATCACGTACGAAGAGTTTGGCGAACCACGATGTGGGACGGGTGTCAGGTAGGGAGCGTCCGTTTCGACAAGAACAAGTTCGCGGGGCATCCGGAGAAGCCCCTGGCGAAGGTGATCATTGGCGGGATACGAAATGGGGCCCGCGAACGATGCATACCAGCCATTCTTTGCCAGGATGTCTGCCAGTTGCCCATCTCCGGAGAAGCAGTGAAAGACAATCAGCTGATCTGCGCGCGCCACGTCATCAAGGACGGAAACCGTGTCATCGTGAGCGTCACGATCGTGAATCTGCAGGGGCAGGCCGGCTCGCTCAGCCATCTGAATGTGGGCGGCAAACGATTCTTTTTGCGCTTGCTTACCTTCGTCTGCGGTACGGAAGTAGTCCAACCCGCTCTCTCCGACGGCGACGACCGTCGGATCACTTAAACGTCGTTCAACTTCTGACAGCGCTTCGTCAAGGGGAATGTGATGATCGCGTTGAGTCGGGATTAAGCCGTCGGGTGACGGGACCTGGACTCCAGCGTGAAGAGCGGCTTCGTTGGGGTGGATCGCCAGCGAAACCTGGACACCTTGGAAGGATCGAGCGATCTGAATCATCGGATCGAAGTCAGGGAGCTCGCAGGCAGAGGAGACCTGGCGGGTGATATTCACCGATCGAGCACGCTCAATCTGTTCTTCAAGGGACAGCTTCACACCGTCAGCTTTCGGAATTTCGCCCTCATGGACGGGAAGGTGCGTGTGATTATCCATGACCGGCTCTGCCAGCGGAGCCGGGACCTCTGGCCATGTGCGAGGACGTCGTTTACCCACGTCAAACCCCCTTCGGAGAATAGACGGACAATCCGGAATCTGGAACCGGGAACAAAGCAGAACCATCGTCACCGATCTGGACGGGTTCACATCCGCCGATCACGCACTCCCAGATCTGACCGGCATGATGAGCACCCACATTCAGAGTCTTTGCGCTTTCACCAGAATCGGAAATAACAACAGCAACACCGTCACTAGCGTCATCCATCTGCCCTTGCCTCGCCCAACCGACCACGTGAGAATCGTCGAACGCATCCCACTGGACACCGTACGCGCGCGTCTTACGCATCTTCATCAGGGTTTCTAGTCCTTCAACCGGAGCAATAGGATGCTCACCTTCAGCCCCGAATAGGTCGGCGTGGAATACACAGGGGTAGCCGGCCTCGCGAAGAAGAATCAGCGCATAGGCTGCGGGCTTGAACCAACTATCGACCGGCGACGCCAGCGATTGACCATCCTGAGTATCATGATTCTCCACAAATGTGACTGCCATCGTGGGGTCCGCGTCCACCAGCGTGCCGTTGAAGATTCCGCCCATGTCGAAGGTACCGTTGGCGCGCGACGCGTGGTGGAAGTTGAAGTGAAGCGGGACATCAAACAGGCTCAGTCGGCGATCATCACCGATGAACGACCGCAGTTCACCAAGGTCAGCGCTCCAGTATTCGCCGACCGTGAAGAGTTCCTTGCCAGAAACATCACGCATGCGGTCGAGCCATGCCATCGTAAAGTCGCGTCCCATGTGTTTCAACGCATCCATGCGCAGGCCGTCAACCCCCGTTGTTTCGAGATACCAGGCTCCCCATTCGACCAGGTGATCCATGACTTTGGGATCGGTCAAGTGGACGTCAGCGCCCATCAGGTAGTCAAAGTTACCGAACTCGTCATCGACGTTTTCGTTCCACTTTTTACCCTCGAACAGCCAGAGCCCCTTGCGCCCAGTCGCTTCATCCCAGTCAGTCCCGTGAAAACACGTCCAGTCCCATTCAAAATCCGAGTACGTGCCAGCACGACCTGGGAACGTGAATCGCGTCCAGACCTGGATCTGTTCAGGGTTGCCGACTTCAATGGTGCGATTCTGCTGATCAATCGGGGTTGCGGTCACCGTTTCTGACGCGTCTGCACCCATCTTGTGGTTGAGAACCGTGTCTGCAAGCACGTGGATCCCGTAATCATGCAAGGCCTGGATAGTCCCCACATATTCTTCGCGCGTCCCATACTTCGTGCGAACAGCGCCCTTCTGGTCAAACTCCCCCAGATCCCACAGGTCATACACGCCGTATCCGACGTCATCAATGCCCGCCTGCCCCTTATATGCTGGAGGCAACCACACGGCGCTGACTCCCAGGTCAGACAGGTGCTGCGCCTGATCAGCAATCGAACGCCAAAGCGAGCCGTCATTGGGCACGTACCACGAAAAACCCTGCAACAAAGTGCCGTTCATGTCAGTCGCCCTGTTTCACGATCGCGATTTCAACCGCCTTGGCAGCCTCTTCGCCCAGCAGATGGTTCACGAGGCTCAGACCAAGCTGGATAGCCGTCCCCATTCCGCGCGACGTGAACACGTTATCGTCCACGACAACCGAATCGGTCAGAGCGCGCGCCCCGCCCACTTCGAGATCCTTCATAAAGCCCGGGTTCGCCGTCGCGTTTCGCCCGTCGAGGAATCCAGCGTGAGCCAAGACCGAAGGAGCCGCGCAGATCGCAGCGACAGGCTTGCCGAAGGCGATGCGACGAGCAATCTCTGCCTGAATCTTCATGTTTTCTTCAAGGTTCACGGTGCCCGGCATGCCTCCGGGCAGGAACAGCACGGTGTATTCAGACAGGTCCGCGTCATCAAGATGCAGGTCACACACCAATGTGATGCCGTGCGACGACGTGACGGACAGGGAACGGGTAGGCGACAGCAACGACGGCGCGCTAGCAAAAGGATTGGAACGAGGTTCTTCTACGGCCTGACTGTCTGATGCCGGAACGGCAATCAGGTCAGCGCGCACGCCCGCCCGATACAGGCAGTCGACGACCGCGAGCGCTTCCACTTCCTCTAGTCCGGGCGCGATGAGGACGCCGACGGACGCGTCGGTTGTGACAGTGGTCGGGGTTGGCATGAGGACCTCCTAATAGCTTTCTGCCTTCAAGTATCGCGCTGACCATGGACGAATTCACTGACAGCAAGCGTGAAACTACCTACTGCCCCGCGTCTACGCGCCAAATGACTTGCTTCGCAGAGCCTCGACGGGATCTTCACGCGCGGTTTACGCGATGGGACGATGCCGACGACCACCGTCGGGCGGACGGAGATAGTGATCAGGATCATCGCCGCACTCACGGGAAGTTGCGCATGATCGACAGGATCAACCGATGTTGAGCATGATTTCTTCTTGGTCCAGGCGCTCCATTGCCGTTTCGAGGGCGGCGGATGAGAACACGCCTTCATTACGTGCTTCGAGCAGAGCCTGACGCTGTTCGCGGATCGCTTCGAGGGCAAGGACTCGCATTTGTTCGATGGTGAGGGCACCTTGCTCGGGATTCATGTCCGAACTGGGGTTTACGGGCACCGGGTCACGCCCATCACTTTCACTAGTGGAGGCAGTTTCTGATGCCCCCTCTGCGACGCTCGCTTGGACGATGGTTGCTCCGATCACCCCACCGAAAGGCATGGGTGTCTTAAGAGCGGAAGGATGCAGGGCCTCGGCCAGAGCACTCTCTTTAAGCGAGGAATGCATGAGGTGAAGAAGGTGCTCGCGTTCTTCTTCATTCACTGTATCTGCAGCCATCTGAGGCTTTACCAAGCGGATCACCCACGGCAGGGTCAAGCCCTGCAATGCCAACGAACCGCCGGCTACGACCAGTGCGATCAGCAGGAGGACGTTACGCATCGGGGTCGCGAAAGGCAGAGTTTGGGCGGCCGCAAGTGTGACGGCACCTCGCATGCCTGCCCACACCAGAATCGACCCTTCGCGCACGCCCAAGGGCTGGGCGTTGAAGTATTCCAAGTCGTTTCCGCGACGCCTCTGCTGGCGCCAGCCACGTTCAACCCTGCGGTGCCACCGTTCAACAGCCGCATTCCATTGCTCGGGGCTCATGTTTCGGGCTTCAAGAAGCTCAGGATCGACATCACTCGCGTGCGCCAGGCGCTCTTCATGCAGACGCAGACGTTCTTCGTCACGTTCCATTCGCGCGCGAGCATGCGATTGACTGTGGTTCAAGAACGCCAAGAGGGGCGCGAGGAAGAGGACGCGAACACCAACCGCGATGAGGCCAAGAAGCAGGGCGAGGAGCAGGGCATATCCAACGCCGATCTGGCCTTCCTCAACTTTCTCGAAGATGCCGAAAGCTTGGATCCCCATAATCAGGAAGACGAAGCCTTCCAAGACCAATTCCACCGTGTGCCAGTTCTGCTGGGAAAACCGCCTGTTCAGAGCAGGCATGCGCACGTTGCGATTGTAGGAAACGATCAAACCTGCAACGACGGCCGCGACCAAGCCTGAACCACCCAAGTGTTCAGCGGGGATCGAGGCAATGAACGGCATCGCAAACGAAAAAACGGTGTCTGCTGCGGGCTGTTTAATCTTTGAACGCATGCGGCTACCAACTTCGCCTACCACCCAGCCAACAGCAACGGCGGTCAGTAGCGCGATAACAAAATCGCTCAGCAGGTACGCGGGGTTGAGGGCATCGGCGTCACCCAGAAGTGCAGCCGACGTTGCCGACGACACCAGGACAAGGGCCGTCGCGTCATTAAACAGGCCCTCGCCCTCCAAGATGGTGATGATGCGTGGAGCGACACCCTGTTTCTTCACAATCGATACGGCAACCGCGTCAGTCGGCGAGAGCACCGCGCCCAGCGTGATTGCCCACGGGAGCGAAATAGCCGGGACCAGCCAGTTCAAGACACAACCGACGACCAGAGCGCTGATGATCACCAAGCCGATCGCAAGGGCTGCGACCATTCTCAGTTCGCGCCGAAAATCCATGATTGGCATCGACACTCCGGCCGCGAACAGGAGCGGGGGCAAGATGACTTCGAGGATCAGATCGGGTTCCAACTCGATCGGATCAACCCATGGTAGAAAGCCGATTGCGATGCCCAGTGCAAGCAGAATCAGCGGTGAGGCCACGCCGATTTTCTGCGACACCTGCGCAGCAAAAGCGATAGCGATCAACGCGACAACGGCAATCAGCAGGGTGTTCATACCCGCATTTTATTGAAGGGGTCGCGGGTTTTCTCGCCAGTCTCAGCGCCGGTGGTTCTGAGCGCAGGCACTTTTCAGAGCATATGACTGCGAGTGCAGATGATCGTGAGTACGAGGATTATCAGCGCACACGGGCATCAGCGCGATATTTATCAGCGCAGACGCTCACGACCTGCGAAGAACCTATCCCCCAAAGCAAGTAACGCCGGCAGGACAAAGATAATCAGCGCGGACGCACACAATGCGCCGATCGAAATGGTGCGACAGATCTGCGCGATCGTCGGGTTCTCAAATAGGAAGCCAAGAATGCCGGTCACGAGGATCATGATTGACCCGGACGTTGCGATCGTGTGCATCGAATTGTCGTATGCGCGAGCCAGTGCATGCCGGATATCAAGTTCTTTCCGACCCTCGCGATACTGGCTTGTCAGCAGGATGCCGTAGTCGATCGTCGCACCCATCAAAATGCACTGCACCATCAGCTGGGCCAAATAGTAATTGTCGTATCCCTGCAGTCCGATCGTGGCGATCGTCAGGAAAACGCCGCACTGAACCAGCAGAACCAGTAGCAACGGAACCGACAGCGACAGGAAGGTCAGCGCGACGACAAGGAAGATTGAGCCGGCAGTTAGCCACTGGATCAGACTCATTTCCGAATCGAAAGACGACTTGAGCTCGTGCACCAACACCGAGTTGCCGACCAGGTAGCAGTTCCCGCCCAGATCCTCCGCGCACGCCGATTCCAGTTGGCCGATCAACGCTTCGGTCGCATCGGATTCTTCAGGCAGGGTCGTAGTGATGACCATCCGTGACCAGGTGTCCCCGACCAGTTGAATTCTGGCCTGTCGGATCTGGTGTGATGCGTCGGTGATTGCCGTGCGCATCTTGTCGTCGATGAACGAAGAAAAGCGCGCATCATCCAAAATCTGCGTATTCAGCGTGTCCACCAATTGCGCGATCGATAGTGTCTGACCAGCGGTTTCACCCCGATCTGTTGCCGTTTGCGCGCCGTGAATCAGGTAGGCAAGCACGACGTGATTCGTATCGAGCGAGCGACTTGAAGCGGTCAGCGCCGAAAGCTGTCCCAGCAGGCTTGTCATCTCAGTTGGGTTCAGCTGACTGTCATCAACGACAGCGCGCATGACCTGACGCAGGGCACTCAGCTGGCTCACCTGGCTTTCACTGAAATTCCCGGACGTTTGAGGGTCGTACGCCATCGTGTCGAGGATGAAGCTCACGGCGTCATAGGCGCTCATATTCCACGAACTCGTATCGCCGTACATCGAGGTGCGGAGCAGGGAAAGCTGACGAACTTGGTTGGCGTCCATGCCAAGGAAACTCGCCAATTGCCTGGGCGTAAAGTAGGTGCCCGCAACCGAAGCATCGATGATCGAATGCAAGGTGGAGACCTCGGCTTGCTGTTGTTCTGACAGAGACGAGTCATTCGCCAAGTCAGAGGCAATCGTCTGCGGAGTGTAGAGCCAGTCGGTCGCATGGGCGGGCGAGTCCGCAATCGCAATGATCACCTGAAGCTGAGCCGAGTTCATCGACACGATGGACGCGAACGTTGACAGTGGGATCTGCTGACCGGACACGGCAAGGGAAGCGATCTGATACATCTGCTCGATGCCCGCTTTTTGGTCGTCGGTCAGAGAGCCCGCCAGCGGAGATGCTTCTCCCGCCTGGACCTGCGTGTTCAGGAAATCGATCATCTCCCACGGGCTGGCCGTAGTCGCGGTTGCAGGGTCGTGCCCCGAAAGCGTGGCGCGCATCGCAAGGATCTGCCCCACTTGTTCGGGCTCCATTGACAGGAACTGAGCCAGCCCCTGCGCATCCATCGGTGTAGCGAGCGTTGTGGTATCAGTCAATGCCATCAGGCTTGCCAGCTGCGCTGACCTCTCCCCCATTTGGGCACTGACCTGCGGTTCGTTTGTTGCAACCGCGTTGAGCGCTTCAACATAAGCCCTCAGTGTTCGCGAATCGTTCGCGTACTCCCCCGTTTCAGCTTTCTTCTTCGCGTAGAGCAGGCGCACCTGCGACGAATCAACCCCCAGCAGATTCGCCATCTGTTTGAAAGAAATCGGAGTGGTCATCGCCTGAGCATCGGTGAAACGTTGCAGGTTTTCCGCTTGAGCCCGCGCATCACCACTGACCATGGGCGCGTATTGAGTGTTCGGCACGTCGTTGACGATGAAGTCAGCGAACTGGCCAAGCGTCATCGAATCGGCCGAAATATTTGGGTTCGAGATCGCGTGATACAGGTAGATTCCGCGCGCCTCGGATTCGCTCATCCCCAGGAAGTTCGCCAAATCTGCGGGGCCTCGCACCCCCAGCAGAGCATCACGGTCAAGATAGGGCTCCAGCTGCGCCAGCGAATTCAACGTGTCTTCATCCGTGCGTGACACGATCAGCCGATTATTGCGAATGAAAGAAATGAACGCCGGCAGACTCATACGCTCAGTTGCCTGGCCGTCATGCGCTAAGAAGTAGACCAGAGACAGCATGTCCGAGTCGAAACTCAGGTCCTCACTCCCCATTTCGCTCAGGGCAACAGACATATCGTCGACAAAACGCTGGCGTCCGATCGTCGTCGGTTGAGACATGACAGAGCGAACCCCATCAGTATCGGAAATACGCTCAGCTAGCTGGCCCGCAATCGCATCATCGCCATTGCGATACAGAAGAACAATCGAGTTTTCCTTCTCGAAAACATCCGCAATCGGATCCGCCTTCGCCAGCGTGTACGCAACCGGCGCGCCTCCAGCCATCACGCCACCGCCAGCGAATAAAGCAATGAAGGCGACGAGGATCGGAATACGAGCTTTATATTCGAACCGTGCAAGAGGATGAAAGTTTGCCCGAAGATAAGGCTTCGCGGTCTTCTCAATCGCCCTATCGCACCACAGGATCAGCGTCGGCAGAATCGTAAACACGCTCACCATCGACAAGAACACACCCTTGGCCAAAGCAATACCCAAATCCATGCCGATCAGCAAAGACATGAAACAGAGCATCAGCAGGCCAACAACCGTGGTCATCGACGAAGAAACGATCGACGAAAAAGCCCCCCGAATTGCGCGCACCATCGCCTCTGGGCGCGACCCATCAGGCGTCTTCTCCTGGCGGTAGCGATTCATCAGGATGATCGAATAATCCATGGACAAGACCAGCTGAAGGATCGCTCCGATCGTGAAAGTCACATCTGCGATCGACCCACGAATCAGGTTCGTCCCCAAATTCAGGACAACGGCCATACCTATTGTGACCAAGAACAGAATCGGCTCAAGCCAGGACGCGCACATCGCAAACAGGATCAGTGCAAGCAAACCAACAGCAACCATCACGATCCACAATGGAAGCTCTGAGGTCGGTGACGGGTTATCCGACTCAATCAACGCACCCTTGATCGCGAATTGATCGGTGAGTGCCTGCTGGATCGCCGCGTCTTCTGCCGACCCATAAGCATGCTTGGACTCAACAATGAACAGAGTGTGATCACCCTGGTGATAAATCCCGTCTGAATCCTCAGTCCGAGCCTCGTACCCCACCGAATCAACATTCGGGATCGTCTGAAGCTTCGCCAAAGTCGACTCTTCTTCGGAAGCTGTCAGGCCGGTGAACATGACGCGCGTCGACGACGTGTCCATGGAGCCGGGGAACTCAACCTCCATGATGTCGGTGCCGGCACGCATCTGGGAGGTCGCGGGCAGGAACTCCACCATGTCATTGATAACGCCAACCCTGGGAGTCAAGACAGCGCACACACCGGTCGCCACCACCATGATGACAAAGATCAGATGGCGGAACCTCACCAAGAAATTGGCACTTGCGGTCAGCACTGACGACTCCGTTTGCTCCATTACATGCGGATTTTTACACGGTACCTGGTGGCGTGTCCGACACGCTAGAGAATCCGGGCAGGTGAGGGCTCGGTTGACGGGCTGAGCCTACGCCCGATGCTACACCTCGCCTCAGGACAACCGCGGCGCGATGCTGTGGCCACCTGAATCCACTTCCACAATCACCACACACCCACTCAACCTGCGAGAACCTCCCACCCATCACACAAACCAACCTCCCCGAACAGTACAGTGAGTGGCGGCCTCCGCCTCCAACACGCGTGTGGCGGCTTTCTCGACCTTTGGCGGGTCACAATGCTCTGTTCTGCACCGCCAAACACTCACAAATCTGTCAATGCTCCGCGCATGACGAAGCGGGTCGCCCCGAGGGGCGACCCGCTCACGCCGTTTTCTGCGACTACTCGCTCAGCTCCTGCGCTTGGCGCGCGTCGAAACAACGGCTCCAGTCGCGGCAAAGAGCGCGGCGAGAGCCATAAGACCCGCCACATCGGCGCCGGTCTTGGCAAGCCCGCGGCTCTTGGCCGTTGCGGCCTCCTTGGTCGTTGCGGCCTCGATGAGGAAAGGCACCTTGACGCTGACCCCGGTCGCCGCATCGGTGAGAATGATCTCATGGGATCCGATCGGCGTCGTCGCGGGAATCGTGTACGAGAAGCGCACGACTCCGCGCTCGTCCGCGACTGCGGTACCAATCGTGATCGGATCGGAGTGGAGAACCGCGCTGATCTCGTGACCGGCAGTGAAGCCCGTTCCTACGATCTCGATGCTCTCGCCGATCTTCGCGGTGCTCTTCTCGAGGGTAATGGTTGGCCCGGGGTTCGGGTTTGGCCCGGGGTTCGGGGCGGGCTCTGCGGCCTTCAGCTTGAGCTCGACGATCCCGGACTCGACGGTTCCGGCGGAGTTCTCCGCGAGCAGGCGGATCTGGGCACCGTCGGTGCTGGGAGTGACCTTGATCGACGTGGCCCGGCCAGTGTCGCCATCGAGGTTAACCCACTGGTCCAAGCCCTTCTCCTTGATCTGCCACTGCAGATCCGGGGCGGGATCGCCCGTCACATCGGCCGCAAGGTTGAGGGTCGTCCCCTCGGGTGCGGTGATGGTGCGGAACTGATCGTCTCCCGCTATCTCGACCTTATCCATGTCGTCCGACTCGATCGAAATTGGCGAGATGTGCGGTGCTTCTCCGTTAACGATCTTTTCACCGAAGACCTCGACCTCTGCGAGCGCAAGCTGGGTATAGGGACCCGGCAGGATAACGCGCACATGACGCGCCTGGAAGCCGCCGAAATCGACGCTCGACGGGAAGCCACCAACGCCGTTGACCTTGAGTGCCTTCACGCCATCGGCAAGCGGGCCGTTCGGATCAAAGTTGGACGGTAGCTCCTCGCGGGAGGCGACGACCCAGAAGTCCTTCAGGCTCTCATAGCAGGCCCCCTTTTGGCAGGGGTCGCGGTCCGAGCGATTCCAGACGTTGACGTTCGAGAGCGCGAACTCTTCGCCGAGGTCAACCTGCCACCACGGGTTGGTCGCATAGTTAGTGTGCGAGACGGAACCATTGTCGAAGACTCCATCGGTTATACCGTCATTGGCGCGCGAGGCGGGGGCGTACCAACCGGTCGAAACCTGCGTCGCTGTCTTGCCGAGCGCAAGATTCTCTGGAGCCGCGAGGGTCGGGGATACTGCGCCCGCGAGCGCGAGTGCTGCAACCGTCGCCCCACCCAAAATAGTTCTCGTGAAGTTCACCTTCTTACCTTTCGAAATGCTTCTCGCCAATGAACTCTGTCGTCGGCCGACCCTTATTGAGGCGCTCCTACGATAGTGGTTATCGATCGATTATTACATTGTTTGAAAGAAGAATCACATGTTACTCACACTTACCCCTAGGTGCACTGTTCGAGGTGGTTGATTCATTGTGTGATGGGCGGTTTGTTGTCGCAGGCCTGAGTGGAGTCTGCGATGATTGCGAAAGTACATCCAGCCAACTAAGGCATCGCGTCGACATTGTCCACAGATGTAGCGGTGGGCGCAGGCCCACCCCCTCGGCGGCATCAATTACTCTTCTCACATCCTTACACGCAGCGAGCGTGATCCGGGCCTCACACTCGAGGTTGCGCGGTTCGCAGACAACCCCGTACGATAATGCAAGTCGTTCTCATTATCGCTAGAAGGTTCATCATGCGCGCCACCCGCCGCGGGATTCATCCCCTCCTCGCCCTGTTCACCGCGCTCCTCACCCTCGCGTTCTTTGCTACGCCGACGATCGCCGCGCCCGACCCGCAGGGCGGAGAATCAACGACGAAAGCGCTCCTCACCCACGGGCACGCCGACGTCTTCGCCCTCGTCCCCAACGGGCCGACGATCTCCCTCGTCGCCAAGGAGGACGTCACCACTCCGGGCGCACCGACCTACCACAACCCCGCAAAGCTCATCCTCGGCGTCACCGACGCCGCGAAAACGAGCGCGACCAAAAAGATCGAGGGCGTTGGAACCGCCGGCTATGCACTCCCCCAGTCCGAGGATCCCGCTCTCCTGTGGCCCGGTTGGGACTCGAACGCCATCGCCCCTCTGCGCCCAACCGCGATCCGCCTCGTCATCGACGAGGTCTCTGGGCCTGGTCGCATCTTCCTCTGGCGCTCGGCCGCATTCGGCGCGACCTCCCCGATCTTCGAGCAGGGCTCCCTCGAGGCCACTCCCGGGCGCTCGATCCTCCAGAACGCGCCCGCCCACGAGCACGCGAACTGGCTCTTCACAGACGCGGGCACCTACTCCCTCACTCTCCACGGCGAGGTCGACACCCCCAGCGGGCACCTCGTCTCTGACCGAGCCTCCTACACCTTCGCCGTGGGCGCCACCGCGATCGCGCAGGCCACCCCCGGAGCGTCGGCTCCCGTCGAGCCGTCGACGCCCGGCACCGGATCGACCCCGACCCCCGCGCCAGCGCCTCAGTCCACCGCCCCCCAAGCGCCCGTACAGCCAGCCGCCGAGCAGTGCCTCCCCACCCCCGTCACCTCGAACGGGAGCAGCACCGCAGTCGGCGGATCCCACACGATACGAGCGAACACCCACGTCCACCCGAACTGGGTTTTCACCGCCCCCGGCCTCTACAAAGTCTCGATCACTCAGACCGCGACCCTGAAGTCCGGTGCCCGCGTCTCGACCTCCGGCATCCTCTCCTTCAACGTCGGCGGTGCCGGAAACGCCGACTCCGGCCACTTCGACATCGGGACGAGTGCCAGCCCCTCGTCGATCTCCATGCTCGTCAAAGACGACCGCTCGCAGCCCGCGCGCTGGGTCGCTCCCTCCTCCCTCGTTTTCGGGCTTGGCTCCGCAGCCGAGACGACTGCACCCGCCGGTATCGAGTTCATCGCGAAGCAAGGTCAGAGGATCTGGATGATCTCCTCAAGCCAGGTCCCCTCCGTCCCGTGGCTCGGCGCAAACACGATGCACCCCAGCCTCCTCGCCCGCACGACCGGCGATGTCACCTGGACGCTCAACGGTGTCTCCGGCCCCGGTTCACTCGCCGTCTTCGAGTCCGGCAACTTCGGTTTGCTCGTCGGCGCCCGCTGGTTCGGCGGCAGCAGCTCAGGCTCGACGACCGTCTACGTCGGCCGCACCGCCGACGGGCACCCCTGCGAACTCGACCAGGCGACGATCGATCGTCTGCGCGCCGAGGGTAAGATCGTCGACGGCTCAGCCCTTCCCGGCGGTCTCGCATCGACCGGCGCACGCTCCGCCACCCCGGTCGTCCTCGCCTCGCTCCTCGCCCTCGCTGGGCTCGCCGCACGACGGTGGGCAAGAAGGTGAGGCGCACCCGAGCGCGTCGCGCTGGGGGTGCCCTCGTGCTCTCCCTCCTCATCGGCGCTCCTTCGCTGCTCCTCGGCGCATGTGCCCCCGTCCTCGCGGACGACGGAGTCTCTGCCGAGGAGCCTCCCGGCGCACGATCAGAGTCCGCTGCACCTGGCAGTGCTGATGTGGCCGATGACGGGTCGCAGCCTCGGATCGTTGCGACGACGCCGATCATCGCCGACCTCGTGCGCGCGGTCGCCCCGCGAGCGCGCATCGCGACGCTCGTCCCCGCAAGCGTTGATCCGCACTCCTTCGAGCCCTCGATGGCGGCCCTCCGCGACATCGCGCACGCCGACATCGCTTTCTCCAACGGACTGCTCCTCGAGCAGAGCGCACTCACCTCCTCCATCGACGCGAACCTCCCAAAGGGCGCCCAGCACGTCGCCCTCGGCGAAGAGTCCGTCCCCTTCGGCGCACGTCCGATTCCCCTCGTCGAGGACCTCTCTCTCGCGACGATCTGGCTCGGGCTGCGCGTCGACGGACGCGCCTCAACCGACTCAACCGTCTCCTTCGAAGCAGTCTCGGCGACCGGCCCCGGCGACCTCGCCGCCTTCACGACCGGCACCTTCGGCGAACCGCGCCCGTGGATCGCCTCGAAGGATGGGATCAACTCGAACGACCGCGTCGAACTCCCGACCAACGCTCACACCCACATGTCGTGGGGTTTCACCGAGCCCGGCGTCTACTCGCTCTCTCTGCGGGCGACGCTCCACTCGCCGACGGGCGACACTCCGCTCGGTGAGAAGACCCTCGTCTTCGCCGTCGGCGTCGACCCGCACTCCACCGGGCGGAGCGTCCTCGACTCCGGGCACGCCGATCTCACAGCGAAGCTTGAGGGCTCGATGACCCTGCGCGCAGACGCCCCCGCAGGCGACCTCGACCCCGACCGGATCGTCATCGCCGTCCCGGACACGACGACGACCACGATCCCCGACAATCGGTGGCGCTTCCTCGCCGAACCAGGCACCTCCGCCCGCATCCTCGCCCAGGCCGTTATCGGAACCCACGTCCACGGTGAGATCGACCCGCACATGTGGCACGATGCGAAGAACGCCATCGCCTACACTGACCTCATCGCTGACCGCCTCGCCGCCCTCGATCCCTCGCGCGCGGCCGAGTATCGGGCGAACGCTGTCGCCCGCGACGCCGAACTTGAGGCCCTCAACCGGTGGATCCGCGAAGTCGTCGCCACTATCCCTGAGAAGAGCCGTACCCTCGTGACCGCGCACGACTCCTTCGGCTACTACGCGAAGGCCTACGGGCTGCGGATCGGCGGGTTTGTCGCGCCGAACCCGTCCCTCGAGCCCTCGGCCCTCCAACTCGCTAACCTCACGCGTGTCCTCGAGCAGACGCCAGCCGCCGGAGTCTTCCTCGAACCGATCTCCCGCTCCCACCTCGGCGAGCTCGTCGCACTCGCGCACACGACCGGTAAGTCCGTCTGCTCGCTCCACTCCGACACGCTCACCGACGAGGTCCCCACTTACCTCGACCTCATGGTGTTCAACACGCGCTCGATCAAGTCCTGCCTCGACCCCGCCTCGCTACCCGCCTGGCCCTTCGAGTCGGAGGCATCCATCCCGAATCCCACCCGAGGAGACCAGTGAAACTCACGCACGCACTCGCGCTCGCCACCGCGGCTCTCATCGCCCTGGCCCCCGCCTCAGTCGCCACAGACACGACGACGCAGGACCCCGCCCTCACCCAGGTTGTCGACTCGAACGAGACCGTCGCCCCCGAAGGCACGCCTGTCGAGATCTCCGCCGGGCACGTCGACCTCGGACCGAAGTTCCTCGACGGCACGTGGACCTTCCTCGCCCGCGACGACTCCGCTCAGACGCCGACCTGGCGCCACCTTGACGACGTCGTCCTACGAGTCTCCGACGCCGCGAAACTCGAACTCCCCGCCGACGACCAGTACTCCTTTATCTCGGCGAACGGCCCGGTCTGGGCCGTCCCCCAGTCTGAGATCGCCAACGTCGTGTGGCTCGGCTGGAACACCCAGGACCCCGAGGTCGTCGGCAGACTCGCCCAGGGCGCGACCCTCGTCTTCGAGGGACACGAGGGCGAGGGGGACTTCCACGCCTTCGTCCAGGCCGGAAACTTCTCCGGCCCCCAGCAGCTGTGGAACTCGACGAAGCCGAACTCGCAGCCGATCCACGTTGACGCAAACACGCACACCCACGCGAACTGGGTTTTCACGCAACCGGGGATCCACCTTATCCGCCTCAGCATCCAGGCCCAGCTCACCGACGGCACCACTGTCGAGGACACTCGCGTCCTCCGCTTTGCCGTCGGGGACGCCGCCGACGCGCAGAAGGCACTCGAAGCCCAGTGGAGCGTCTCGAACGCCCCTGAGTCGCCCGCTCCCGTTGACTCGCCGTCGGCCGTCGACCGCTCGACCGTTCTCCCGCTGTGGATCGCCGCGGGGCTCGGCGCCACAACCCTCGTCCTTGTCGCTCTCGTCCTCGTCGCCCGTCGCCGCAGCCACGAGCGCGAGCGGGTCGCTGAGAGGATCGTCGAGGATGGGACTTCCGGCTCCGTCGAGCCGAAGCCGGAAGCATCCGATGATGCCGACGACCGGGGGTCTCAGCGATGAGTCGCGCACTGGAGGTGTCCAGCCTGCGCGTCGACCTTGGCGGGCGGACGATCCTTGAGGATGTGTCCCTTCGAGTCGACGAGGGCGAGCTTGTCGGCCTCATCGGGCCGAACGGGGCTGGCAAGACGACGCTCATGCGCGCGATCATGGGACTCATCCCCTACCGCGGGAGCATCGAGGCGAGCGGCTCGGTCATCGGCTACGTCCCGCAGCGCCAGGATCTCGACTGGAACTATCCGATGAGCGCCGCCCAGCTCGTCGCGACCGCCTTCACCGGTCAGCGTCGCGCGCCTCGAGGTGCGACGCGCCTTGAGGCCGTCTACCGGGCTCTCGACGCAGTCGGCATGTACGCGTTCCGCAACCGGACGATCAACGAGACCTCGGGCGGTCAGAAGCAGAGGATCCTCGTCGCCCGGGCGCTCGTTACCTCGCCGCGTCTGCTCCTCCTCGATGAGCCCTTCACCGGGCTTGATCACCCGAATCAGGACGCGCTATCGCGCCTCTTCGTTGACCTCGCCCGTTCAGGAGTCGGAATCCTCATGTCAACGCACGACCTCGGGCAGGCCGTCGATATCTGCCACCGACTCGTCATGCTCAACGGGACTGTGAGGGCCGAGGGCGAGCCCTCCACCCTCTGCTCGCCGGAGCCGTGGATGGAGACTTTCCACGTCTCTAAGGACTCCGCACTCCTCCGCTCCCTCGGGATGGTGCGCCGATGAGCCTCCTCGACTTCCTCTCCGACCTCGCAAACCCCTCGCTCGCTTTCCTCCCGAGGGCGCTCCTCATCGCTGTCCTCTCCTCACTCGTCTGCGGCCTCGTCGGTGCGCACGTCGTCCTGCGCGGACTCTCCTTCGTCGGCGATGCGCTCTCACACGCCGTATTCCCCGGAATCGCGATCGCCTTCGCGCTCCAGGGGTCGATCCTCCTGGGAGGAGCCGCAGCCGGGATCCTCGTCGCGATCCTCATCTCCGTCTTCTCCCAGAACCGCCGGGTCGGCGAAGACTCCGTCATCGGCGTCTTCTTCGCCGCCGCTTTCGCCCTTGGCCTCGTCGTCGTCGCACGAACGCCTGGCTACACGGGATCCCTTGAGTCGCTCCTCTTCGGGTCGCTCACCGGCGTGACGAACACCGATGTCCTCATCTCCCTCGGGGCGTGCGCCGCAATCGGCATCGCCCTCGCGCTCTTCCACGACCGGATCGTTCTCGTAAGTGTCGACCGCGATTTCGCGATCTCGGCGGGCCTGCACGTTGGGCGCATCGATTTGCTTCTCCACCTCGCCATCGCTACTGCCGTCGTCGTCTCCATCCAGACGATTGGGAACGTCCTCGTCCTCTCGCTTCTCATCGCTCCCGCGGCGACCGCGCGACTCCTCACCGACCGCGTCATCCCCATGATGCTCATCGGCCCGGTCATCGGTGCCGTCTCTGCCTTCCTCGGCATCTGGGCCTCCTGGTCGCTCAACATCCCCTCGGGCGCGGCGATCGTCCTCGTCGCGACCCTCTTCTTCGTCCTCGCTCAGCTCCTCTCGCCCGGGCGCGGACTCCTCCTTCGCGCCCGACCGGTGGCGCAGACCACAGAAAGGACACTCGCATGAGGCCCCTGCCGTTCACCGGCCTCCTCACCGCGGCCGCCCTGCTCGCCGCGCCGATACTCACCGCACCCGTGGCGCACGCAGTCCCGTCAGAAACGACCTCTCCCACGGAGTACGCCTCCGGCTCGACCAACGCTGAGGCCGCACCCTCGTCCCCCGGAGCGCCCGACGATCCCGAGCACCTGCCCGGAGAGGCTGGCTACGGGGACCTCGTGCCCGCCGACCTCACGGTTCCTGCGGGCTCGCCCGGCGCCGACCCGGAGGCGACCCCTGGGCCCGACGGCCGCGTTCCCCACGTGTGCGCTGGCCGCAAGCTCCTCCACCACGCGCATGTTGACGCCGCCTACGTCACCCGTGTCGACGACACCTTCACCGTTACTGTTGTCGACGGGCGCAAAGTCGTCAAGGACCCAAACTCCGTCTGCGTCCGACTCGCCCCCGACGCGCGTACCTCCGACTCCCAGGAAGTCTCACGCATGGTCGTCCCCTCGGGTGGCCTCTTCAACTTCATTGGCAAGCCCGGCGACATTGTCTGGCGTGCCCCCCAGGAGCAGATCGACAACTGGCGTCCCGTCTGGGCTGGCATCGGCGCCTTCGACACGGCGCACGAGGTCGCCCAGCCCGAGGGGATCCTTCTTGACGAGGTGAAGCTCTCGATCGCGAATTCCTCCGGGCCCGGAGCCGTCGAGGTGTGGCGCACCGTCGGCACGAACTCCCTGAGTCGAGGGCTCTCTTCCGACCCCTCGCTCGCACCGCTCTCCCTCCAGGTTGGCTCCCACGGCCACTGGAACTGGACCTTCTCGAAAGCGGGCGTCTACCGGCTGGACATGGTTGCCTCCTACACGTCCACCTTGACCCAGAGAGCCGTTAATTCCTTGCCCTCGACCATCACGTGGCTCGTCGGCTCCGATGCCGAGGTCGGTCTGCCCGAAGGCACCACAACCTCCCTCACTCCGATCGGAACGACTACCGAGCAGGTGAAGGAAAAGATGATCGCTTCCGGCGAACTCTCCGCCGAGGAGACGCCCGCCGAGCCCGAGCCCCCCTTCACCCAGGCCGAGGCCCGCAAGCAGATCGAAGCTCTCTTCGGCTCTACTGCGAAGGCGCCAGCCTCACCCTCCTCCCCCTCCCACTACGTCTACAAGGGGACCTTCAAAGACGATGTGCGGGCTGGCGTGCCGATCAAGCGGGTGACCCTCGAGGTGAACGCGAACGACAAGCCGATCCCCGGGGAACCGATCCTCGAAATCCCCGACTCACTCAAGCAGACGACCGCCGACGGCGACCGCTGGGTCCTGCCTACCTCCGGTGAGCACGGATCGCTCGGATTCGACTTCACCCAAATGCCCGCCGATCTGCGCTCCGGGCCAGCCGTTTACTCCGTCGACACCTTCGACGGCCCCAAGGGCGGCCGCTACATCGCGGGGACCGTCACCGACGGGGCGATGAACGTCACCCTCGATACGACGCGCGACCCCAACCGTGGCTTCACCGTCGATGCAGCCGCAGTTCCCCTCGCCCACGTCTTCACGAAGCCAGGCGTCTACACCGTCGGTTTCAACATCGAGACACGCGACAAGGACGGGAACTTCTCCTACAAGTCCCGCTCCGCTCACTTCGTCGTCGGCGACGCCGCGATCTCGGCGCTGCGCGCGATCACTGCGGAGAACAACGGCGAGGCGCCCTCGCCCTCTCCAAACCCTGCGAATCCGGATGCCGATGCGCCACCGAGCGGTGGCGTTCAGCCCGACAATCCCTCGATACCTGATCCTGCCAACCCGTCCACCCCTTCCCGTCCCGGCGACTCGGCGATCCACATCATCACCGAAGGGCACATGGATCAGGCGATGTCCCTGAAGGACGGGAAAGCGGAGGTCTTCGTCGACGACACCGCCGACCCGCGCCACCCCGTCCACCGCGCCTCCGGAACCTTCGCCTACGCTGTCCCCGACTCGACGCACGCGAAGATCCCCGCCGGCGCGAAGGGCTACAGCGAACTCGCCGCTGCGGCGCCCGAAGGTGTGTGGAGTCTGCCCGAGACCCAGCTCGAGGGCATCCCCTGGGTCGGCTTCTCAACCCAGCGGGTCGACTACTCGCAGCTCTCAAGCAAGGGCGTCGAGGTCGCGATGAGGAACTTCACCGGCCCAGGTCGCCTCGTCACCGGCGTCTCCTCCCTCTTCGAGGGATTCACGCCCCGACTCGACTCGACGAAGCCCGACATGGTCCTCCACTACCTCTTTGGATCACACGACCACCAGGCCTTCTACTTCACAAAGCCCGGGCGCTACTCGACCGACTTTGTCTACACCGCGCACCTCGCTGACGGCTCCACCATCGAGAAGACGCTCCATGCGATCTTCCTCGTCGGCGATGACGCCATCAAGAGGGGCGCTGAACCGAACCCCTCGCCTGAGCCGAACCCCTCGCCCGCACCGAACCCGGAGCCCGGCGACACCCTTCCCATCGACGAACTCGTCGCGAAGCTCAACGCCGAGTCCCACAGGAACTGGACGAACCCGAACAACGGTGCGCAGCGGCCCGTCCAGCCCACGCCCGCTCCGGGCACCTCCCCGTCAACCGGATCAGCGTCCACGGGCTCCCCCTCAGCAAGTGCGAGCGCCCCGGCCTCGCCGATCGAGAACCCGACCGCGGCCGCCGCGAGCCTCGCCGAGGGTGCCGGGCAGACCGGAACCCCGGTAACCGGTGGGTCGACCGTATCCGGCTCACTACTGTCGTCGAACTCGGCAACTGGCGCGGAGTCAACGACCTCCGACTCCGACGCATCGGACGCTTCCAGCGCCGACGAATCCCAGTCGAGCGGCGTCGAGGGGCTGGACTTCGCGGACTCCTCACAGTCAGGAGAGTCCACGACGCGGGCGCTCACCAAGCCTGCTACCCCCGTGAGCGCCCTGCTCAATCCTGAGCGCGGTTCCGCCTCGTACGGGAGCGGCTCGAACTGGTGGCAGTGGATCCTCGTAGGGATCGCTGGTAGCGGACTCGTCGGGGCGGGCGCCTGGGCACTTCTCCTGCGCAAGCGCGTAAACGGCCGCGCACGTAGAGTTCGCTGACACGTCTCCCGGATCAGCTACCCAGCCCGTGACTGAGTGAAATGTGAACGCCGAGCGGCGGCCCGGACCTTCCCGGTTCGAGCCGCCGCTTCGTCATCTACTTCTTCGCTTGCGCCTCCGCCTACTTCTTCATCCGAACGAGCCGCTGGCGAACTTGACGCTGGCGCTAACTTCGACTTTGAGTCTGACTTTGGCGCTGGCGCTGACTTTGGCGCTGGCAAAGCCTCCACCAAAGCTTTGAACTAGCCCCCGGAAGTTGGACTGGTTTAATTCTAGGTGGTTAGGGTTTCAAGGGTTTGATTCCGATATTGCATCGGGGTCAGGCCCTTGAATCGTTTTTGAAGCCGGGTGTTGTTGCACCAGAAGATGTAATCATCTACGGCCCGGTAAAGCTCATCAACACTGGCGAAGTGCTCGCCGTAGTACATTTCGGTCTTCAGGTGACCGAAGAAGTTCTCCATCACCGCGTTGTCGTAGCAGTTGCCCTTTCGCGACATCGACTGGATGCCGCCAACGGACTCAATGAACTGGCGCCAACTGGAGTGCTGGTACTGGATCCCTTGGTCAGTGTGTACCATCAACCCTTCACCAGGTTCATGCCACGTGATCGCATTCTTTAACGAGGTAGAGGTGAACTTTGTTGACGGGGATGTCGACAACTCGTGTGCCAGAATGCTCCGGTCGCTCAGATCCATGATCGGTGAGAGATAGACCTTCGTGCCAGCCACCCGAAACTCGGTGACATCACACACCCACACAGTGTTGGGTTGTTCTGGCGTGAAGTTGCGGTTCAGGAGGTTGTCGGCAATGTGGCTAGTCTGGCCTTGGTACGAGTTGTACTTCTTACGTGACCTGACCTTGGATTTCAAGCCCATCTGGTCCATGAGTTTGTAGACGAGCTTGTGGTTAACCTCCCAGCCTCGTTTACGTAGTTCACTGTGGACCCGACGGTAGCCATAGCGGTGCTTCATCTGCTCAAAGATGGCCTTGATGACGTCCTTAAGCGTGGCATGTACGTCTGGCCACTCCAGGCGTTGCTGGTGGTAGAAGTACGTCGACCTGGCCAGGCCCGCGGCTTCCAAAAGATCATCGAGTCGATGCTCTGACTTGAGGATGACGATGGCTCTGGTCTTTAGCCTCGCCGTTGGTTCCTCAAGTCCCGCAATTTTTTTAGGTATGCATTTTCCGCCCGAAGTTTCTCCACTTCACGGACAAGCCTGTCTTCCTCGGTCAACAGTGCAGGCTCTACAGAGCCTTTCGGTCGTCCCTTCGGTTTGGGCCTGAGCGCCTCATCACCGCCTTTGCGCCACTTACTCACCCAGTTTTTGACCTGTTGAGGTGAGGACAGCTCAAATTCCTTCGCCAGGTCCATGCGTGTTTCGCCAGCGAGGAAACGGTCGACCACTTCCTTCTTGACCTCGAAGGAGTATTACTTCTTAGTTGGTTTCTCCGCAAGACATAGCCTGCCATGTAGAAGCCAGCGACGGTACAGGCTACGAGCCGGGTCGTGCCGGACCCCAATCCGACTTGCCGCAGCCTTAAAACCCAAGTCTTGCTCAAATAGGCCAACGAGCTGTTCTCGTTGTTCCTCTGACAGAGAACTTCGTGCTCTCATAGAAACACTCCCCTTTAGTCGGTGTCTGATTTCTCAGTCCAACTAAAGGGGAGCAGTTCACTTCAGCAGCCCCGCGGGTTATGCCCGCTACGCTTTCCTCCTGGTCCTGCTGATCACCAGCGCAATGCCAGCTACAGTAAACAAGGCTGCCGCATAGAGATAAACCAGCACATTAGCTCCGGTTACCGGTACGGGGGGCACCACTTTTTCTGCAAATACCGGGGTGATCTCCGTGTCCTCACTGAACTTATGCCGTTTCGTGAAGTCATAAACTCCCAGTTTAGCTTGCCCCTCATTTTGGGCAGCTTTATCAGCTGACCAATGCTTCAACCCGGTTGCGGCCTTATCTTTATCGCTGACTGCAATCTCGGGAATCTCTACCCAAGCCTTGGGGTTAACCCAATAGCTCTGAGGAGGCAGCTTGCCCAGTCGACTGGAGGGCTCCACCGTCACCTTTACATAGGTTTTTCCATCCAAGAGTTTCGCCAAATCGCCATGAGGATCGGTTGCCTGCTTCAAGAAGTCTGGCATGGGTCCCGTAGGGGGCGCATCGTACCGGTTCTTATAAACCCTTATCGGCAGCTCTATCTCTTCAATCTTTTCTCGGCCCGCAAACTTAACTTTCGCTTTGAGTTTCACGGTACGAACAAGTTCGTTTGAATCCGGTTCTTCTTTTACCAGCGCGTAAAGATCATTCTGGGTGGCTACAGGGGTACCGTTTTCATCTACGAACTCTACCGTCGCGTCATCAGGCAGTTTCGTTATCTTGGTTTTGTCTTTACTCTGTAGCTGAATAGCTGCCCTCAGCTCATCCAGAGTGGGCACAAAATTATTGATCCAGGTGTCATCGGATGCCTTAAAGGACTCGGTAGTCGCCACCCCTTTAGTCATCAGATCTGACCAATCAAACTGTGCGGTAAAGGTATGGTTTTCGTTTATCTCCGTGCCCGGCGATAAAAGTGGTTCCTTATCCCACTCTTTAAAGCTCTTGCCTTCTTCCGGCGTGACATAGTGCTTGTTCTCGTCCGGCTTTTTTCCATTCTCCAATTCTTGGGGAACTGGAAGCAGATCAGACTTAAGCCCCTTCAGTACATCGTAATTAATTTCTTTGATGGGGTTCCCATCTGTGCCGGCACCGAAGGAGCCGCCCTCACTGGCCTTAAAGGTTACCCGGACGTACCCGTCTGGAGGAGTAGGACTATTTGAGGGCACCTCAATAACCCTGACATCCTGATAGTAGAAGGTAATCTCATCGGAACCGGTACCGTTGATTCCTTTGAATTCATTAGTCTTTTCATCTACATCGTAGAAGAGCTGCTGCTGGGGAGCAGACGTTAGCCTCCAGCCGTTTATCGGCTTGTAGTTTCTGGCATCGTAATGTCGACAGAGGCTAGTCACTGTTTCCTGGTCTAGAATACGGTACTTCTCTATAATGTTTTTCTTTTCCGCATCGGTAGTGGCTTTCTCCAGCTCTGCCTTAGCTCTTTGGTCCACATAGTTAACCTTGTAATCATGGGTCCGGAAGGGGCGATAGAAGAAGTGGAACTCATTGTCCTTGGCTTTCGGATTATCAACTAACTTCCCGTCTTCTAGAATCTGTTTCGGTTCTACCCTAAGCGTCTGGAAATAGGTGTTATCTTTCGTTGCCCGATGCTCACCAGCCAGCTTTTGATAACCCTCATAGAGTTTTTTAGTTTCTTCGTCTTTGGTGTTCCGCAATTCTTCATCGGAAGCCAAAATCCATTTGGCATCTTGCTTAGAACCAATGGCGGCCACGTATGTTTCGGCACGCTGGTTTCCTTTAGTTTCTATAGCCGGATTATCCGTCACGGTCTTATCAATTGCGAGATTGTCATCCAAGAAGTGGTGGAAAACCTTTACATCCTGCATATCATTTTTTACCCAAATGGCTTTCAGGTAAATGGAACTTACTACGTCGTTACCGTAGGAGTAAACCTCCGGAACTTTATAGGTGTCCCGATAAGAGGTATCCACTTTGTCGGTGTCTTCGCCGGTATTGGCATCCTTCTGATAGCGCAGCACCTCCCAACCCATGAAGCTATAGCCTTTTCGGGTTGGTTTATTCGGTTCTACCAGTTTTTGCCGCTGCACTACAGTAAAGACTTGCTTATCCCCTTCGTTTTCACCCTTTTTCGCGTAGGTGACTTCTTTTTGGTCAGAGACATCGCCTTCCTTAATGGTCTTAGGTGCGGTGGTAACATTCTTCTCCTCAATGGGATCTAGCTTGCCCCCATTGGGATCGAAGGTTACCTTCCACTTATAGTCTGGTTCCCCCCATTTGGCGTAGAGCACCAGGTTGTGCACAGGCATAGTTTCCTTGTTTTCCCAAACCAGTTTCTGCCCGGCCGGGTCTAGCGCCCAACCCTTAAATACCATTTGGGGTGCGAGGCCCTCAGGTCTCTTAATCCGATCATTTCCCTCGTCATCTTTTTCCACCAGATCCGTCAGCTCTAGATCAATTAAGGTCTGCGGGTTATCTAGTTCTAAATCCTTTAAGGGTTTTTGGTAGAAGACGTCTGTCTGATTGGTCTCGTTGTACTCGCTGTCGTCCTTGAGGTTTGCGGGGTCATTGTTGAACCGCAACTTGTACTTATTCCGGTGGTACTGGAAGCGAATATAGCCATTTTTATCAAACGGGTCACCTTCCTCTTCCCGCGGATCCCCGAATTCATCAGCACGGTTAAAGAACGTGCGCATAAACTGCATGTCGCCCTTGGTTTTTTCGTTGCCATAGGGGTCTATTACCGTTTCGTCAGGAAGGGGAGTTTTGTCTTCCCGCTCATCGTTCATAGCAGCAAGCTCATCCTCGGTAAGCTTCTGGGAGGGTTCGTTTAGGCCGTAAGGGGTAAAACCCTGCACCGTTGGGTACGGGTGAAGATAGGCTGAACTGTCGGTATCCGCTTTGGTTCGATAGAGATTGTAGTCAACGATGGTCTCTCCGGACTCAAACCCATCCATCCAAAAGTCCATGTGGTGAGGTATTGACTGGCCTGATTCTTTGGAACCACCCTGTTGGTCGATACCAAAGGAAAGAGTAGTGAAAGTTTTCGGGTTAGCAAGCCAGTTGACCTTCAGAGTGACGCCATTTCCGGCATCAATCTCGTTAGTGTAACCACCCAGCCTCTCGTACTCTGCCATATCGAGAAACTCTTCAGCCGAGAGCCGGTAGGGAGGAGTATCGCGGTATTGCCAATTTGGAATAACGAAGTTTGGTCCCCAGCCAAAACTTTGCTTCCCCTCGGAAAACCCCTTGGTTTCTTGGGCGTCATCTGGCCACTCTGTCATCAACTGGTTAAACCGGGCCTTAAAGTGGTAGGGGTTTCCTGGCTCGCCTAACTTTTCGCCGTGTCTCCAAATTTCCGGATAGAAGGTCGACTCAGCTGCATCACCTGTCCTAGCATTCGACTTCGTAAAGTAAAGGTCATACACCTGGCGATCATAATAGATGTTATAGACGGTTTTGCCGGTGGAAGAAACCGCCTTTACTACGTCTGGGCTATTTGGATCAGCGTTTTCTTTATCGGTTAAATCTTTATTGTATTTATAAAATTTATTAAGGTAAAGGAAGGTATTGCGGTAAAATCTTTGGTTGTTCCATATTTTATCTAACCGTGCCTGATCTAGATCCGGAAACTCCACCCCTTTTACCGTCTCATTTGCAAGGTCTGGACGAGTACCGGTGGCCTGATCCTTATACACATGGGTACCCACGAAGTCGTACTTTTCTAAAAGAGAAGCCCCCTCGGGGTAGTCGGCCTTTTCCGTCCAAAATTGGATTGCATAGTCTGCCTTCTCGTTATCTTCCCAAATCGCAGTGAAGTTGACGTTTTCAGCGGGCATAATCAGCTTGGCGTTTAGATCTTTAATCGCATTACCGCTGTCGTCTTTAATAACTTCGCCGGCCTTAAACGTCTTCTCGCCAGATTCATCTTTTAGGTCAATCGAAGGCTTCCAACCTTGGAAGGTAGCTCCCACTTTTTCGGGAATATCTTTTTTCTCGAGAGTGGGGATGACCTGCCCGTAGTACAGAGTGCGGGAAGGAAGTTCCGCACCCCCATCGGTGTCGAAAGTGACGTCATAGTGGTTACGGTTGTAACGGTATTCCACGGAAAAATTCTTCGTGTCTTGGGGAACCTGCACCGTAATAGAATCAGCCTCTGGAATAAAACCCGCTATTTGAGCTTCATCTAAAGGCTTAACTTCTAGATCGGAACCGACGCTACCTTCCTCAGTAGTTTCAGTTATTTCTGTTTCCCCGGGTTTTGTACCATATTCGTCAAAATCATTGATGTCTTGGAAAACATGCTTGATCTTGACGCTATTTTTTACAGCCGGGTAGTCAAAGGATCGAGTTTTCTGATAGGTCTTTCCGTATTCATCATCGCCACTCTGTTCGCCATTTTTAGCTTCGTTAACCACCGTGTCGTAGTCAATACGGAAATTATCTTGAGGCTTGACGTAACCCAGGAAATCCGGGAGGTTAATAGTCTTATTTACCTTGTCTTTTTCTTTTTGACTAGCACCTGCCCCTACGGTCGCCACATAGGGCTGGTAGTTGATGGCATAGTCTCCCTCTCTCTCAACCCGATAATCGCTACGGAGGGTGTAGATATCTGGCTGCTCCGGATTCTTGACGAACTCTTCCGTTGTTTTGCCATCAGGAAGCTTCACCGGTTCCAGTTCCATAGAATTTTGGTATTTGCTGGTTTCCGCGGCGTCAGCTGTCAGCAGCCGAGAAAATATCACTGCCGCCGGAAGTATCAATGCCAGCGCCAGTAGTAGAGACAGGGTTTGTTTGAACGAAACTTTCATGGGGGGGACTTTCCGTCTCTGATGCCATAATTTATTTTTGAAGGCAAATATTGGATTTCTGACTATTGATTAGTTTAACACCATTAAAACACTGTCTTACAACCTTTTAAGGCGGGTAAGAGTGCCAGCTCGCCCTGACACCTCAAATCGTCGGGCGCTCGGCGAGGGCGGGACGGACGTTCGCCCCAGAAGGCTCAGAGGCCCCTCCTCATCTATGGGAGAATCCTAATGAGCGAAGGAGGGGACATGCGCAAGGACTTGGTCGAACAGGTCGTCGACACCGTGATCGACAGGATCGTCGAGGGCGCGTACCGCGAGGGCGACGCCCTGCCCGGCGAGGTCGACCTGGCGAAGGAGCTCGACGTCTCCCGCCTCACCGTCCGCGAGGCCGTGAAGGTCCTCAAGGATCGGGGGGTCCTCGAGGTGCAGCAGGGACGCGGCACCTTCCTCGCGCCGCGGACCCGGTGGACCGATCTGTCGACGGTCATTGCGCTGACGATGCGCGAGTCCTCGCCGCGCGACGCCGGACTCCGACTCGTCGAACTGCGACGGATGATCGAGGTCGGGGCCGCAGGTCTCGCCGCGCGCAACCGCACGGAGGAGGACCTCGAGGCCCTCGAGTCCCTGCTCGAGCGGATCGACGAGGCCACGGCGGCCGGGGACATCGAGGCGAACGTCGATGCGGACCTCGATTTCCACAGGCGCATCCTCCTGGCGAGCGCGAATCCCTTCATGCCGGTCGTGCTCGCCCCCCTCACCCAGGCGCTTCACGAGTCCCGCTTCGTCACGGCCTCGCAGCCCGAAGTGCGCAGGCGGGCCCAAGACCACCACCGGGCGATCCTCGACGCGATCCGTTCGAAGGACGAGGAGGCGGCGAAGGACGCGATGCGCTCGCACATGACGCAGACGCGGCTCGATCTTCTCGCGAACACGGCCGAGTAGGAACGGAATCCGCAAGTCCTCAGAGGACTACTTGCGCGCACGCCGATGCGTGGCGTATAGTGACACCAGTCCTCAGAGGTCTGAGCAATGGTGCTCGGATGAGAGGGCCCGAATCCCGAAGGAGTGTCATGCCGCTCATCAGTCGCGACGAACTCGTCGCAGGGCTCCCCCCGCAAGCCCCCGTCTCCCCCACCGACGTCGACGCCGCCCGCGCCTCCGCCGCCCGGCGCCCCGTCCTCGTCGTCCTCGACGACGACCCGACGGGCACCCAGTCCGTCGCAGATCTGCCCGTCCTCACCGCATGGGAGGAGGCTGACTTCGACTGGGCCCTCGCGACGGGCTCCCCCGCCGTCTACGTGATGACGAACTCGCGCTCCCTCGCCCCCGCCGACGCGGAGCGCGTCAATCGCGAGGTCGTCGCCTCCGCCCTCGCCTCAGCGAAACGCCTCGGCATCGAGGTCGATTTCGTCTCCCGCTCCGACTCGACGCTCCGCGGCCACTTCCCCCTCGAGCCCGACACGATCGCCGCCGCCCTCGAGGAGAACGGCGAACGCGGAGTCGACGGGGTCGTCCTCGTCCCCGCCTTCCCCGAGGCCGGGAGGATCACCCTGCGCGGGATCCACTACGCCGGATCCGCCGAAGCGGGCTACGTCCCCGCCGCCGAGTCCGAGTTCGCGAAGGACAACACCTTCGGGTACGCCCATTCGACGATCGCGGACTGGGTGGAGGAAAAGACAGGCGGCCGCACCCCGGCCGGGCGGGTCCTCCTCATCGACATCGAGACCCTGCGCACCGACCCCGATCGGACGGTCGAGATCCTGAGGAGCGCACGGGATTCGCAGCCCATCGCGGTCGACGTCGTCGAGGCCTCGGACCTGCGAGCCCTCGCCCTCGCCCTCATCCGCGCCGAGGAGGCCGGCTCGCGCTTCGTCTACCGCGTCGGCCCGCCCTTCGTCCGCGAGCGCATCGGGCAGATCGCCCACGAGCCGCTCACCTCCGAGGAGATCGCGCAGTCGCGCTCCGGGAGGATCCCGAGCGCCGGTGGCCTCGTCGTCGTTGGCTCGCACGTCGGCGTCACCGCCCGCCAGCTCGACCGGCTCACCGCGAGGTCCGAGGCCGAGGTGCTCGTCCTCGATTCTGCGCGGATCATCACCGGCGACCGCGCGGAGGAGCACATCCGCGAGCTCGTGGAGAAGGCCGCCGCCGCCCTCGAGACGAACACGATCATCCTGCGCACCTCGCGCGCGATGCTCTCCGGATTCGATGCGGACACCGCCCTCGCCCAGGCGCGCGCGATCTCCGCGGCGATCGTCGCCGTCGTTCACGGCGTCGTCGAGCGGGTCACTCCCCGATTCGTCGTCGCGAAGGGCGGGATCACCTCCTCCGACGTCGCCTCGAAGGGCCTCGAGATCCGGCGCGCCCGAGTCATCGGACCGATGCTCCCCGGCATCGTCTCCCTCTGGTCCTCCGTCGACGGGATCGCCGCCGGCGTCCCCTACATCGTCTTCGCGGGCAACGTCGGCACCGACGAATCCCTCGCGGATGTCGTCGAGAAGCTCGAGAAGTAGCACCTTCATCCCCGTCCGGCCGCGGACGACGAGGTCTGCGGCCCCCAACTTCAAGGAGAGAACACCCATGTCGAAGCGAATCGCCGTCCTCGGTCTCGGAGCGATGGGACTGCCCATGGCCTCCCATCTCGCCAAGACCTTCGAGGTCACCGGATTCGACCCCTTCGAGGAGCGCCGCGCCCTCGCCGCCGAGCACGGCGTCGCCGTCGCCGACTCCGCCCCCACGGCCGCCTCCGGCGCGGACTTCGTCCTCATCGCCGTGCGCAACGCCGCCCAGCTCGAGGAGGTCCTCCACGGGCCCTCCGGCGTCGTCCCGGTCCTCGAACCCGGAGCCGCGATCATCCTCACCTCCACCGTCGGCGCCGAGGCCGTCGAGGCCGAGGCCGATCGCCTCGCCGAAACGGGCATCGGCCTCGTCGACGCACCCGTCTCCGGTGGCCCCGTCCGAGCCGGGGAGGGCGACCTCCTCGTCACCTGCGGCGCGACCCCCGAGGTCTGGGAAGTCGCGAGGCCCGTCCTCGACGAGATGGCGGGAACTCTCGTCCTCGTCGGCGACGCCCCAGGCAAGGGGCAGTCGATGAAGACCGTCAACCAGCTCCTGTGTGGCGTCCACATCGCCGCCGCCGGAGAGGCGCTCGCCCTCGCGGGGAAGCTCGGGCTCGATCAGAGGATGGTCCTCGACGCGCTCATGGCCGGCGCCGCCCAGTCCTTCATGCTCGGCAACCGCGGGCCCCGCGCGATCGAGGCGTGGGAGGGCGTCGAACCCGAGGTGTGCTCGCGACTCGATATCTTCGTCAAGGACATGGGCATCGTCACCTCCGCCGCGAAGCGCGCGGGCATCGCCGTTCCCGTGGCCGCCGCCGCCGAACAGCTCTACATCCTCGGCAATGCGCAGGGGCGCGGCGGGGACGACGACTCCACCGTCATCCGCGTCGTCTCCGCCAGGTGAGGTTCACATGAGCACCGGAATCCTCCTCGGGATCGCCGTGGGCGCGATCCTCGTCCTCCTCCTGCTCGTCATCCAGCTGAAGATGTCCGCCTTCGTGGCGATGCTCCTCGTGTCGCTCGGCACCGCCCTCGTCACCGGCATCGCGCCGGAGGAGGTCGTCGGCACACTCCAGAAGGGCATGGGCAACACCCTCGGCTCCGTGATGATCGTCGTCGGCCTAGGCGCTATGCTCGGCCGGATCATCGAGACCGCCGGGGGCGCGGACGCCCTCGCGCTCGCCTTCACGAAGAAGCTCGGCGCGAAGCGCGTGATCGGCGCGGTCGTCGCCGCCGCCTTCGTCCTCGGCATCCCCGTCTTCTTCGACGTGGCCTTCATCATCCTTGCGCCGATCGTCTTCGGCTTCGCGCGCATCGCGGGCATCAACCCGATGAGGATCGGGCTTCCGGTCGCAGGGGTCCTCCTCACCGTGCACGTCGCTATGCCTCCCCACCCCGGCCCCGTCGCGGCCGCCGGCATCACCGGCGCGGACACCGGCATGATGATCCTCGTCGGCCTGCCGATCTGCGCAGCGACCGCGTTCATCGGCCACTTCGCGGCGAAGCTCATCGACGTCGAGAAGTACGAGCTCGGTGACTCCCCCGCCTCCGCCCACATCGGCTCCGTCGGCTCCGCGGGCTTCGAGGGTGCGCTCGCCGTCGGCAGGAAGGCGATCCCCGCCGGGCTCGTCGTCCTGCTCATCCTCCTGCCGATCGTGCAGATCATGGGTGGCACCGTCTCGAACATGCTCCTCGCCGACGGACCCACCCGGAAGTGGATGGGCCTCATCGGCTCCTCCCTCGTGGCCCTCCTCGTCGCCGTCATCGTCGCGTCCATCGCGGTTGGGCACCACCAGGGGTGTAACGCTCGAGAAGCGTGGGGCTCCGTCCTCGACTCGGCGCTCCCGGACGTCGCCGTCATCGTCTTCGTCACCGGCGCGGGCGGCGTCTTCGCCTCGGTCCTCGTTGCCTCGGGCATCGGCGATGCTCTGTCGACCTCGCTCGTCGCGATGCGCATGCCGTTGATCCTCGCGGGATTCCTCATCAGCGCCGCGCTCCGCGCCTCGCAGGGCTCGGCGACCGTCGCGATCCTCACCACCGCGGGCCTCCTCGCCCAGCCGATCGCCGATGCGGGCTACTCGCCCCTCCAGACGATGCTCGTCACCCTCGCCATCGGCTTCGGCGCTCTGGGACTCTCGCACATCAATGACTCCGGATTCTGGATCGTCACGAAGTACCTCGGTCTGTCCGTCAAGGACGGCCTCAAGACCTGGACGCTCCTCTCGACGGTCCTCGGCCTCACGGGCTTCCTCCTCACGTGGGGAGTCTTCGCCCTCGTCGGGTGATCCGTTCGACGTCCCTCCCCCTCGGTCAGCCGTGGTCGCCCCCGTACAATCGGAGGCGACCACGGCTGATCGGTCGCTCGAACACTATCCGCGCGCGCTCCGCGCCTCGACATGCGCGATCGACTGCCACCCATCCCCGTCAGAGACCGGGAGAGCCCGGGAGTCCCGGGAAACAAGGCGGATCGTAACCGACACGACTCACGAGGGTGCGGCCGCGCCCGAGAAGGACCAGGCCATCGAGACGACCCCCACAGCGGTGCCCGTCGAGTACTCCGTCAGAGTCGTCCGACTCGGCGACATCGTCCCCGTCGCCGTCGAGCCGGAGGCCGCTCCGGACATCACCGATTCGGGCAACGAAGCACAGACACAATTTTTTCAACAGTTTGTTGACGCGAACCTATTGAGTCACTAAGATAAACGATTAAAGCGTCAAAGCCGGAGGTTCTGCATGACTGCTTCACCGTCGAAGCTAAACGAGCACGATCAGATTATCTCCACCCTTCAACAGCTGGTTGAACCAATGAAAGCAACACTTGTCGGACCCGCCGAGGTCATCGTTCACGATCTCACTCGGCTCCCGAATTCAATCGTCGCGATTGGCGGCGATGTCACCGGTCGATCGATCGGCGATCCGGCGACCGACAAGCTCCTTGACGCCGTCGCCTCCGGAAATCTGCGCACCAGCATCGGATACCGGACAACGTCTCCGAGCGGTAAGGAGCTTCTCTCAACAACCGCCATCATCCGCGACTCGACCAACCAGCCCGTCGCCGCCCTGTGCATCAACCGCGACATCTCCAGCTGGGAGATCCTTCATTCCCTCACAGGCGCGCTCGCGGGCCTCTCGCTCCCAATTTCCGCCGAAGAGGAGCAGGCGACGACCGAAGTCTTCGTTAGAGACGTCGACGAACTCGCGACGCTCCTCCTCTCACGGGCCGTTGCAGAGTCGGGGGTTCCCGTCGACGAGATGAGAAAAGAACACAAGGTCGAGGTCGTCCGACTCCTCAAAGCGAGGGGCTTCTTCCTCCTGCGGGATGCAGCGGAAATGGCCGCCGAAGCCCTCCACTGCACGCGATTCTCCATTTACAACTACCTTAACGAGACCGAGGGGGAATGATGACCACTACTGACGAGGACTTCAGCCGGCACCTGTCGCGCTGGGGCACGCATTCGGCGAAATGGGATCTGCTCGCCAAGGACCTCGGCGAGAACGCGATCGCCCTGTCCGTCGCGGACATGGAGTTCGTCTCCTGCCCCGAGGTCCGAGAGGCGATCGCCGACGCCGCCGCCCTCGGCGCCTACGGCTACACCGAGGTCTTCGACGACTTCGCCGAAGCCGCGACCGCGTGGATGACCCGCCGCCACGGATGGTCCTGCGAGGTCGAGGACGTCCACTTCTTCCCCCGAGTCGTCCAGTGCGTCGCCGCCCTCGTCGATCACGTCCTGCCGCGAGACGATCGACCGGTCCGCGTCGTCACGCTCGATCCGGCCTACTCGCCCCTCCTCGAGGTGTGCGAACGCGCGGGCACCGATCTCGTCCGCGTGCCCATGCGCGACACCGCGGCCTCCGCCTCGATCGACTGGGAGGCCCTCGAGGAGGCGCTCGCCGACGCGGACCTGCTGCTGTGGACGAACCCCCACAATCCGACGGGCAGGATCTGGAGCGCCGACGAGCAGCGCCGACTCGCCGAGCTGCTGCGCGAATGCCGCGCCCTCGTCCTCTCCGACGACATTCACTGCGACTTCGAGCGCCCCGGCGGGCAGCGCTACTCGGCCCTCGCCCGCGTCGCGAAGGACCTGTGGATGAGCGGACGGATCGTCCACTGCGCCTCTCCCGGCAAGACCTTCAACATCGCGGGCCTCGAAGCGACGGCGATCTGCGTCCACGGGCCCCTCGGCGCCGAGCTCGAGGCAGCGAAGAGGCGCATGGGTCTGCACAACCCGAATTACTTCGCCATCCCGGCGGCCATCGCCGCGTGGACGAAGGGCGACGCGTGGGTCGACGCCCTCGCGAAGGAGATCGACGCCAACCTCGAAGCCGCGAGGTCCCTCCTCGCGCGCCTCCTGCCGGAGGCGAGGGTTTCGGACCCGGACGGCACCTATCTCCTGTGGATCGACGCCTCCGCGTACATCGGCTCCGAAGCCGACCTCGTGCGCGCCGAGCGCGCCGCCTCCGTCACGGTCAGCCCGGGACCCGATTTCGGTCCCGCATACGATCGATTCTTCCGTATCAACACAGCACTCCCCCGTCAAGAACTCCTCGAGGGGATCACCCGGCTCGCCGGGGCGCTCACGAGGAACTGACGATCCACATCGAAAGGACAACGATGTCTCCTACAACCCCCACCGCCCCGGCGAAGGCCGAGCGCAGGACTCCGAGCCTGCTCCTCGCTGCAGTCCCGGTCATCACGCTGATCGTCCTGTTGGGAGGTGGCTACATCTTCGCTGAACTCCCGGTCGAGCCCCTCCTCATCGCCTCGGCTGTCGTCGCTGGCCTGGTCGCCTGGCGTCTCGGGTACTCATGGAACGAGATCATGGACTCGGTCGCGGAGAAGATCGCGAAGACGATGCCCGCGATCCTCATCCTCATCTCGGTCGGCCTCCTCATCGGCACGTGGATGGCGGGCGGCACGATCCCGATGCTCATCTACTACGGCCTGAAGATCATTGACCCGCAGTACCTCGCCGTGATCGCCCTCGTCGTCACCGCGATCGTCTCCCTGTGCACGGGCACCTCCTGGGGCTCCGCTGGCACGGTCGGCGTCGCCTTCATGGGCGTCGCGGTCGGCATGGACGCGAACCTCGCGATGGTCGCCGGCGCAGTCGTGTCGGGCGCCTACTTCGGAGACAAGCTCTCCCCCCTGTCGGACACGACGAACATCGCCTCGATGGCGACCGGCGTCAACCTCTTCACGCACATCCGCCACCTCCTGTGGACGACGCTTCCGTCCTTCCTCACGGCGGCCGTCGTCTATCTCCTCTTCGGCCTCGGCCTGTCCGGCGGCCAGGTCCCCGAGAAGGTCGGCACGATCCTCGGCACCCTCGATTCGGCATTCAACTGGAACCTCCTGCTCCTGCTGCCGGTGATCATCGTCCTGGGCGGTTCGATGTGGAAGAAGCCGACGATCCCCGTGATCCTCGTGTCCAGCGCGGTCGCGATGTTCAACGCCGTGGTCTTCCAGGGCATCTCCTTCAAGGACACGGTCGTCGCAGGCGTCAACGGCTTCGACGTCGAGATGGTCGGGAAAGCCGGATTCGATGCCTCGTCCGTCATCGAGGACGTCACGCGCCTCCTCAACCGCGGCGGCATGAACTCGATGATGTCGGTCCTGCTCATCTGTTTCTGCGCGATCACCTTCGCCGGCGTCGTCTCGGTCTCCGGTTCGCTCGACGTCCTCATCTCGAAGCTCCTCAAGCCGGTGCGCTCGACCTTCGGCCTCATCGCGGCGACGATCGTCACGGGCCTCGCGACGATCGGCATCACCTCGAACGGCCAGGTCTCCCTCCTTATCCCGGGCGAGATGCTCCGCGGCGAGTACGTGAAGCGCGGCCTCGACCCGAAGAACCTCTCGCGCACGATCGAGGACTCGGCGACCCTGTGGGAGCCGATCCTCCCCTGGACGTCTGCTGGCGCCTACATGGCGGGCACGCTCGGCGTCGCGACGCTCTCGTACCTGCCGTGGGCGGTGTGCAACTGGATCGCCATCGGCTTCGCCCTCCTGTGGGGCGCGACCGGCATCGGCATCGCGCGCCTGAGCGAGGAAGAGAAGGCAGCTCTCCAGGAGGCCTGAGCCTCCATCACACGCCACTCCTCGTGGACGGGAGTTGCGCAATCGAGCGGGGTCCGGAGCTTCGGTTTCGGGCTCCGCTCGTCGGCGTTTGAGCCTCTCGCGTCGATACGCGGCTGATGGCAGGGCGGTCGACCTGTTCCGCACGAACTACCTCGAGGTCGCTCACAACGATGCCACGCCCGTCACCTATCCTTACGCCTGGCCAGGCCCTGTAAACACCGGCGTTGCCAGCGAGCGCGATCTTAACCACGACGGAAAGACGGACGGGCCGTCAGACGCCTGGGGGTTCGGAAAGTTCCCCGGCCAATACGGTTTCATCGTCTACTCGAAATACCCGATCAAGACCGACACGATCCGCACCTTCCAACACTTCCTGCGGAAGAACATGCCCAGAGCGCTCCTGTCAACCAATCCGGACGCAACACAGTGGTACTCCGATGAGCAGATCGCCCACCTCTCGTTGTCCTCAAAGACACACGCTGATCTCCCCATCGATATCGACGGCACGATCATCCACATCCTCGCAGCCCACCCGACTCCACCTTCATTCGATGGGCCCGAGCAGCGCACTCACTCGAACAGTCACCGACGACATACGAACCTCTTTCGTACGACAATTTCACACTATCGCCTTACGCACTGACCGACAATAGCTGAGCACAGTTCACCCTCGCCCACTCCACCCGCCCACTCCACCCGCTCACCCCAAGTTCTGAAGGTAGTATCATTAATCTTTATTAGCTCTACCTAACTTAGATAATGGAGTCCGAATATGGAGAATCAGACAGCAACGACAGACCAGACCGTCACCCTAGACGCAGACGCACACAAGACCGCAGACCTCCCCACAGCTCAGCAGGCCACCGCGCCTCAGCCTCCAAAGACCAACCCCCTGAAGGAATGGGGAGTCCGCGAAGTCGTGACCGCAATCCTGCTGAGCGCCCTGACCGTCATCGTCATGTTCATCGGCGCATCACTCACAATGTTCGGCTTGGATCTGCAGATGCTTGCATCCGGTGGCCTCGGCGTTTTCCTTGCCGCCCCCGTCTTCATGCTGATGACCCTGCGCGTCAACCGCCTCGGCACAACCTTCATTTTCACGACGATCGCGTCGATCCTCTTCACCGTCCTCGGAAACTACCTGTACCTGATACCCTTCTATGTCGTTGGTGGCATCATCCTGGACCTGATCTTCCTGCGCACTCCTGAACATCGCCAGAACTCCTGGTGGATCACCGCCACATGGACCGTTTTCTCCGGCCTGTACCTGCTGTCAACGATGATCCCCTTCATGGGCAATCTGCAGAAGTACATCGACGACGTAGTCGCAGCCCGTGGCTTCACCCAAGAATGGGTCGACACGTTCCTGAAGTACTACTCCAACCCCGCGTGGGTTTTCGGCATCTTCATCGCGACGATGATCGCCGGCTTCCTGGGCAGTTTGATCGGCCGGAAGCTGATGGCGAAGCATTTCTCGCGCGCCGGCGCACTGTAAATCTGCGTTGTCAATCTGCGCCTCAACCTGCGTTGTAAATCCGCGCTCAAACCTTCACTGCAACCCCACACCGTAAGCCCGATGAGCCCCATCCTGACATCCGAGCCGACCGCGTCCACTACCCCCACGCCAGCCTCCACGCCGACACTCGAAGGCGCGAGTACACAGGCCAAACCCGCCGACGCCCGCCCCACGTACGAGTCCCACTTCCCCGGGTTCACCGTGGCAACGGAAGTGATCGTCTTGGCGCTTGTCATGGTCACGGCGGATTGCGATCTGAAACTGTTCCCGATGCTCGCATTGAGCCTCGCGTCGCTGGTCTACATGATCGTTGCCCGCCAGGCGCGCGCCGCTTTCAGTATGCTGATCTACTTGGCGGTCCTCGGTCCGATTTACGTGGGGTACATGGCGTACGGGATGCGCCCAGTCTTCCTGTCCCCCATTCAGATCTACCAAGCGTGGAACACGTTCCCCGTTCTGGCAGCAGCGTGGATTGTCTTCATGACGCCACCCGGGATGATCAGCGCCTCGCTCGCCCGCATCCACTGCCCAAAGAAGATCATTCTGGGCGTACTGGTGTTTCTGCGATTCTTCCCGACTTTCACGGCCAGCTGGCGCCTGCTTCGCGACGCTCTGCGCAAACGAGGCCTCAGTCGCCCCACCCAGATGATCACCAATCCGCTCGACACCTACGAATACGTCATGGTTCCATCTCTGCTTGCTCTGGTTGATTCCGCTGATCAGTTGTCGTCGTCGGCAGTCACGCGCGCGGCCGAGGCCCCTCACGCGCGCACCAGCTACTACAACATTCCAGTGCGCACGAAAGACGTTGTCTGCGTCGTCATCGCTGGCATCGTCTGCGCCTCCGTTTACTACGCGAACGGCCTCGTCGCATGAACCCGACCAGCGTCGATGTGCCCCTGGCGTGCTTACGCGGAGTTTCGTTCTCATACAAGGATGCTCCGCAAACAATTCACGAGGCCACCTTCAGCGTCAATGCCGGTGAGTGTGTGGTGTTATGTGGCCCTTCGGGTGGCGGGAAAACCACTCTGATCCGCCTGATTAACGGGCTTGCCGGCGGTTTCTATAAGGGAACAACTACCGGTAGCGTGTCTTTGGGCGATCAAGATGCAGCGAGCCTTGCTCAGTGGGAGCGAGCCGAAAAAGTCGGCAGTGTTTTCCAGGACCCGTCATCGCAATTCTTCTCTAGCCAATTAGCAGGAGAAATAGCTTTTACCTGCGAGAACCTAGGCTACGGCCACGAACGCGTCGTGTCCCTTACCGACCAGGCAATCTCTTCTTTCTCTTTGGATAACCTGCGTTCCATCCCGAACGATTCACTTTCATCAGGGCAAAAGCAGAAGGTCGCTATCGCGTCCGCACTGGGACCTCGTCCCTCTTTGCTCGCCATGGATGAGCCATCGTCCAACTTGGACGAGGACGCGTCGGCACACCTCGGGCGCACCCTCAAAAAGTTGAAGCAGCAGGGCTTCGCGATGGTCATCGCCGAGCATCGCCTGGCATATCTGATGGACGTCGCTGACCGTTTCCTGCTGGTGCGTGGTGGCCGAATTGAGCGCGAGCTGACGCATAACCAGGTAATGGACCTTCCAGAGGAAATCCGCCTTGAGTGGGGGCTCCGCGATCCACGCTGGACCTCACGTCCCACCCTCCCCCGACCTCACCAGCACCCAACGGGCACGTCGGCGCACGACTCCACTTCGCAAGCCTGGAATCAGCCGACGCTTCAGATCCGCGAACTCGGTGCTGCCTACGGTTCACGCAGTATCTTCACCAACGTGTCATTCAGCGCCAACGAGGGAATGATTGTTGCTCTGACCGGTGATAACGGGGCTGGCAAGACGACCCTTGCACGCATTTTGGCGGGCTTGAAGAAAGCGTCCGGGGGCAGTGTTATCGTCAACGGAAAAGCCTGCAAACGACGCGATCTCCTCCGGCGTGTCTGGTTCAGCCCCAACGACGTCAAAGCGGAATTCTTCACCCCCAGCGTCGAAGAAGAAATTATGCTTCAAGTGCGCACTGACGAGGAGCATAAAGAGAAAGCGCGCTCAGTCCTGCGCAACCTTGGCCTGTGGGAGATGCGCAAGCAGCACCCCGTAACCCTGTCGGGCGGACAAAAACAGCGACTGTCCATCGCCTGCGCAATCATGTCCGACCGACCCGTTCTGGTCCTCGACGAACCAACAAGCGGGCTTGACGCTCTCAATATGGAGCTCGTGTCGCGCGCCCTCGAATGCGCGGCCGAGGCAGGCAAAGCGATCATCGTCGTCACACACGACAACGAGTTCCTGCGCCGTTGTTGCACGCACTCCTACGTCCTCAACATGAAAGAAGGACAGTCCATGAAGGCAGATGGTTCCACGGACAGCCTCAATGGCCCCTCGGCGAAAGATGACCCCCAGGCGAAGAAAGAAAAGACCGCTGGCTTGAAAGAGCTGTATCTTCGACTGACGAAGCCGGCACACGGAATGATTATCCGTGGCATGGTCATGTCCGCTTTGTCAGTTGCCGTCGGCTTCGTGCCGTATGTCATCGCGATCCTCATTGCGCAGGACGCGTTACGTGGCCAACTGCCACCAGCGTCGACTCTGGTCATCATGTCCGTGGTTGCCATCGTGTGCGCTGCCGTCGACCGTATGTTGTTCGGCGCAGGCACTGGCGTCTGCCACGTTGCGGATGCTGATTTCAGAGTCCATGCCCGCCACATTTTGATCGATCACTTCTCGAAGCTACCGCTCGGTTGGTTCAATGACCGCAGTTCTTCGGAGGCGACGCAGGCTGTTTCCGACGATGTTCTAGGTATGCACCAGACCATCGGGCATGCTCCCACCGAGATCGTGCGCGCGGTCCTTTCCCCACTAATCCCATTGGTCATCCTGTTTATTGCCGACTGGCGAATGGCACTGGCATTCCTTGCCTACATCATCGTCTTCATCGGCATTTCAGGGATGTTCATGTCCCGCGACTACGCGACGCTGTCCGAGCAATACAACGCCGCAAAGATCGAGCTTTCTTCGTCGATCGTCGAAATCGCTGAGGGCATCGAAGTTGTGAAGACCTTCGGTAGCACACGCAAAGCCGGTTCACGCTATCGCGAGGCGGTCGAACGCCTGACGGAAGTCACCTTCGAGTGGACGAAACTAACTGCCGGACCGTTCTCGATGCTCAGCGCATTCATCTCGCCGGGCACGGTCCTGGCGTGCCTCGGCCTGGGCTCCAGCCTCTTCATCTCGAAGGGCTGGTTCGACTTCGCGTCCGCTGTCCCCTTCCTTGTCTTAGGGCCCTCAATCCCGTCGGGCCTGGTGACCGTGGCATCGTCCATGGGATTCTTGCAGACGGCATTGCACAATCTCGAACACATCGGGCAGGTACTTTCCACCGACCAGCTACCTGAACCCGACAAGCCAGAGCCTCTGCCAGCGACTGACGTGGATATCGCGTTCGACGACGCCTCGTTCGCCTACACGCAGGACGGAAAGTTCGCGCTCGACCACGTAGACGCGCACATCGAAGCCGGGAGCGTCTGCGCACTGGTTGGCGATTCGGGCAGTGGCAAGACAACATTCGCGCGCTTGATCCCACGCTTCTGGGATCCGACCAGCGGGAGCGTCAGCCTTGGCGGACACGACCTGCGGAATATCTCCACACAGTCCCTGTTGTCGCAGGTAGCCATCGTTTTCCAAGAGGCCATGATGCTGTCACTCCCCATTCGTGACAACATCAAACTCGCCTGCCCTTCCGCCACGGACGAGCAGATGATCGAAGCCACACGCGCGGCACAAATCCACGATCGCATCTGCGAATTCCCCGCTGGCTACGATTCCGTCATCGGCTCAGCCGACTGCAACCTGTCGGGAGGCGAAGCTCAGAGGATTGCCATCGCCCGCGCAATTCTGCAGAATGCGCCGATTCTGGTCCTCGACGAGGCCACCGCACACACCGACCCCGAAAACGAAACTGCGATCCAGACTGCTCTGAATCACCTGTCGCACGGTCGCACGACCATCGTCATCGCGCACCGGCTCAACACGGTTTCCGGAGCGGACATGACGCTCGTCCTCGAAGACGGTCGCGTGCTCGAGGCCGGCCAGCACGATAAGCTCTTGGCCGCCAATGGCCGGTATGCGCAGCTCTGGAACACGCAACAAGTCCAGGCATTCCATGGTCGCGACGAAAAAGAAGACTTCGTGGGGAGCCTCGTCAATCCCAATAGGCACACACCCGCTACCCCTGAATACACCACGAATCCCACACCGGCACTCGCTCACGATTCGCAGGAAGGCGCGCAATGATCGTCAACAAGATTGATAAGCTCGCTGGCCGCTCGACTGGAGTCAAAGCTCAGGCCGTCTACTTCGCGATCTGCGGAGTGCTCGAGGGAGCCGTCTACACATCCCTCCTCCCCTTGCTTCACGCCCTTTTTGATGGCGACGGACACACAGCGTTCACGTGGTCGATGGTTGCCGTCGGGCTCGGCGTCGTCTGCGCGCTTGCGAACTATTTCGCGGAAACGCACGGGTACATGATCGGCGACGTCATCGTTTTGCGATCGATCCAAGAACGTTTGGGCGACCACGTTGTGAAGCTCCCTCTCGGCTGGTTCACCGCTGGGCGAGCCGGCGAACTCGCGTCCCTTTTGGAACGCGACCTGCAGATGATCATGAACCTACCCGGCATTTTCTTAAAACAACTGATCACCGCAATGACCATCCCCGCGTGCATTGCCCTGCTCTACGTATATGTCGATTGGCGAATTTTCATCGCCTACGTGATCACAATGCCACTGCTGTACACGTGGGCGCAGAAGATGGGCGAAGCAGCCGGAACCGGACACGCTGAAGAAGAAAAGTCGAACGCACAGCTGGCTAGCCGAATGCTCGAATTCGTTCATGCTCAGCCGATCCTGCGCGCAACGGGCACGGCTCAAACCGGTTGGAAAGCTCTCGAAGACGACATTCAACGCGACCACGAAACAACGGTTCGCACTCTCAATCAGACCCAGAAGCCGATGACCATGTACACCCTGTTGGTGTACCTGTCATTCGGCCTGACATTCCTGTGCACGACCGCGCTTCTTGCCTATGGAACGCTAACCGCGGTTGAGTACCTGTTCGTCATCGTTTTAGCCCTGCGATCGGTCGACGCGCTCCTGAAGGCAGGTAGCCAAGCCATGTCCTTCAACGTCTGCCAGAACGCGATCAATGCGTCCGAGAAGATCCTCGCCACCTCCCCACTGCCGGAGACAGATTCACCGAAGAACCCCGCGGACGCCTCGATTTCCTTCGACCACGTGCATTTCTCCTACGATGGCACGCGCCAGATCATCAACGATGTCACCTTGGAGTGTCCAGCCGGACAGATGACCGCGCTTGTCGGCCCGTCCGGTTCCGGCAAAACGACGTTGACCAGGCTGATCGCTCGCTTCTGGGACGTCACAGAAGGCTCCGTCCGAATCGGTGGCGTCGACGTTCGAGACATGGCAGTCGACGACTTGCTGTCGATGGTGTCGCTGGTCTTCCAAGACGTGTACCTGTTTGACGGCACGATCGAGGACAATATCCGCTTCGGACAGCCGGACGCCAGCGACCAAGATGTGCGCCGAGCAGCACGCATCGCCCGGCTCGACGAGGTTGCGGAGCACCTCGAAGATGGGTGGGAAACCCGCGTCGGCGAAGGTGGTGGACGACTATCTGGTGGCGAACGTCAGCGCGTGTCAATTGCGCGTGCGTTACTCAAGAATGCGCCGATCGTCCTCTTCGACGAGGCCACCGCGGCACTCGATGCTGAGAACGAGGCAGCGATTGTGGACGCCATGCATTCACTGGCCAAGGACAAGACCGTCATCGTGATTGCGCATCGCTTGTCGACTATCGCTGAGGCTGACCAGATCGCCATGCTCGAAGACGGGCACATCACGCAACTGGGAACCCACAAGGCACTACTCGCCCAAGAGGGGCGCTATCGCAGTTTCTGGTCGGATCGCCAGCAAGCGCAAGACTGGAAGGTCCGATAAGGGCGGGGGTCCACTCCCCTTTTGGCGTGCGTAGCCGGCTTCTTGGATGTTCCTGTCGAAGTGCTTGTTCCAGCTGAAGCCATCGAAAAAGCAAAGCACCCGACCCTTTCGGATCAGGCACCTGAGTTTATTGAAGCAGTGCCCCAAGTCGGGCTTGAACCGACGACCGACGGGTTATTGATTTGCTGTTGGATTATCGCCTTTGTCAGAGTCGCTATTCATCTTTCGTCTATTGGGGTATTAAGCACTGTTGATGTTCCGATTCATGGTGACGACAGGCACGATGAATCGCATGAATACGAATCACCCTTTAGTACTCAAAGTTCCACCCCTTTGGCAATCTGCTCTTGATTCGTGGGAGCAGGAAATGACCGTTTCAGGATTGCGTGAGCGGACAATCGGCACACGCTTGCGTCATGTACGGCAAGCTGCGCGAGCGCTTAAGCCGGATCCGCGAGAAGTGACATCCGTCGAGCTTTTAGGCTGGGTGTCTGAGCGCTCTTGGCAGCTTGAAACACGCCACGCGTATTATTCATCGCTTCGATCGTTTTTTGGCTTTATAAAAGGCGTTAATAGTCCTGCGTTGGCGTTGCCTCATATTCACCGCCCGAATGCTCTTCCTCGTCCAGTTCCTGATACTCAGCTGATAGAGGCGCTGAATAGCGCATCGCCTCGCACTCGCCAGATTCTTCTGCTTGGAGCGTGTGTTGGTCTGCGTGCAAGCGAAATCGCGCGCGTACATATCGACGACTTCTTTCATGATCTGCATGGATATTCCTTGCACGTTGTCGGCAAAGGCGGGGTCTCTCGGTTCGTTCCGATTGATAGGGGTTTTGCTGAAGAGCTCATGGAATGCGCCCGAGGCAATAATGGGTGGCTTTTCCCTGGTAAAGATCATGGGCATCTTTCACCGCGTTACGTGTCGAAGCTCGGCTCTTGTGCTCTGGCTTCACCGTGGACTTTACATACTCTTCGGCATCGCTTTGCCACTACTGCCTACAGGAATAGCCATGACCTTATTGCTGTTCAACGGCTTCTTGGTCATTCCTCGGTTGCAACGACGCAACGTTATACAGCCCCTGCCGATGACGCTCTGCGTTTGGTAGCCGAATCGACTCATCTCAATGTGTCACACCCCTAGAAAGGAAATCACCATGTCCGTTACGTGTCGCGTGACTGGAAACATCTCTCAACCGATATTGCGTCAGCTTGATTCAGGGTCGGTTGTTCTCAATTTCGGTATCGGAGCGACCCATCGAAAGAAAGATCAGAACTCTGGAGAATGGAACGACGTTGGCGAAGAGCTATGGATCAACGTCTCTTTTTGGGACGAGAAAGCAGAGCGCCTTGCTGGTGTTTTGCGTAAGGGCTCAAAAGTGTGTGTCGAGGGCATTCTGGTGCGAAAAGAGTATGAGGGACGCACGAACCTAGAACTGTCCTCCCCTTCTTTCATTGAATCGGTTTCACTTTCGGCTCACACTGATTCGAATTCTGACCCCTGGAGCGTGCAAGAAAACGACGAGTAATTCGTTTGTTTTCTAGGGCTACTCAATGCAGTAGCCCTATTCCACTCGCCTATTACCGGCAAATACGGCAAAGACGGTAACGGCGGTAATAACGGTAAATACGGCAATGACGGCAAAGGAAGGCTCTGATTGCAATGTCGAGTACACGCAGAAGCGACCCGGCCACTTCACATGAGGCAGAAGCGCGTTTAAAAGATCGAACGAGGGAAAAGCGTCGCATTCTTTCAGCGTTTCTTGAAGTGGGCGATATGACTGACTCCGAGTTAGAGAGCCTTGCTACGGCTGAAAACTGGCCACACGCAGGTAGTACCTATTACCGCAGGCGGAGGTCAGATCTTAAAGCCGAGGGAAAGATTTACGCGACGAGTGAGCGTCGTAAGAATCAAGCTGGCAATTCTGAGACTGTCTGGGGGCTTGCTCCTGCCCCGCTCGATCAGGTCGAGGAATCGATTTTGGCAGACGCGCGTGATGCAGTCTTTGCGCGTTTAGACGATGGAACGTTCGTTTTGAAAGGTGTGGGGCTTGTTGAAGGAAGTGTTTTAACTGTCCATGCCAAGAGTGGACACGCACGAAGGGTGATCGTACGGAGAGTGACTGAGCACTCTGATGGCACTTCAACAGCGTCATTCGATTGGGCTCCCACAAAGGCAGGTTTCAAAGAGCGCGTTGTCTTTGTTAAACATGGCCAGATTTTCTATGTGCGAGGAAAGAACCTCGTTGAGGGAGCGCGCGTAGATGTGAGCGTGAAAGGCAAAAGGCACACGCGCCCGGTGATAGTGGAACGAATTGTTCATAGCGATGAGGACGGCTACCAGACTGCAACATTCCACTGGCTTAATGCACTGGATATGGATAGAGACAAGGAATGCCGGTAAATACGGCAATGACGGTAAAGACGGTAAACACGGCGATGCCGGTAAAGCCGGTAAAGGCTTTTGAGAGGAACATGCATATGAGAATCGATGAGTTTGTTGAGGGCTGGCAGGCGATGCCTCCAGATGAGGGCAAGACAGCCCTGATGGGCATTCGGGTGTTTGCGCGGTACGTGCTTGGGGAGTTATCCGCTAGGGCTGATGACACCGAGCATGATGCACAGACGTTCTTAGCGCTGATGGATAAGCGTCGTGAGCAGAAGGAATCGTCAATGATCGATTGGGAAGAAACGTGGGCGTGGGCGAAGTTGCAGTACGAAGCGTGCACATCAAAAACATTCGCCTATGTGAAGTCAAAGGCTTTGATTTCTGATGCGCTCGATTTAGCAGAAACGCACTTGCAACATAATGAGGACACGAAATGATTATTGCGATCTGTAATCAAAAAGGTGGCGTTGGTAAGACGACGCTCGCAACGAACATCGCCTATCAGCTTGGGCTGAGGTCTGAAAAGCCGGTTTTACTTGTTGACGCTGATCCTCAAGGTAATGCCACAACGATGATGAGTATTGATGTTGATTCATCAACGCTGACGCTCAATGATGTGATGAGCGCGATTGCAACAGGTGGGTCTCCTGAAGTGACCTCTCATGCCGTTTATCCTGCTAGCGAAGTGTGGGGCAACATTGAGGTTCTGCCCGCTGATCGTCTTTTAGCCAGTAGAGAAAACGACGTTTCATTAGGCCGTGAGCAACGCTTGGCGTCAGCGTTGAGTGTCATCAAGCATGAGTACGCGCATATTGTGGTTGATTGCCCTCCGTCGCTTGGAATGCTCACAACGAACGCTTTGGTGGCTGCTGACCGAGCCTTGGTTGTTTCAACGGCTCGTGAGTCTTCGGCGGACGGTGTAGCTGAAATGATTACGACCCTAGCAACTGTACGTAGTTGCTATAACCCGAAGCTGAGCTTGTCGGGGATTGCTATCAACGCCTACAGGAACGACCGAGTTGATCGGAGAACGTGGAAAAATGCGCTCAGTGACACGTATGAAGACCTCGTGTTGTTGGACGCGATTATTCCTGAACGTGAGGCAATCGCACGTGCAGGTAGCGATCATGAGCCAATCCGAGACATTGACAGCATGAAAGCTTTTGAACTCATTGCCGACAAACTCATCTCTTCGACTCATAAGGAATGATTGTGAAAACCCCTGATGCTAGCGCCCTTACCGCTTTGCGTAAGGCAGAAATTCTTGATCCCATCATTGCGGGCGACTCAACAATTACCGGCAAAGCCGGTAAATACGACATTGCCGGTAATGGCGGTAAAGCCGGTAAAGAATCAGTACGTAGTGTTGGTGTCCCTCGAAAGTCGAAGCTCACTTTGACGCTTGATGCGGATCTGGTTGGTCGGATCAGAGCAGCCTACCGCGCAGAGCTTGCCGACAAACCTGAGCTCTCATCTCTTTCTCAGTGGGCTTCAGATTATCTCTTGCAAGCTGTCAACCAGGTTGAGGCGACGCATAATCATGGCCAGCCTTTTATCCCTGTTCAAACAGGCGTCCTACGACCTGGGCGATCAGTATAAGTTCAGCCTAAAGCCACCATAATTGCCGTCTTTACCGCCATTACCGGTAAAGACGGCAAAGCCGGTGGAATTGGGTTTGAAAGAACTCAAGATTTTCGTTTAAAAGCGAAAGCCGGGGGACACCCCCGGCACTTGGAGGTAGCGTCACCGCCACCGCTTTAATTAAAGCACGCCGGATGGGAAAGAAAAGAGTAGATGTCTTGTCATCCGAGGGCAGGGTTGTGCTTAATGACGATGCTGCCGTTTTGGATTGCTGCGTCTCCGACGGTGGCGAGCATGGTCGTAACGAAGTATTCGTTGGTGCCGTAGTTTTCGATGGTGATGTTTCCGCTCGCGTCCACGGCTGCGATGTAGGCGACGTGGCCGTAGGAGGGGTGATATCCGAACGCGCCTGGACGGTAGGAGATGATGTCCCCCGGTCGGACTTGTCGCATTGAGGGGACTTTGATCCACCCTGGCATATTGCCGTCGAGTCCCCATTGTCCGCCGTGACCGCCTAGCGGGGTGAGTGTTGCCCATGTGTATTTCCACTGGGTGTTTGCGCCTGCGAACTTGACGCCCATGTCGCGATTGACTCGCCAGAAGGCGAAGTCTGTGCAGTTGCCATAGGCGTAGCGAGTGTTCCAGTTGATCTCACCGTAGGGCCCGTTGGCATATGGGTAATCGTTGCCCATCGGCCCGCCTGCTGCTCCAACGCCTAGAGGCATTCCTACTTGCGCGTATTTTGAGGCTGCGAGAGCTGGAATTTTCTTCACGTAGTTTTGTGTTTCACCAAAGGGTGGGACTCCACCATATCGGAGGACGTTTCCGATACCTGCGTTGTAGGCTGCGAGGGCGAGTTCAACGAGGTCGCCTGAGACTCGGCCTTGTTGAATGTAGTTCTTCAATGCGCTGACTTGATTGCACATGTAGGTGCCTTGGCTCATGATCGCGTCGGCTGGATTGTAGATATCGGCTTTACCGTCGCCGTCTCCATCGACTCCGGCTGCCGCCCAGGTGCCCGGCATGAATTGAGTAAGTCCGGCTGCGCCTGCCGGTGAGAGGGCGCGCGGGTTCCAGCCTGATTCTGTTTCGATCTGTGCTGCGAGCAGTGGCGCGGTGATTTCTTCACAAATCTGGCCTGCTTTGAGTATCCATTGGACGTATTCTGCGGGCACGTTTGATTCGTTGAGTCCGGCTGCTTGGGTTTCATCATCGCCACCTCCGCCGAGGATTGCGAGGGTCAGTGGAAATGTTGCAATCGTCAGTAGCAACGACATGAGTGCAGCCAGTAGTTTCATAGTCGTGTCAGTTCACCGTGATAGAGCCAGAGTTGATGAGTCCATCAGCGCTTGTGCTCCACGAATAGGTTCCCGTAGGAACTGAGATTGAACCACTAAACGTGCGCGCGCCTGAGACTGTTCCTTGCCCGAGGGTCACAACATTTCCTCCGACATTTGCAGTGACAGTGACGGGGGCGGAGCCAACCGACGAGACGGTGACGCTGAAGCTGACTGTTCCTGACGAGGAAGAGACAGACGTGTTCATGTCTGCGATGTAGCCTCCAACGTCTGCGCCTTGCGCGGGCGAGGCAGGTGTAGGAGCCGGTTGAGGAGTAGACGGCTCTGAGGGCGTGGGCGTTGGTTCTGTCTGGGTCGGCTCGGTGGGGGGAGCGGTTTGCTGATAGCTCGCATTTGAGTCAAGAACCGCTTGCTTAGCAGTGTTGAGCGCCTCTGTTGCATTCTTGAGTTTGTCTAATGCCTGACTGTATGAAGCCGATGTTTCAGGCGCGGGCTGGGAGGCGAGTTGGGAGAGAGCGTCGATTGCCAAACGGAGCGTCTGACGTGTTGCTTCGTCCGATACTTTTCCTTCAGTGTCAGCGAGCAGTGTTTCGCTTTCGCTGATAAGCGAATGGGCGCGGGTAATCTCCGTTTGCCACTCTTGGGTTTCTTGTGAGCTCAATCCTGCTGATTGGGCGGATTGTGCGCTGTGAGGTTGCACTGTTTGCCCGCTGTTTGGCTTATCTTTTCCGCTTGGAGTGGTTGCCATGTATATGCCAGCACATGTTGCGCCAGCAAGAAAGAGCAGAGCAAACACGACGATGAGTATGCGTCGGGCTAGTTGTCTAGGGCGTCTATCGCCCTCCTGGTCATCATCTGATGCTGGTGCGGATTTGGGAGTAAAAGCTTCAGGCGTGTGGTGGGCTGGCAGGGTCTGGGTCTGAGCGTCTTGGGCTTTGAGTTGAGATTTGAGAGCGTCACGTTGGCGCATGAGTGCATCGCATTCTCTCTTCCGGCTTTCAACGTTCTGAGACAGGGTTTCAACGCGCTCGGTGAGCGTGTCACGCTGGGTGCGTAGGCGCGCGATCTCGGCCTCGTGTTCGCTGATGTTGGCGTGGAGTTCTTCGAGGTCGGCTCGGCTTGGGCGAGCGTCAAGCTGGTGTGTCAGATCATCGATCTTTTTGGCGAGCTGGTCGCGCTCATCAGTTGAGTCTTTAAGCTGGGCTTCAAGGGCGAAGCGTGCGCGCTCGGCTTCGACATTGGTCTGTTCAGCTGCGCTAAGGGCTTGGCGTAAGTCATGTTTTGCTTGTGATAGTTCGCCTGCGAACTGGGTGTTTTCGCTTCTCAGTGTTGCGATTTGTTGCTCAGACTGCTCGTTTTGTTGGAGTAATTCACCGGCGTGTTCGTCTAGGGTCGCAATCTCGGCAGTCTTTGCGACGATGTCGGCATTCAGGCGAGTGATTGTGTTTTCGAGGTCGAAAATACGTGCCTGTTCTTCTTTGAGCGACAGTGTGAGAGCCTGCTTTTCCTGATCGACGCTCGCCAGGAGTGCTCGGGTTTTCTCGGTTTCGCTCTGAGCGATGTCGAGGTCGTGGGCGAGGTGGGCGCGCTCGGTTTTCTCAGCAGTGAGCGCCTCCCTGAGTTGGGCAAGCTCAGCTTTAAGCTGGGTTGTTGTGGCGTCATCTGTTTCTTTTTGCTCATACGCCGTGCGTACTCGCCTCAGCTCTGATTCGGTGGAGGCGCGTTCAGAAGTGAGGGTTTCAACCTGGGAGGTAAGATCAGCGATCAGAGCTTGAAATGTTGTTTCCTGCTCATGCCATTGGTCACGCTCATGCGCGAGCGTGGTATGCGCTTCATCGCACCGGCGGGTCAGAGTTTGAATCTGAGCGTCAGTATCGCTGCGGCGAATGCTTAATGCTGATGCGAGAGCTGCTTCTAACTCGCCGTTGCGTTGTTCGAGCTGGCGAATACGTGCGCCCATATCCTCGTGTGAGTCTGACTCTTCTGGTTGGCTTGAGCGAGCTGGTTTAACACCGGCTGGACGTGGAGGGTCAAGCGTTATGTCTTGTCCGTCAATCGTGACAGTGCCGTCAGGATTGATACGTGCGCTCTGACCGTCGTTTAACGAGAACATGATCGGCTGGCGCGGATGAGCGGAGATGATCTGGCGGATCTTGGCTTCATCTGACGGGTTCACGAGAGCTCCACAAGTACTTAATACGAGGCTGAATACTGATATGTGGAATGAGCGCTCACGTTGCTCACAACGAAAAAACTTGACTATGCGTAGCTTCGTGTGCGTGTTATTGTAAAAGGTTGGATAATTTCAGGCTGAAGCGACTGGTTGGTGAGAGTGCGCGCGTGCGCGCACTGGTCACATTCCTTATAAATCCGCCGTTTATAAGGAGTGACCAGTGGCTTCACAACGAAAAAGCTCATTCGAGCCTCAGCCAGCCTTGTTTGATCTAGATTTTCTCTTTGAAGGAGCAAAACATGAACATCGAAGACTTCGACGTGTATCAAGCGATCAACGGTGGCGAGCTGGCGAGACTCGAGTTACTGAAGTGCCCTCTACCCGAGCCGTTGAAAACGATCTGCGAGAATCAACAGACTTGGGAGGCGACAGCGCTCGGGGAGGATCTGAGCATCGACCCGATGGAGGGGTGCGACGCCCAGGAAATCATCGACCTGATCGGCGAGAGCGCGTGGGAGGAAGAGGGCGAAGCCTACTGGCAGGCACGATTGACGATCGACGAGAAGGACACCCTGCAGGATCTACTCGAAACAATCGAACAGATGCAGCCGTTCTACGAGAGGCTCGTGTTGAATCTGGCGAGCGAACTGCTGATCGAAGCGATCGACAAAGAGATTCCGTTGATGGATATCAACGAGGAGACGTGGTGGGAGCGCAGGCCAATGAAGTATTGGCAAATGACTCTCAGGGACGTGAAGCAACAGTTGTTGGACCTGCGCAGTCCCGAATGGGAGCCAGTTCTTCCCTGGGCTCATCTTCTTCATTTCCTGAAAGATTGGGCTCAGGACAATCGGAAGAACATTCCGAGCTCAATGCACGAGCCGGTGTGGGTGGGCGAAGTCTTGGACAAGAACCTGACGCTGATCGAAACCGAAGCGGACAAGGCACTGTTCCCGCTGACGTAAAAGCACGCACGACCCCTCCACGCTGGCGGGCAACTCATCTTGTTGTCCCCCAAGGCGCGAAAGCGCGTGCGCGCGCGAACATTGAGGCAATTCGTTTGCTCGATGAGCTCGGTGATCGGGAAGCTGATGAGCGTGAGCAGGAAACGCTCGCGAAGTATTCAGGGTGGGGAGGACTGGGCTCCATCTTCGATCCAAAACGTCAGGATTGGCAGGCTGAACGTCAGAGCTTGCGTCTTCTTTTGGGTCAAGAGGAGTACCGGTTGGCGCGCGAGGGTGTTCTGAGCGCGCACTACACGAACCCTGCTTTTGTTGCACCGATGTGGAATGCGGTACGCGGACTTGGGGTCGATGGCGGGCGAGTGTTGGAGCCTGGGTGCGGGTCTGGCAATTTCATTGGCGGAGCCCCTGAAGGCTTTGACATGGTGGGTGTTGAGATTGACTCTACGACAGCAAGGATCGCAAGCAAGCTCTACCCTGATGCGAAGATTCTCAATGAGTCTTTCGGGGATACTCGCCCTGACGGCTACTGGTTCGACGTGTCGATCGGTAATGTGCCGTTCGGTAATTTTCAGGTGCGCGACGATACATACAATCCGTCGCATTTTCCGATTCATAATCACTTTATTGCTAAGTCTGTTGCTCTAACGCACCCTGGTGGTCTTGTAGCGGTCATCTCTTCACATTGGACGCTCGACGCTAAAAACCCTGCTTTCAGACGATACCTGTATCAGAGTGCAGATCTGGTTGGAGCGGTGCGACTGCCCACCGGCGCTCATGATGAGGCAGCTGATACGCAGGCTTTGACTGACGTATTGATTTTCCGTCGGCGCATGGACGGGGAAGAACCCCAGCCTTTTGAGTGGGAGAGCTCGACTGCGCACTTTTTTGGTGAGCATTCCGTGATGATGAATACGTATTTTGATCGTTACCCTGAGCGTGTTCTCGGTGAGCTGTCAGCCCAATTGGGTATGAATTCTACGGTGAATCTGACTGTCACCTCGCCTTCGCTTTCTGAAGTAGGTAACGAGCTTTCTCGTGCGTTAGAGACTGTTGTTGCACGCGCTGTAGAGCGAGGTTTGACCTTTACTCGCCCCACAACCACCGCCCCGCAGGCCAGCAACGTCATTGACGGCCGTCAGCTCGGACATATTAGCCAGAATGAAGATGGGTCTTTCTCAATCCAGACCACGCATGGGCTCCAGGTGCACAAGGTAGCGAAAAAAGATCGTGCTGAGATGGCTTCGCTGTTAGCTCTACGCGATCAGACCGTTGAATTGGTGAATGCTGATGCCACCAGCACGGTCGATACGCCTGAGCTTGAGGCTCAACGAAAGGCTCTCAAGGAGTCCTACCTTGCCCACGTTGATCGCTTCGGCCCTATTAACGAACGAAAGTACGTCTCGCGTCGCACGAGGAAGAAAGATGAGGACGGCAACCCCATCATCACGACAACTGAGCAAGTGCGAAGGGTCATTGCTGCGTTCCGCAAAGACCCTTACGCTGCGGTGACGCTCGCGATCGAGGACTATGACATTGAAGAAAAGAAGGCTTCTCCTGCTGACATTCTGACCAAGCGCACTATCGGTGTTACTCCGCAGATTCTTGGCGCGGATAGTCTCTCTGATGCTCTTGCACTGTCGCTCAATCAGACCGGTAAAGTCGATGTCAATCGGATTGCGTATCTTTTAGATTCTGATCGTGATGCTGTTCTTGCTGATTTGCTGGAACAACGACTTGCTTTTAGAACGCCAGGGTGCCCCGATGAGCTTGTTGCTCGCGAAGAATATCTGGCAGGCAACGTTCGTGCCAAACTCGCTCGCGCAAATGAGGCAAGCGCTCTAGATAGTGCGTTTGAAGCCAATGTCGAAGCGTTAAAACAGGCTCTGCCTGCCGATATTCCATTGGAGGATATTCAGATCACTCCTGGGGCACCGTGGCTTGGGCGAGCTGTTCACGTCGAGTTCTACCACAGTGTTATCTGCGATCTGCCATATCGCAATGACGATGCCGTGACTTTCAACCCGAGTAATGCTCATTGGAGTATTAGTAAACGGCGCGCATGGACGGGCGCGTTTGAACGCTGGTCAGTGTCGAACCGTGGAAACGCAGACCGCATTTTTGAAGCTTTGCTTAACCATACAGACGTTACTATCACGGCAAAGGATTCTGACGGCACCACGTATGTTGATGTCACTGCGACGGCTGAAGCAAACTCAAAACTGGAGGAAATGCGCGAGGCTTTCATCGAATTCTGTTGGTCTACACCTGAGCGCGTCGAAGACCTCACTCGACGCTACAACGATACGTTCAATAGTTTCGTTCAACGCAGCTATGAGCGTGCTGGGCAAGCCCTTCAACTCCCAGGCTTGAATACTGACATCACACCATATTCACATCAGCGCAGCGCCGTTGCACGAATCGTGTCTGAACCGACCGTCGGCTTGTTCCACGAAGTCGGTGCAGGCAAAACCCTCGAAATGATTATGGGGGCAATGGAGCTCAAACGTTTGGGGTTGGCATCAAAGCCCATGATCGTGGTGCCAAACCATATGCTCTTGCAGTTCGCGAATGAATGGCAGCAGGCGTATCCAAGCGCGCGCGTGATGATTACTGACAAGGAAGATTTGAAGACTGCGGGGGCACGGCGAGAGTTCCTCGCGAGAGTCTCTACGCATGACCTAGACGGTGTGGTGATTACTCAATCTCAGTTTAAGCACATCGGCATGAAGCCGAGTAGCGTCAGAGCGTATATGTCCGCTGAAATCGAAGAGATTGAAGAAGCGTTAGAAAACGCTACTGAGCGCAATTACTCGGTGAGCCAGCTGACGCAACGTCTTAAGACTCTCCAGTCTGATCTTGAAAAAGAAGTGAACAAGGTCAAGGACACAGGCTTGTTCTTTGAAGAACTTGGTATTGACTATCTGATGGTTGATGAAGCTCACCACTTCAAGAATCTTGGTGTGGTGACGAGCCTTTCTGGCATGAGTTCTAAAGACTCAGGGCGGGCACGCGATCTGCATATGAAGATTGAGTATTTGCGCTCGGTCAATCCCGATCATTACCTGACCCTGGCCACGGGTACTCCGATCGCGAACTCGATTGCTGAGTCACACACGATGTTGCGTTATCTCTCGCCTGATCTTCTCCGGGACGCAGGAATCGCTAAGTTTGATGCGTTTGCTGGAGCTTTTACTCAGGAGACGCGCGACATGGAGATCACGGCGACCGGTAAGTTAAAAGCTCGCACTCGTATTGCCCGTTTTCAGAATCTCCCCGAGTTTATGAGCATCTGGGGGCAAGTAGCTGACGTAAAAATGAGTGAAGACCTCAACCTCGCGCGCCCTATTGTGCACGTTAATTCTGAGGGGAAACACGCCCCAGAAATCACTTCAATCCCCGCAGGCGCTGAGATGGAAGCGTTCTCCCAGACTCTGTCTGATCGGGCAGACAAGATTCATTCTGGTAGCGTCGAACCGAGTGAAGATAACTGGCTCAAGCTGTCTAATGATGGTCGGCAAGCAGCAATTGACTTGCGTCTGGTTGATTACGATCCTGGGAGCATCACGAAAGCCTCAACGATTGCAGCAAACGTTGTGCGCATTTATAACGAAACCAGTGATCGTGTCTACGTTGATAAATCTGGCGAGCACATGAGTCTGCCCGGTGGTCTTCAACTGATCTTCTCTGACCGGTCCACCCCTAAAGGCAACGGCGAGTGGAACGTGTATCAGGAGATTAAAGACAACCTTGTTGAAATGGGGATACCGAGTGATGAGATTGCGTTCATTCACGAAGCGAATACGGATGAGCAAAAAGAAGATCTGTTTATGCGCTGTCGTGAGGGGCAAGTCAGGGTCATCATCGGCTCGACAGACAAGATGGGCACGGGGACGAACATTCAGCTTCGCGCGGTTGCACTTCATCATGTCGATGCCCCGTGGAGGCCTGCTGATATTACCCAGCGTGAGGGACGTATTATCCGTGCTGGTAACCAGAACAGCCAGGTGTCAATTTTCCGCTACGTTGCCGAAAAATCGTATGACGCGGTGATGTGGCAGACCCTAGAGCGTAAGCAAAAAATGATCTCTCAGGTTATGCGCGGAAAAGCTGGCGAGCGAGTGTTTGATGATGAGTTCACCGATGAAATGGGGTTCGCGCAAACTAAGGCAGTGGCAACCGGTAATCCGCACATTATTGAGCGCACCAAGGTTGAAGCAGATGTTGCTCGCTTCAAACGCGACAAAGCCTCGCATCGTCGCATGGTGATGAACCAGCGAGCTGGCCTAGCTCGCGATCAGACGCTGTTGAGTAACATCGACCGCGCCCTGCCCCTAGCGAAAGAACTGGTAGGAAAACTTCGACCCACAAGCGGTGACGCATTCGCGATGGTAGGGCGCGCAGGCGAACTCATCCGTGATCGTAAGAGCGCGGTTGCGTATCTGAATGCTCAGCTCACTACAGGCTTAAACACTTGGGTAATTGAAGCTCTACGCAACGGTCACCAAATGCACGCATTTTTGCGCACCCCGATGAGTCTTACCCTCGGTGGGATCACGCTTGAATGCGAACGCGCGCTTGGCAAGAGCCCCACCCAACCAGCCTGTCTTGAATTTACGATTCAAGGCGTACGCGAGAAGATTTTTAGCGTCACCATTGACTTAAACGGAGTGCTAGAAGGCAACAATATCGGGTTGATTACTCGCCTTGAACACCATGTTGGGTCGTTGCCTCAAAAGCTTTCTTCGCTAGAGGAAAAACGCGATCAACTCACACGAGAGATCGACAAGCGCCAGGCTTTTATTGCGACTCCGTTCTCTAAAGCAAAGCAACTCGAAGATGCTGAGACAGAGCTCGCGCGCCTGACCAGGCTCGTTGATGAGTATGAGGCCAACTACCAGTCTCAACGGTCGAATACTGCTCAGGCTGATCTTGAACACGATCTGAACAATCAACTCCGTTTTAGCGACGGCCACGAGGGCTTCTACACGGGCATGAGCACGTGGCCGGTCTGGGGGGTGGAGGACGCGGAGGCGATTATCACTAACTCTGCCTTAGCTGAGAATCTCAATGTTCCCCCTGTGAGTGCTTCATACGTTGGTGGCGACACATGGAGGGTCGATGTTCATGCGATCATTGGCCCACTACCATCGACTCGGGTACTTGCGCTTCAAACCCATCAAGGACATAGCATTCCAACGATTCTTGACCTCAAAGATCTTGAAGAGCGCACCAGCGACCTCGAAACGGTCGACAATGGGTTGTTCAACGGAGCATTCTTCACACGCGTGAATACCCCCGCAACTGACGCGCGAGCCTCCGATGATGCTGTACAGGTCATTGAAACGACTACCACGCTAACACGCACTGTTGGCAGTTCTGATGATCGAGTTCCTCGAACATGGAGGGACAGTCCCATCGAATCCTCGACACTGGTGCCATACGGGGTGAACGGAGACTCTGTTGTCCTAGCTACTTATGAGGACGGGTCTAAGTGGACAGTGCTTTCTCCAGACCAACATCAGCAGGTGGCCTTCAGCTCATATTCTCATGCCACTGAGGGAGCAGTCGCTACGGGGACTGGGCACTTCATGTACCGCGAACCAGGACAAGACGAGTGGGATATTAGCGCGAATGCTCGAATTGCTCGGTTTGTCCTTGATGCGCAAACCTTTAGTAGCGACGCTAACTACGTTTCTCGAAGAGAAAAGGCGCTCGACGCCTATTCTGATGACAACATTCAATTCGGGGTTGTTGATCTGACTACTCCCCGCGTAGCGCCGACAGGGTCCTTGGCTACACCGGTCGAAGAAGCTAACGCTTCGAACGTCCGAATTGGTGGCGAAGATCTATCGAAAGCAACGCCTTTGATGTGGGCTAATCGCGGAGAAAGCATTTACGGAGCGAAGAACGGGATTGAATCAGTAACGTTCGGTGGCGGTCTATCGTTCGTTTTACTTACCCAAGAACAGCATGACAGTTTGCCTGATGAGCTGAAAACCAGTGAGCCAGCGTACATGGTTGCGAGCAGTTGGCGCGCACCATCAAGCGTGAGCGCTGTTGCGCGCTACTGGTACAAAGAGTATCCACTCAATGCGATTGGTTCTGATACTCCCACTGGTGGAAACGGGACAGCTGTACTTGGCTATCTCAACCCACGAGTTTTCCGCAAAGAGCATTCATATTTGCGTACTCTTCAACGAAACCAACCCAGAACCTCACCCTCAGCGCGAATCTTGGATATTACTTGCCAGGCAGCTGGCAAACACACCAGAAGCATCGGACATGTGGCCACGCCCCCTACGAGTCTGCGCCCACAAGCCAGCGACGTTAGCCGTGGAACATTCCGCTAATACTCGCTAGGTGGCGTGCCTCCAAAAAAAAAGAATGTTCCCCATGCGCGATGTGCATGGGGAACATTGTCTTTATCCGAGTTCATAGGATAGGTCGCTGGGTATCGCGACCAGAATGCTTAATGTTGTGTCCCATAGTCGGGAAGAATCTACGATTCAAAAACTTTCCTCAGCTCATCTGCTGGTAATTCTACGCTCATTACACGGCAACTGCGGGAGGCGTTTCAGGCAGAGATCGGAAGAGTTCACGGAGTTCTAAGCGCTTGGCGTCAATTAGCGCAACATCATCGGGGTCGATAGCACGAACCTGAGCGCGCAACGCAATTCCGGCTTGTTTCCAATGTTCTTGTTCTTCCAAAGCCGTAGCTTGACGCTCCCACTCGACATATTGACCACCAATGCGGGTAGTCAGTTCCAAGAGGGCGTCGTAGACCATAGGATCGAAAGCCTGCTTCATTTCAATCCTTGTGCGTCCCTTTCCCTGTTTTACGCGTCTGGCTTTAGTTTATAGTTAACGTCCGGTGGGTTGTTGAACGCAAGACGTTGAGCATGAGAGCGATTGCGGAGATACTTTCACCAGCTTTGTACAGCCATCGCACACTGGCTTGTTTCTGGCCAGAGTGGGCGTGACAGCGGTCAAACCGTTCATTTACGAACGCCCCTTATATACCTGTGAACGATGATTGACATCAACCACAAGAACTACCATCACATCATCTTCAATGAGGCACACAAGCCGATAATCTCCAACTCGGTAACGCCAAAGACCTGCTAGGTTTCCAGTCAGCCCCTTCCCCTGCATCCGAGGGTCATCGAGCTTGGAAATCTGTCGAAGTTTAGCGACGATGCGTCGAGCTATTGGCTTATCCAGCTTCGCCAAATAGCGTTGGGCGTCTTTATCGATCTCAACCTTCCACGCCAAGGTCAGCCTCCAGCTCATCGAGGCTTACAGTTTCAAGTCTGCCAGCACGCCAATCTTCAACCTTTTGCATGAGGCTATACTCGTATTCAAGGCGATCAATCGACTCTGCGAGAGCTTGAGTGAGGTAGTAGGTTTTCGTTCTGCCTGTCATCGACGCAAGGCGGTCATATCGACCTGCAAGGTCTTGCGGAATACGCAGTGCTGCGACTGATGTTGTCATAACCCCTCCCCAAGTGTTTACGTGTAAACATCTTAGTTGGTTCCCGCGCCTTCTTCAATCTCTGGCGATCATTTTCGGGGAAAGAGTATTGCCTGGAGATTCTCATTATGAGTCGGGCACCGGGGATGTGTGTCGTGGTGGTCGGGTGTCTTTTGTTGCGTGTGAGTGAACTGTTTGCGCGCACATTCCACATGTAGGCGACAGTGTTTGACACCTATGTGAAAGCGGGGTTGGAGTCCGATGGACGTCACCATTTATTCAAAGCCGAATTGTCCACAGTGTGAGGCGACGAAGCGGAAGTTTACGAAGGAGGGCGTTGCTTTTAGGGAGGTTGATGTCACTGAAGATAGACGCGCGTTTATGAGGGTGCGTGATGAGTGGGGATACCAGCGGGTGCCGGTGATTGAGGTGCGCGGTGAGGGTTTTGATGTGCGGTGGGATGGTTTTAGGCCTGACCGTATGAAAGCAGTGATTGATGAGTTCAATCGATTGGTGGCGCTCAGTGTTGAAGCTGGGGACGATGTGGATGAGGAGGAGGTGCGGATAGCGGCGTTAGTTGATGGGATTGTTGAGTCGCTAGTGAACGCGAGCGAGCCACACCAATACGGTTTTGTTGATGACAGTGCACAGCTGTCGGATGAGCAGATCAACATTCTTTTATCTGGTGTGAACCCATACGATGCACCAGCCTTTAACTGGATATGGGAGAGCGAGGAGTTTAAGCGAGAGCGTGAAGTGGAATCTCTCGTCGAGCAGGCGGGAGTTGGTGTTGACGCGCTCACGGAGGGGCAGTTAGAGCTGATCGGTACTGCGTTAATGGACAATGGTGAGTACGTGCACTTTGATGACCTTACTCGTCACGCTGGTGCAACGTTGTTGCGTATGCCAGTTCAAGGTTTTCCTGGAAGAAGCCTTGAAGACATTTATGACGACATTAAAGATGCTAGCGACGTCAATGCCTCCGCTTCGAACGGCTTGGTTGAACGGACAGAAGGTCGCGACGAGTTCTTGTTTGCAGCTCTCAGTGAGTATTTGGCTTCAGCTGGTATTGATGTTGAGTTGAACAATGATGCTGTGGCGAAGTTGATTGAGAGAAGCGCGTTGAGTGGAGTGGGTGAAGGTGTCTATCTTGATGTTGTTTGGCATGGCAAGTTTCAAGAGTTCATTCCAGATTATTTCCACGCCAAGACGGTGACGTTTACAGATCCACATGTTGCGCTCGGTAATTCACGGACTGGGCATTTTGGCGGGGTTCGGTTGAAAGGCACGATGAGTATGAAGATCGAAAGCCAAATGACGTTGAAGCGGTGCGGATATCCCGGTGACTGGCATGTGCGCACCGATAAGGGGGTGCCTGAACGAGCACGTGTTGAACGCTTCATTGGTGCCGCAGATGAGTTGGAGTTGCGACGAGCAAAACCGGTTGTTGAGGTCAAGGAGCGTGATGCGCAGCGTTTTGTCACGATGCTGGAGCAGGGTGCGGGTACTTCGCGCCCTAGTTCGTTTCACCAAGCGAGCGCTCACCTGAGTGGCTTCAAGGTCACTCAGAGTGCGCGAGGGCAAGCTCGGGGACGCTAACACTCCCGCGATATAAAGAGGGTCGAACACCATGGTGTTCGACCCTCTTTGTGTTGCGTGCGCGAGCATGTGTTACTGCTCGGGAACCTCGGGAGTATCCGGTTTTGATGCGCGGGTTTGGCGCTTTGAGGTGCGTCGTGTTTTAGGTTTCACAGGCGGGGTCAGTCCAGCTTTATTGAGTTCGTTTTCCTGCCAACCAACCGCTGTCGCATCCGCCCAGGCATGTGCATATTCTTCCCTGGCGTGTTCCAAGGCAGCTGCCGCATAGGCGAGTGTGTCTAGGCTACGGTGCCTGGCCTCAAGGCCAGCAGTAAGAGTGTCTTTAATGCGTTGTGCGCGTTCATTCATATCCATACACGCCAGTATAGGTGCACGCGCATGGTATGCGCTAAAAACTCGCGCGAAATAAGGAGGTGCACACACCGGGTGCGCACCACTGTATTTTCCTGTGAATGCACACTTGTACATTCACAGAGCCTATCCTTAATCGTAGCCGATTAAGGAGCAAGCTATACAATCTTATGCTAAGATTATGCTTGAAAACGGCGGGCTTGCTCCGCTGGCCGTTTTGGTGTCCCGTTCGGGTCGCTGCGCTGGCTTATTGGTTGGAGGGCGAATGAGTGATTCGCGTGAGCGTCGTTTGCCTCCGGTGCGTAAGGTTTCGAAGGCAACGAACGCAAAGGGAATAAAGACGTTTCGGCTGAATATGCCGATTGATGATTATCTTTTGTTGCGTGTGAGTGCACGTAAAGCGGGGCGCACGATGACGCGCTATCTGTTGGAGTGTTTGCGTCCACCTGTAACGCAAGTTGATGGTGAGCTTTTACGAGAGTTGATGAGTGAGTTGTTGAAGCTTAATCGTCAGTTGCAGGGTGAGGCGACGAATCTTAATCAGATTGCTCATTGGGCTAATGCTGAGCACGCATTTCCGGGTGAGGCTCATTCGCTTATTCGTCAGGTGCGTAAGCAAGTGACGAAGGTTGAGCAGCTGTGTTTGCGGATTAGTGATCTTCTATGATGCCTAACATTACTCGTGGCGGTAACACGGTTGGTTTGTTGGCTTATCTTTTGGGTGAGGGGCGGGCGAACGAGCACAAAGATCAGCACATTATTGCTGGTTCAAGTTCGTTGATGTTTCAGTTTGGGAATAGGACTTTAACCCATGAAGAAGCATTGCATGCTGGAGCTCTTTTAGATCTTGATAGGCGTGTTCATGGTACGTCGATGATGGGTAAGCGTACGTCTTGGGATTATGAGAATGAGCAGTATCGTGACGATGGTGAGGGTCCTAATCACGTGTGGCACGTGTCCTTGTCGTTGCGTCCTGATGAGCGTCCTTTGAGTGATGAAACGTGGGCACGTATTGCGACTGATTTTGTTCGTGAGATGGGTTTTGCTGACCCTGATGATCCGAATGATAATCCGTGTAGGTGGGTCGCTGTACGCCACGGTGTGACGAAGAATGGTGGCGATCATATTCATATTGCGCTCAACTTGGTGCGTGAAGATGGTCGTCCTTCACGCACGTGGAATGACTACTCTCGTGCTCAGCACACTGCTAATGTGCTTGAGCATAAGTATGGGTTGGAGATTCTTGATTCGCGCGAGCATGGTCGTGGAAGTAAAGGTATTCAACCGGCTGAGCAAGCGGCTGCGTTGCGTGAGGGTAAAGACTTAACGGATCGTGAAGCTTTAGAAGTTCGCGTGCGCGCAGCGCTTGTTGTTGCAACGACTGAAGCAGAATTTTTGCGCGAGTTGCGTGGTCAAGATGTTATCTTCCGTCCCCGTTTTGCTCGTGGTGATACCAACGTTGTGGTCGGCTATTCTGTTGCGTTGCGTCCCAGGAGTGGCGGTGAGCCAAAGTGGTATGGCGGGTCGAGTCTTGCTTACGATTTGACGTTGCCTCGCATGAGGCAGAACTGGCATGACTACTCTCATACTCGCCGTGAGGCGCTGGAATTATGGCACCATACCGAGCGCGCTACGCCGCCTGATCGCCCGGAGCATGGTGGCAATTATGATCGAGCGATTGCTGATTTGACGGTTGAGACGATTGAACGATTGCGTGCGCTCACCCCTGGAGACAGAGTTGGTTTAGCGAATGTCGCAAGCGATCTAGCAGGCGCGTATGCTGCGCTTGCCTTTGATATGGGCAACACTCACCCCCATATCGCTGCGACTGCGCGCGCGTTTGGGCGTCTTGCTCAACTCAAAGATGACCCTCGTCAACATCGGGTTTCATCACTGGCAGTTCGTAATGGTGTGCGCGCTCTGCGCGCAAGCCGAGCGTTCGGTAAACACAATCGTGGTGTGGCTATTGCTGCGTCCATGATTGAGATTTCTATGGCACTGAGTGAAGCGGTGCGCTACCAAAAACAACGTGATACTGCGTTGCGTATCATTGGCGAGATTTCGAACGTTCAAAGCGCGTGGGATATGCACGACCTGAGTGCTGCCGATGAGTTTCGCACCTACATTGCCGAGCGTCGCTCGCAGGCGACTCAGGGGCGTGAACAGTCGAATGTTGGCGTCTTGGAGCGCCCCGTTATTTTGGAAACTGATGCACCCATTGACACTGTCACGCCCAAGCCAGAGGCTGATGAGGTGAATACTGATGGGGATACCAGACGCATGACGAAGCAAGAGCTCTTAGCGACCAACCGCTTCTTGAGCGTGCTGGGAAGTAAAGGTAAGAGGCAAGGTACGCCCACTCCCCCGCCGATGGGTACACGTCCTCGTCCCCGCCCCCAACCCCCTCAAGGGCGCGCGAGATAAAGAATCGAGAAAGTGCGCAGGTTCGTGGGCGATGACGAGTGCGAAGTGAGTTTTGAATTGAAGGAGGGCAGGAGTTTACATGACTGAGCCACTGATTCGGGGGATTGATCTTTTTTGTGGAGCTGGTGGGCTCTCCCTTGGGCTTCAACAAGCTGGTATCAACATCGTTTTAGGGATTGATAATAATCCGGCGTGCAAGTGGGCGTATGAACATAACATTCACGCTCCTTTCCTTGAAGCGTCCGTTCGGGATGTTGAGGCGAAGGATCTCAATAAGGTGTGGGCGGATGCGCGTTACCGGTTGCTCGCAGGTTGTGCGCCGTGTCAGCCGTTTTCTCAGCAACGACGTGGTAGGGACACCAGTGAGGAAGAGGCGTGGGATCTGCTTGATGAGTTTGGTCGTTTGGTTCGTCAGAGTCAACCAGAATTTGTCACGATGGAAAATGTTGCGCCATTGCGTTTTCAGCCTATTTTTGAGCGTTTCCTGCTCACGCTACGCGAGTGCGGGTATTGGGTGGATTACACGGTGCTGAAAGGTGAAAAGCATGGTCTTGCTCAAACACGTCGTCGTCTTGTGCTCGTAGCTTCTACTCTCGGTTCGATTGAGATTCCCGAGGACAGTGGCGTTGAGGCTCCTAGTGTGAATGATGTTCTGCGCGGACTACCTGCTCTTGTCGCTGGGCAGGCAGATCCGCATGATCGTTTGCATTATGCTCGGGCTTTGACTCCGATCAATCTCGCACGTATTCGTGCATCTATTCCTGGGGGAACATGGCGGGACTGGCCTGAAGAGTTGCGTGCACCATGCCATCGCAAGGCCAGCGGAGCATCGTTTCAATCGTTTTACGGAGTAATAGATGGGACGAAGCTAGGACCAACGATCACCACTGAGTTTTATAACTACGGCTCAGGACGTTTTGGGCATCCATCACAGCCACGCACGCTCACTCCACGCGAGGCTGCGCTCTTGCAGGGGTTTCCTCGTGACTTTGAGTTCATTGCTCCATGGGAGAAGCCGAGGCTGGCACGTTTAGGAAAACTCATTGGCAATGCAGTTCCCCCACCATTCGGTAAGCACGTTGGAACGCTTATGATGAGTTGTGTCATCAACGATGAGGCAGCCGAACACTAAAGGATTCACATGAGTACTCCAAACACCAGTTTCTCGTTTGAAATTTCGTTGACGGTACTCAATCACCTCGGACGTCAGCTGTATCGCAATTTCATCACTATTCTTGGTGAAGCTATCTCCAACGCTTGGGATGCTGACGCTGAACACGTTGAGATCACGTACGACCGTAAGTCACAATCAATGTTGATTGTTGATGACGGTGAAGGCATGGATGCTACCGACCTGCAGCATCATTTCTTACGAATCGGTTATTCCAAACGTAAAGACCGCAAGACGACTCGTTCTGCACGCCTTAACAGAGCTTTTATCGGAGCGAAAGGCATCGGCAAGCTGGCATTGTTGTCGTGCGCCGATACGGTAAGCGTTGCGTCGTGCAAAAACAGGTCGACAGTGGTTGGCTGCCTGATCGATAACTCCGTTCTGGACGCTCAAATCACGAATGACGGTAATCCTCATGATGTGCAACTTGGCGCACCCGCTCAGCAAGCGCTTGATGCATTGAGCACGAAACAACACGGGACTGCGCTCTATCTTGAAAACGTTCGAGTACAAAACAACACGTGTGAAACGCTTCGAAGACTCATCGCCCTTTTCTTCACTCACACGATCCGTGATGAGAGTTTTGAGATTCGGTTCAATGACGTTCCAATCACCGTCAATGATCTTGCAGACCTTGCAGAACATACTCAGTTTATATGGGCACAAGACACACCCGATGACCCTTATCTTGCGTTGTGTCCGTCAACAACACGAATGCAGGAGATCGTGTTTGCTCCAGGAGTTCACGGTTTTATCGCGTCTGTTCACAAGCCATCACATCGACAAATTCGAGGCACAGGGGAACACCTAACGGTGGATCTGTACGTGAACGGGCGTTTACGTGAAAAAGATATTCTGCGTCGTTGCCCCGATGCTCGTCTTTTCACGCAGTACCTCTATGGGCAGATCCATTTTGATGAACTTGACGCCACAATTGATGCAGATCCTTTTACGTCGTCACGAGAAGGCGTCGTTGATGGGAACAAGCAGTTTGACACAATGCTTGACGGGCTCACAAAAGCTCTTGGCACGATTGCCTCACAATGGGATTCGTGGAGACGTGAATCGAAGCAGACAGGTGATGCTGAAAATGAGAGTATCCGTCCTATCGAACGTGCATCTGAAGATCTCGCTCATGCAGTTGAAGATAAGGTCGCTAGGTGGATTGATGACATTTCGCGCAATGTAAACGATCCTCAGATCGCCACAATCGGTAAGAAATGGCTTAACGATGCTGGTCAAGGAAGCACGCAAGCGAGTATCCAGTATCAGTTTCTGTTCACGCTTGAAAATCTCGCTCGCATAGCAATTCGAGAACGCCACCTCCCTTTAACAGGGAAAGCACGCGCGGAGGTGACACGCGGGAAACGCTCAGAGGAGCAATTGTTTGCCAATGACAAGGTAAAGCCGAGTTTTCGCAGACAGACTGATGATCCCGCCTACATAGGTATTCGATATCTCCTATCTTCATTGAACAGCTACTTTGATGATCCTGATCTGACGGTGATCCCCGATTCCTACAAGATTGACGAGAAAGAGCTTCGAGTCAGCGCATATTTGCGTAACATCGTCATGCACACCTCTGAGCTGAACGACGCAGGTGTTCGCGAGTTCTATCGTCTCCTGCCTATTCTTCTCGAGAAGGCGTTGTCAATCTTCAATGACGATGAGGTAGCCCAGGACTCCCCTCTTGACTCATAGCCGATCATGATATTCACGTGTTCATATGAAAGTCTTGGCGGAGTTCTTCATAGTAGGGCTGGAATGGCAGGTGTTCTTTGTCGGGGGTGCGTACTTCGTGGCGGTCGATACAGCGCTTGAATGTGCCCTCGGGGCTGAAGAGTTCGCGCATCATCGGGTCAGCGATATTGACAAACCATGTGGCTAGACCACTCATTGTGTCATCTTGGCGGGCTGCTTCCCATGATCGCCATAGAATCTGGATGCGGGTCAGGGCTTCGGGGTGGTCAAACCAGCGTTCGCACCAGAGCGTGGTTGATCGGCCTAGGTCGCGCCTGTATAGGTAGGACAGGTAGTCCTCGAACCAGGTGGGCGCATCGGAGTAGAGCAGTTCGGGGGTAGCCGTGTCTGCTTCTTCTTGTTCAACTTCTTCAAGGTCATCGTTCATGAGAGGCTCCCAAGGGTTTTATCGGCTACGTCCGGTGGATTGGGTGCGCGGGCGAGGCCGTGGCGTAGCAGATACCGTAGTCTTTTTACCGAAGCGAGCACGCAGGCCTTTGAGGGCTGAGGTGGGGAATGATTCTTTCGCGACGCGCACAGATGTTTGCGTTTGGGCTGTCCCAACGTAGTGTGCTTGCGCTTGGGCCTCACGGGTGGTGGCGTGACTTACTTGTGCTCGCGCGTCGCCAACATCGCGGGTCGCGTCCTGAGCAGCAGCGGTGGCCATATCGGCGCGGGCGCGCATTGCGTCCTTTTCGTCCTGGCTGGCAAGTCCTCGTGACGCTTCCAGGTCGGTTTGTTCGCTCTGGGTGCGTGCGAAGGTTTCTTCATCGCGGGCTACTGATTCCAGGTGAAGCATCTGGTCAAGCTTGGCGTTGGCGTCGTTGGTTTCACGTTGGGCTTGGGCGAGGTGGGCGCGCGTTTCTTCGAGCGTCTGGGCAGATTCAATGACCAGGCTCAGGGTTTCTTTGACTTGACTGGGCAGCGTCGAGTTGTTCAGGCGTTCTTGGAGTTCTGTCTTCTCAGATTCGTCCGTCACGATGCTGAGGTTGCCTGTCAGCTGGCGGGTGAGAGTGTTTTTGATTGTTGCGCTGAGAGCGTCATTAGCCCACGTCTGCTCGATTGAGTCCAGTGTTTGTGTTGCGTGGGCGATGGGTTGAGCGAGCCTGGAGTCAAGGTCGTGGAGTTCTTGACGAATCTCTACGGCGGTTTTGGCTGGCTCAATAACGGTGCGTTTGTCAGCATCGACGAGCACATCATCGGAGACAGTGGTGTGGGCACCGTGCGCGTGAGGCTCGTCGAGGTTGACCTGATATCGCTCATAAACCTCGCGGTGGACTCGCTCGTAGGCTTCATCAATCATGGGGTCGTGGCCACGGTACTTTTCCACGTAGGAGATCATTCGCGCGACATCATCGTCACTAGCAGAAGTCCACCAACTCGATTTTGAAGCGTTCGTAATGTAGCTCTTGGCAGTATCAATTTCCATGCGGTATTGCTGCCAACGAATGTTTGATTCTTGCGATGCACTCATTGCTTCTTGCTGGAGGCGAAATCGTCGCGCTTGGGCAATGTCTTGTGCCAGGCGCATCATTGTTTGCGCTTTCTGGCTGATTTCTTCGAGAACGGTATCGTCTTGCATGAGCTACTCCTAAAGGTGTGGTGGGGTGGATTAACGGTGTTATGCGAGTGCGCGTTTAAGGGACTGTGCGACCGCTTCTTGGTCAGATGTTTTAAACCACGGGACAAGCTCGATCATGAGTGGGCGCGCGTGAGTGGCGAACAGCCAGGCGCGCCACTCAGGTAGGGCTGCCAACTCATCGACTCTCGCGATCGGGCGTTCCTGGGATTCGACGGCATTCGAGTATGAGGTCACGCCTTGGGTTGTCGAAGTGGAGTGTTGATCGACGTAGTGAACGCCAATCATTTTCGAGAAGTTTTCCAGCGCACTTGTCTCTTTCACGCCTCCTGCGTACAGCGCAATGTTTGAGGCTGACCAGAGCTTGGCCATTCCGGTCTCGCCCCACACGTCAGACCCTTGCGACCAAGACTGCAAGATTGTGACCAGGCAAATGCCTTTTGAGCCAAAGTGTGAGTAGAGCTTGGGAAGATCCCGCCACGGACACACGTTTGCTGCCTCATCGAGGACGACCATCATAGGAAGCGCGAGCCTGCCTCCACGCGCCTCTGCTTGGAATTCTGCTGCAAGGCAAGTGACGGCCGTCAGTGCTGCGACTAACGGAGTGGCTTGGCTTTCATCTCGTGAGAGCGAGTAGAGGGTTTGGCAGGTAGTGACGAACTCGTGAGGCTTGAACTCGGTTCGCCTGCCATCTGGTTGCCACCATTGATTAAATGATGGATCTTCAACCCATTCGAGCCCTTGCCTGGCGCACGCCCACATTCCTCCACGTGTTTCATGGGGAAGATTGATCGCTGATTCCAACGATTTAGCCATGATTGCTAGACCGGCATCGTGGAGAATCTCAACGGGGCGCGTGTCTACTTCTGCTGATGCCCAAGCGTACACGTCACTCATCGTGTATCCGCCTAGAGCTGCTGCTGCGATAAGCTGGCCACGGATACGATCGCCACCACCGTCCCAAAAGGCACTGTAGGTGCCTTTGCCGTCCGTAGACCGTGCTGCGTCTCCCATGATTGCGCTCAGACGGCTGGCACGGGAAACGATTGACCCGTCGTAATGGTCTTGATCGCGGACGAACTCTAGTGGGTTCCAAAAGCAGGTGGCCGCCTGTTTGCGGATTGATGAGGGGTCGAACACCCATACTGGTTCACGCGTGCGCTCTAAGCGCACGAACATCGTGGCGTCCACGATGTCTCGCTTGTTCGATGTTGCAAGCACGGGGCCACGAGTAGACAAGATGATGGGGACTGCGATTGCAGTGGTCTTACCGGTACGCGGTCCGGCAATGACTGTTGCGACTGCTTCGAAGTCTGCGAAGATTGCTCCGCCGTCTGCGACTGCCCGCCCAATCGGATAGCCTGGCCGGTGGGTAGAGTCGAGCCCGAACTTGTCTGCTTTGGCTCGAACTTTCTTTTCTCTAATGGCTTGGGTCGTTGCTTTCGTGCCCGCCAGGCGTGCAGCTTCGTCGCCTCGTTGCCGAGGTGTACGTGCAACGTAGACTCCTAAGCCGATAGCGAAGGCGAGCGCATAGAAGCTGAGCGTGACCACGGCAAGGACGATGAGACCTCTCCCACTCAGCCCTGTTCCACCTTGGGCGAGTTGGAGGGCGAGAACCACGGGGTTCCATGACCCTTTTCCTTGTCCTAATACGGCAAAGGTAAGGTGAGAAGCTAGGGTGAGAGGAATCGTTATCAGTGCCAGCGCCCCAAGAGCCCAGAGCACATACCGGTCGCCTCTCATGGGTGCCACCGCAGGTTCGTATCATTGACTTCGCGTTCATAGTGCGTCAGGCGCACTTGGGTTGGAATACCTGGTCTGCCACCGACTTTGATGAGGAATTTTCCTTGCCCTGGAGGCGCTGCCACTTCCCCACGTTTAGAGTCCCATGATGGCGGGGATGACCAGCTGGCAACCATTTCACGTTCTTTGCCTGAAAGGCTCATGACTTCTTCGAAGCTCGCGAGGTCTGAGCCTGGTAGTCCTCCCATAATGACTGCTCCGGCGCGCTCGATAAAACCTTTCGCTTTCATGCGATCTTCAGGTAGCGGGAGTGATTCAAGGTCTTTCATAGTGTGGGTAATCATGATGTTGCCAACGCCTTTTGCGCGGTTCAGGCGTGTCAGAGCGTCGATACGATCGACCATTCCGTCGCCTGCTCTCATGACCTGCCAGGCTTCATCCATCACCAGTAGGTATTGGCGTCTGGGTGCTAGTCCGTGCTCGCTCAACGTGTGGGCGAGATCGACCTGGGCGAAACCGTATGACCAGCACACCAAAAGGGTTGCAGCCTTCAAACCAGTGTCGAGGTCATTCATGGAGGAAATATCAAAGACGACGCTACGGTCCAGACGCATCGCGGTTGTGGTCTTTCGACCAAACACTTCTCCGAATACTCCCGAAGACAGGGTCATCAAAGAGATTTCAATATCTTCAGTTACCTGCCGATAACGACTCATGTCCCCGCGATCCATTGCGACTTCCCGTATTTCGTCGGGAGCCTCGCGGATCACATCGAGAACGTCAGAAATAACGATCTGACTCTCCGATCGGTCATTCAACACACTCAGCGCACGCGAGACGATCAAGTGGTCGCGTTCAGAAGGGCGGCTACGGCGCACAAGCTGGACGAGCCCCATGAGCAGGTCAAGCTGACGCGCCTTTGCTTCCGACATGAGGCTAGTCGCCACATTCTTAGGTAGCTGAGCGCACGCGTGACGCACACTCGTCAGGTCGAGTGGGTTCAAGGCTCCATATCCGTGGCCAACGGAAATCACCTGCCCGCCCAGGGCTGCGATCAGGCTGACGTGGTCAGGCTTTAAATCTCCGAGCACCATCGTGTGTGTTCCGAATGCTTCTAGGCCAGTAATCATTCTGCGCACGATCGTGGACTTGCCAAGACCAGGCAGACCAAGAACGAAAGCGCTCGGGTTAGAGATCAGCGAGGCGCGCTGAAACCAGCTGATGGGGTCAAAACACACGGTTGACCCCGATAACAGGTTTGTTCCCAGCGGGACGCCGATCATCGGTGCGCCAGCTCCAATGCCAAACGGCCAGAGGCCACACACTTGCATACTGGTTCCACGCCATTCAGGGTGGACGGGCATACGCGCCCACGCGCCTCCGCCAGGCATGGTAAAACCAAGCCGTGAGGGGGTAGGAGCCGTAGTGCGTGCGGGTTTCTTTGAGGTTCGCTTGCCCATCACATCTTCCCTGCCATCATCGACGCAACAGCTGCGTGTTGGACGGGAATGAGCCCCAGTGGCAAAGAGATCGCAAACCCCGCGTCCTGGGCTCCGTAGACAGGGCGGATACGCAAACGCGACGAAGCAGCCAGGCCGGTCACGGTTGATCGGATCTGGTCAAGTTCTGCCCTTGATGTTCCCGTTGCGCTGACCACCACACCGAAGTTCACCAAGCCTGCGCCCGAGGCTTCTTCTTGCGCGGTCTTTTGTGCCTGAGCAATCTCAATCTGCGCACGCGCAGTGGGGCGCGACTGGTTGTTCGCGCGCGCCAAAGCTTGGTTCAAATCTGCTTCGGCAACATCAGCGGTTTTCGACACGTCGACAGGCCGATACATGAGCGCGACCCGCTTGCGAGTAATCCTCGCGTGGGGTGCGAGCAACGCATTTAAGACATGCGATTGGACAATACCTTTGGGTGCGCCCGTCATCGCCCAGGTGACGGACACTCCCGAATCGTGCGTGTAGTAGTCCCATTGAGCTTCAGCTCCGATCGGCCCGACATCGTTCCACTCTAGGTCAATGGATTGTCCGCGTACTGCTGCTTCATCAAAGAGTTCGCCAGCAGCCGGGTCGTAGGAGGTTCGAACGAATTGTGCAAGGTCAAAAAGGCTACAGGGGTGGACAACGCCTGCGCCCGTGCCCGCGAGGTTGCCTGTCAGGTTGGCAAGGCGGGTCTGCATTTGGCGACCGAACTCATCTCGCGTGCGCCCGGCTTTGCGGTAGGTCAGTGTGATGAATACTCTCAGGTTTGCTGACCCCGTCGGGTAGGCGATCTGCACTTCATTCATCACCTCGCGAGCAAGATCTGGAGCATCATCTTTCATGCGCGTTTGGATTTCTTGACGCAGACGACTACCAGTATCAGGGGCTGAGTCGATGACGACTTGCGCGCCCGCAAGGTCTGCTTCTTGGCCGAGTGTGGCCAGCCAGAAGCCGAAGCGTGACACCCACGTATCAATGGTTTCTTCATCGACCAACGCCTGCCCGTCCGGTGAGGCGTGGAAAACGAGTGCGAACGTTGAGCGTGATTCGACGACGACGAACGTACGCATCAGGGAGTCTTGATACTCCATTGCACGCAACTGGCTAGCGATGCCCGGTAGCTGGCAGGAGCCCAGAGGGGTTTTGCCTGTTGTTCCCGCGCGGTAGATGTTGGTTTTCTTTCGACGGGCTTTCATGAACATCATGCGTTCTCCAATCCGATCGACGATGGTCAGCCCGTCTCGGTCGCGGGTCATCAGGCCGAGCATGACTAGGCCAAAGAATGCTGCGACCGCGACTGCATACAGCGGGCCGATAATTGTTTGAGTCAGGAATGTGGCCACGAGGCCAACGAAGAGGGTGACTGTTGCAGCACCAGACAGCTTCCCTAGACCAGCGGAGGCTGGCTTACGCCAATTACCGTAGGTACGCGGCCCTTTAACTGGGGTTTGAACGCTAGGGGTACTCATGATTGGCCTCCATCAGTGGCTGAATCTGCAGCGCCTTGCGCCATTGAGGCAGCAGTTTGAGCGACGGCACCTGCTGCGAGAACAACTGGGGCTGCGGGCCCTGCAGCTGCTGCAGCGCCACCACTTGCAGCAGCGCCTCCGGCGCTTCCAGCTGCTCCAGCAGATGCACTCGCACCCGTTGAAGCACCTGCGCCGACTTGTCCGCCCGCGCTCGACGCGCCACCGCTACTACCAGCGCTTCCAGTTGCCCCAGCAGCTCCGGACGGTGAGGTTCCTTGGGAGCCACCAGACGCGCCTCGCGCGCCTCCCCCACCAGAACCAGACGCGACCTTCATCGCTGCCATGCCACCGACTGCGGCAGCAGCACCTCCCCCGCCTCCAGAGCCAAGCGAAGCGGTTGAGGGAACGATGAATTTCACGAGCGCTGGCAGGGCTACCATCGACATTCCGATGAGCAAAAGACCTTGAATGAAGTTCAACATTCCATCAGCGGTATCTGACGTGTTTGGCTTCATCATTTTTAATCCCAACGCGAAAATGATCGCCACGGCGGGCTTGTAGAGGAGGAATGCTGCAATCCACCCCGTGAGTTTGGAGAACCACTGGCGTCCCCAGTCAGTATTCGTAGCTGCTGCGCTCAAAGGCCAGAGTCCAACCATGAGGATGAGGAACGGTTGGCGAATCATAAAGAGAACGACTTGAATGGCTCCGGCGATGATGGCGAGCAAACCGAAAAGGATCGCCATGAGAATGCCTGAGTGCCTGCTGAACGGGTTGAGTGCGAATAATGCGATGAGGGTGTCGTTGAAGCTACCAGCTGTTGCCTCGTCAAGCATCCACGCTGACCATTCATCTGAGGCTTGGGACAGGGTTGCAACAAGGGTCACGCCTCCCGCCGAAATCAGAATGAGGCGAATCAGCATCGCGAGAATATCTTTGAGTGGTTCTGCTTTACGTTGCCACATCAGCATCATCCCACCGATCATCACAGAGACGACCGCAAGGATGGCTGTCAGATACTCTGTCTGACCGGCGAGCCATTGCGCGTTCGACTGGTGTTCGCTCGTAAAAGACGGAGGCGAAATCACCATGTCGCCCACCAGGACGAGCATCTTTTCAAGACCTTGGGATATTCCGTCGAACAGAGCACGCAAAATGCCGGTCTTTGCTTTACAGGCCAGGTCGATAAACCCACAGTCCTCAAGGCCAATGTCTGAGTTGTCCACCATTGGTAGCAGTGGCATCGTCATAGTCGCACGAGTCCTTTACTGCCCAGGCCGGAGATCCCAGGCGGTAAACCCGTTCGGAATCTTCGCATTCGCGTCACGCATATCAATGTCGCTTCCTTGTGCGACCGGAACGATCTTCCAATCGTTGTCAGTCCACACCAGGCGGTTCCACAGCTCGATAGAAGCCCACCTGTCTGGCAGACCAAGAGCAACGCCGATCTCATATTCATTCTTTGAAATCGGTTGGATTAAAAACCCGTTCACTGACGAGCTGGCATAGCGAGGACTCGGGGACGCTTTTGCGCGCTCGATCATTGCGTCCGCGTCAGCGCCTGGAACCAGCAGAGCCTCCAGCACGTCCGGTATATCCGTGCCACCTGAGGCTAAAAGCAGGCTGTAGTTCACCGCCGCACTCAGAGCACCTGTTGGGGAATGAGCATATGTGGTGGGGAATGGTTCAAGAGAGCACGGTCCGGCGTTTGTCACCGCTAAAGTCACGCGCGACCTGGTGACGAAAGGCGTTACTTCAAGCGTCGAATCAGGGATGAGTTCAGATTCAGTAAGCCACGAGCAGGCATCATCATACGAGCCAGCTTCTGGAGGCGAATCAGTAGATCCGCTCGGCACACTCATTGGAACAGACGACGCGCTCTGAGCAGTCTGGGTGGCATCACTCTTATGGTTGATCGCGTAAAAGGAGGTGCCTGCGATTCCGACAATCAACAAGCCCAGAACCATAAAGCGTCCCACGCGCGCGTATAGAGGCTTTGTATCGGATTCGCCCGTCACGTTAGCGTCATGTTTCTTCATCGTCAGATACTCAAGAACGTGCCAACGATCGCGCCAGCGGAAGAGACGATAATCAGGCCTGCGATTACCCAGCCCAGCGAGCTGGCTGCTTCCATGCCCTCGCCACGACGGTTTTTGATTGCCATCATGCCACCAACGATGATGAGGCCGAGCACGCCCATGATCGAGGCAATCCAGGCAACCCACTTGACCACGGTGAGCAAAGAATCTGCACCCGGAGGAGCAGCAGGAGTCGTGTCCACGAGCGGAAGAAGCGCGCTCAGGGCGTGCAGCGCAGTGTTCATAATCAGTGTTTCCTTTCAACGGTGAGCTCTGATAGCTCAGTGATGGTGTGAGCAAATGTGCGTGGGAACCTAGAGGGTGTTTCGCCCACGCGAAGCGCACTCGAAAACTCCAGCGTCCATACGCGCGGGAAAGCGCCTCGCACAAGACGGCAGGCTTCAGCCAACGGGCGTGGCAAGCGTTTACCTGGGGCATCAGCGATCAAAACGCACCCGAGAACATGGATGCCACTAACAGCGCCAGAGAATACTTCCGCAGCAGCGCGCCTGGCTGCGTGCAAGCCACTCATGTGGGTTCTGGCAACGCAGATGACCGTATTAGCGTCAGGAAACGACGTAGGCCACACGTGCCCGCAATCAACAAGGCCGGTCAGGTTCGCCAACGTGGTCGTACCCGCCCCACCATGCAAACCAACAACACCCACACGCCCCAAAGGCTCACAATAATGGGACTCCAACAACGCCGTTTCGGGCACAGGAACACCCGCTTGCACTCCCCAAGAAGAAACCGCAACCGAATGAGGGCACGCCGGGGCAACCTCAGCCTCTTGGTGGCTATCCTCATCTGGGGTCGCCCACGGGTTAAACGGTTCACTCATTTTGACCGGCTTCTCCAATGCGAAAAAAATTGCAGTGTCTCTCTGCTGTGAATGTGCGCCACGTGCGCACTTAGCTCACATTCGAGACGCAACACTTTCAACCACAAAGGCAGGAAACCGTGAGTTGGCCACACATCAGCGTCGAAATCGACCAATCACACACGATTAAGACAATCATCAGCGGACTCACCACCTACCTGGAAGCCCCCACGCTCGCTGAAGCACGCCAGAAAGCCAGCGCCTATATCGGCCAATACGCAACAAAACTGGGGCGCACACTGACAGTGAAAGTGAGTGACCCTGAAGGAAAATGGACAATCAAAGTCGCACCCGACGGGACAGTCAGTGGCCTACCTACAGTCAAACGATCATTCTTCGCTCGTAAAAGGAGCCGTCATGCGCGGTGAACCTCGCACAATCGACACCACTGAAGCAACCCTGTATGCACTCACTCCAGGCTCACTGCCCCCTGGATACAGCAGCGAAGCAACCTACTATGCGACCTGGCAGGCAGTCGAAGAAGCACTCGCCGGAGCATCAGAGAACATGACACTCTGGAGTGCGCGCGTACTCTCAACAACCACGACAACCAACTGGGAGAAAACCGAGCTTACGCGCTAACAGCTTTACTCTCACCGCCTCGCAGTCCTTGTTCAAACGCCCAGTTTTCGATCGTGGCAAGCCACTTGTCCTCATGAGGTTCAACCCCTGTTCCTCCACGCATAATGCGTAGAACAAACGATGAGTCCACCCCACCGCGCCTTGTCCCACAAATAAGGGACATCCACGCTGAAATCACATGCGGTGGAAGTGCGAGCGAGGCAAGATACTCATCAGAGCGAGCCACTTTGATTTGGCGTGACCTATCCGTGGTCGCTGCGATCTCAACCATGCGCCTCGTCGCCTGCCAGGCCAGGCCTTGCTCCACCCCGCGCGAGGCCAGCTCAGCGATCAGATGATGATGTCCCCGCGAAAACAGTTCAGTCAGATCAACAAAAGACACCTGGTCAACAGGACGCACGTCATCGGTGCCCACCTGTCGAAAATCGCTGTGTTCACCGATCGTGTCTACCGCAAGCTCACGCAGGAACATCTCGTCCGCGTGACCCACTTGCCTGACCACAATCGAAACCGCTAAACCCCACGGGTTCGATTCAGCCGACAACACCTGCTGCGTATGCTCTCTGAGCACGCTCCACAACCGAGAAATCAGATCTTGGCGCGCCTCCACGCTCGACATATGCGAACGCCTACGCACAATCCACCCCAGCCGAGCATCAACCTCAACCTCACAGGCAACAGCAAGAGCACGAGACGCGTTATCCCCCCACCCTGACTTCACACACGCCTCAAGGAGTGCAAGCAAGCCCCTGGCAGATAAAGGGTCAATCCCAATACCAGCATTACCGTCTTTACCGGCAAATCCGGTAAAGACGGCATTGCCGGTATTGTCGGCAGACTCATCAGTGTTCAACGTGGACGTCGATACGCTGTTCACGACAGGAACTCGGGTCAGAGCAAGCCTGGCAACGATGTGTTGCGCGATCTGAATCTGGCGCGCCCCCAGCTCACTCGCCCCTCGAACAGGCTCATCACACACGCACACCGATTCGCCAATCAGGTTCGCGACGCACTCGCGCGCAGCCTGCGGACTCATCATCGCCTGTTCGGCAAGCTCACCGTAGGTGATAATCACACCCCCGCTTTGGTCAGCGTGCCAGACCAGGCGAGCTAAAACCATCGCTTCGCTAGGCGTTGCGAGCCTCAGATTCAACGCACCCAAGGAGGCGTACATGACGGCCGTCATGCGCGCTTTTCCTGCTCGTCATACCAGGCTTGAGCCATGTCCCGCACTCGGTCAAACAGGTCAGGGTCATCATCGTAACCGCGCTGGGCAATCGCATTGATGCGCTTGAAGACTTCCCAGTCGAGGGCTAGGCGTTGTGAGGCAACATCTTCGAGGAAAACACGCTTTTCGCGCTTGGCTTCGGCGCGCCTTGCGCTGGCACTTGGAGGCTTTCCAACAGCGAGAACATCACGCACCCTGGCGATCAGAAAGCCCGTTGGATTGCGAACATCCGACAACGGGGGCAAGGGGTTCGAAGCCAGCACCTCGCGCAGGCCACTGGGAGTCCACCCGCTTCCAGCACACGCGTTTTCCGCAAGGGTCTGAAGCTGACGCACGCCAGCGCCAGAGAGCCAGTCAAGCCACGATTCAGGCAAGACCGTCGCTAAAAACGCCCAATCCGCGCCACCCGAATCCAACACCCTCAAGGGCGGTGGCAGGCACTCCGCATCCGCCTCCACCAACGGCGAATCAATCTCGACTTCCACACCAGACCCAACCGAACCAAAAAACTCACCCTCGCACCCCACAGGCGCT
>NZ_JASOQR010000014.1:0-127469 GCF_030218905.1 Pauljensenia sp. UMB0895 | reverse complement strand
GGTGTTGTTGACGAGGGTCCAGCCGGTGGCCATTGCTCCGGAAGAGTCGAGGTAGTACCACGTGTTTCCATTGTGGAGCCACCCAGTTTGCATGGCGCCACTGGTGGCAAAGTAATACCATTTGCCACCGATGGACTGCCAGCCAGTAGTCATCGCGTTCGAGGAACTGAAGTAGTACCACGAAGAATTGATCTGCTTCCATCCAAGGACGGCTCGACCTTCTGAGTCAGCCCAATACCAAGAACCGCGATCTTGGAACCAGCCCTGCAGAATGTGTCCCGAACGGGTGAACACCCAACTATTGTCCTGGAGTGACCATCCGTCCTGGGAGGCTGGAGTTGGTGCAGCGCTGGAAGAAAGTGCCATTGAAGGTAGCAGTGTCAGCGCGAAGCACAGTGACGCAACAGAGCGAATGCGATGAGATCCCATAAGGCGAGTCTAATGATCTGAGTACCCTTTTGGAATCTCAGCTGTGGTTTCGAGCTAGATTCCCGGTGAGGGAAAGCAGATTCTAACGTACAACAGAGCTGTCTTCGGTTGTGTGTTCACTCGCTGGCACCGGAGAAATAGAAGAAGTCTTCTTTAGGCCACCCCATGGTGATTTTCCACGTGCCCACCGCATCGCAGCACGTTCGACTCCAAACCAGCTGAGAGTCGCCAGTGTCATCGTGATAAGTGCAGCGACAATCAAGAATGGAATGAATCCGAGTTTGTCTAGGTGAAGAGTGATCAGGAACTGAATGATGGGGAAGTGGAATACGTAGATCCCGTACGAAATATCATGTGTTTTCACCCAACGTGGTGATGGCACGATCGTACCTAGGTAGAGAACGAAGTATGCCATGAGTGGAGAGGCGAGTTGCTTACCGAAGTCTGGCAGGGCATAGATGATGCCAACTGAAGCGATAGCAGCGATCAGTGCATAGCGACCACGCATTGGAAGAGTGTCTTTCAGCTGGAAAATCAGCGCACCGCCCAAGAAATAGGGAAGCATGAAAATGAGTAGTCCCAAATCGTAGTTGCTATCGATGTAGGGATTGAGGCGTCCAATACCAGCGTGGGCCAACACTGAAACTGCGAATAGAACGGCAGTTGGCCAGACATGCTTGCGCATAAATGCCCAGGACATGAATACGCCGATGATGATGTAGCACCAGAATTCATATGAGAGCGTCCACAGCGACCCATTCCACGCCGTAAGCGGATGATCTGACAGGGTTGTACCGATGTGGTAGTAGCTGACTTTCAGCAGGATATTGCTATAAACGTAGTCAAGTGGGGTAGGGGAAGAACCAAAATATCCGTCAATAGTGCCCTTTTCAATCACGTGGGCAATAGGAGCGAGCACGAAAGCGACGAATGCTAGTGCTACAAGGAATGCAGGATAGATGCGGGCGACGCGGTTAATCAGATATTTTCCCGCATCGCTTCGGACTCGGGCTCCGGTAATGAGGTAACCCGAAATTCCAAAGAATCCAACAACTGCCCAGCTTCCGAGGTGTTGTCCTAGAACAACGACACCATCACCTGTAGCGGTGAGAATCTGCGCGTGGGAGAAGACGACGAGTAGAGCGAAGAGCAAACGTAGAAAATTCAGCGAGTTATCTCGAGAACTGAGATCTTTTTGGACGAAGGTCTTTCGTAGCTTATCAAGCATGGATTCCTCAAGAGCTAAAGACAAGACTGAATCAGTTGTCGAGGGTGATGAGCTTGACGCGATCCGATAGACCACAGTAGTCAATCTGTTCGCGCGTAGTTTTGTAGCCCTCAGTGGACGTAATAACAGTCGCTTCTTTATCCCAAGCGCGTAGGAGCGGGCAGAGCATTCCGTAGTAGTCGCCGTGCCATTCGCGGTATGCGTGAATACGCACATCATAACTGGTAGGCGCTGAGAATTGAATAAGGTACCGATTTCGATCACCATCGAATGCGAGGTTGGACGCGTGACGAATGAACACGACAGGAGCGCCCTGGTTTTCGTCAAAAACTTCAACCAATTGGTCGTACAGTTTCTTTTCCTCAGGGGTCGGCATTTTGTGGTCTTTATCGGTGGGCATTGTTGCGTAGCGAGGCAGCGTGGGGAAGAGAGTCCCACCCCGACCGAAATGTTCAAATGGGAGAAGAGAGCCTACGCCCATGATGACTACCGACAGGGCAAAGAAGGCGGCTTGAACACAACGCCCTCGCCACCATGCGTAGGAGCGTCGGTCAGATGCTGATCGAGGGGTAAACGCTTGGCGGAGCGCTTCAATCGTCATGATGGTTGCAAATGTGATCGTTGAGATCCACATCATCTTCAGGGGATAGTAGCCCCAGCGAGAATCGCCAGATTCTCGCAGTAAGAGGAGGAAGAAGATCGCGAGCCAACTGCCAACTGCAAAGGCGCCAAGTCCCATTGCCTCGGGCGAGCGATGCCGGGGAAGGGCAGCAGCGAAAACGAAGAGCAGGAGAAGCAGAAGAATGCTGGCAATTGTAAGGTGGTCGCTTATCTCACCAGCAAAATAGCCGGGACCAGCAGAGAGGTAATCACCGTCGACGCGGAGTGCTGGGAGTGACCAAGCGAAGAAGAATACTGCAACGCAGAGCCAAGTCAGTGCGATCCAAATCAACTCTCGTGACGTTGGGCGATGTGCGGGAAGATTATGCAGACAACGTACAAGTGCCATTAGTAGCAACAGGCCGGGCATCAGGGAAGCCGGAGACCACGTAGCAAGAGTGGCGACCAGTAGCACAGGAAGCCAGATGAGTGCTTGGGCAGGACGGAGGGTCCGATAGGTAATCCACGAAAGGATCAAGATCAAATAGATAACTGGGATGTTGAGGTAGCCATCAAATTCAACCGCGCCAAAAATATTACGAGTAAAGGGGACCCATCCGATAACAAACACGGCAGCTGTACGTAGAGGCCATGGAGCGTGTGACAACAACGCCCACGTCAACCAGCCGGTAAACATACTGGCGAGACAACATACAACGAGACCCGCAACGATATTGCCATACAACATCGTCAGAAGTGGGCTGAAGGAAGTACCTGGCCCATAGAAAATTGAGGTGATAACCGCAGTAAGGAAGACAGGTTTGACCTCATCGCCGGAGCCTAGTCCGCCGTTCTGGTGGATTGTCAGCGCTTCGATGGTATTCATCACCATATCGTTACGCGTGAACTGAACCGGAACGCCACCGTCATAGTACGAGAGCAAATAGACGACTGAAGCGACACCGACAAGAGAGGGAAGAAGAATTGCGAGTGCGGTGAAGAAAGACCGACGATTCAGTGTCTGGTAGTTCCGATAGATGACGGCACCAATAAGGACAAGCGCAACGATGATGGCTGTCCAGAATACCAAGGCGATGCCAGTCTTTACGACCATTCCGAATAGAGCAACTGCGATCAAAGAAAACAGAAAAAGTGCCGTGGCACGCACGGAGTCTCTTAGGAACTGCAAATTCATGTTTTGAGCGTACCTGACTGATCTCAAGTTCTTGATAGCGGAAAGATTGGTGCTCGTCACGTTGCCAGTGAGGTCTTAGCTCTCCGAGATAACACGTTGAGTGACTTTAGTGATCTGATTGCTTTCCAGCTTGCTGGGATTTAATGATGTCGAGCTCGTAGTTGAGGATTGCGATTTCTTCAGTGAGCTTTCGTCGTTCTTCGCTGGCATGGGAAAGATCAACACTCATTCGGAGCGTAAGAAGCATAAAAACGACCGCGCCGGTTACTAGAGCGAGGTTCAAAGGAACCTGAACTCCCAAGAAGTGAGCAACAAAGCTCAGGGCCTTCGGGAACAAGGAAACGATCAATACCCCGATTGCAATGACGAACCACCACGTCGCGTAGCGTTCCTTCATTCCAGCATTGCGCATCTTGATGAAGATTGCGTAAAAGATGACGAGCGCGAAAAGGATGCCGAGCCAGTATGTTGATGTCATTTCTGATCTCCAGTTTCTCTCACTCGTCAGCCAACAGAGGGGCGTGTCAAGGCAACGGACAGTGCAATGAACGCGCGAATCAGGAATCGAGCAGCTTTAAGAGGATTATGTGAGGGTTCTCCTCCAGCACGGGGACGCATTTCTACGGGGACCTGCCGAATCGATAAACCGTGACGTTTTGCGATGACAAGTGCTTCGATTGTGTCACCCAGGTACTCAGCCGGATAGTTCCGTGCAAACAAAGCGATAGCTTTTCGGTTGCTTAGTTTGAAGCCCGACGTTGTGTCAGTCAATTTTGTTTCGCATACTCTCGAAAGGATTGTGGAGAGAACTTTCATTGCCCAATGACGGGGGCCTCGAACGGTGTAGTCGCCTTTTCCTGCGAAGCGTGCGCCGATCACAACATCGGCATCCGTTTTCTTCGCGGATGCCAAGAGATTCGAGATCTCCTTGGGGTCGTGTTGCCCGTCTGCATCGAGCTGAACAGCATAGTCGTAGTTGTTGCGTTGAGCATAGGAATAACCTGTCCTCATCGCTCCTCCGACACCGAGGTTGATTGGCAGATCAAGAACTATCGCGCCGTGTTCTTTGGCAATTGCTGCTGTGCGATCGCCGGAGCCGTCAGAGACAACAGCTATATCAGCCATCGAGCCGACTTCGCTACGAAGTTCTTCAAGCACAGGTCCGATGACTGCTTCTTCGTTCCATGCCGGAACGATGACCAAGATTCGTGATTTTGCTTCAGCCATTATCTGTTACTTTCTGTTCATCGGTGTCGAGTGCATAGTGGATGTATCGACCTAGACAATACTGTTTGCAATCAGAGCAAACGCGAGTGCAAACACGGCGAATACTGCCACTAGAACCGAAGAACTCTTGGACTTTACTGTCACGGGTAGACCTATCGCAAGAGCCGGTAGAAGAGCGGCACCATATCGCGGAGCAAGGTCAAACCCAACACCCATTGTGAGGTTCAGGTAGATGTAGAACGCGGGGGCTACGAAGATTGAGGCCAACAATAGGGCAAGCGCGAATGATTGGTTAAGTACTTCAGTGTTAACAGCGAAGAGAGCTGCTCCAACGAGACCTGAAACTAGAAGCAAGGAAGATAACGTTGTGAAAGCATAAGGGAGCCCGACTGCGCTGAGTAAGCCTCCATTGAGTGATACAGGGCCCATGTAAAGGTAGGTAAGGAAATTATCTAGTTGCTCGACCGCAAAAGTCGGCGAGAAGGGAACATGGGCATCGATTGAATAATCTTCTCTGATGTGGATTGCAGTGAGGCTCCTGTAATGCTGGTAAGCAAATTGAGCGACAAGGCCCAAAAGTAGGGCCAATAATGCAAGAAGAATTGGTCGCTTGAGTGAAGAACGTTCCTCTTTAACGCGTATGAAATAGATGAGGATAAACAGCAGTGCTGCACCCGTTGCAAAGAGCATCTGGAACTTAATCAGACCAAAAAAAATCGAAGCAACGATGAGGGGAATCGAAGTCCATTCTTTGCGGACCATTTTCAGCGTAGATAAGAAGATGAATGAACCTGCGAGCAAACTGAACGAGTCAGGGGTGACATAGAAGTTCGCCCACCTGATCGCGGGACTTGCAAGCATAAGGGCGGTCACTGATGCTGTGATAAGGCGTGAACCGCCAAGGTATCGTGCAAGGCGCCATGTCGCAGTTAATCCCAGCCCGAGCCACAGAGTACCGGTGAACTTGGCTAACAAATACATCTGCTTGCCGGGGGCGAGGAAGAGAAGAATCTTCGTCAAGAAAGCAGTGATAAAGAAATAGAGAGGTGAGTGAACTGAAGCGGTTGAATAGCCTTTAAAGGGATAATCTTCAGAGGGCGCATTGGTGTCACCACAGGCAGGACCTTGCGGGCCGTAAATCTCGATGCCTACGCATGTAATGAGCGAACGCGCGTATTCGTCCGTTTCAGAGTATTGACGAGTAACTTCGCCGTGCATTGCTTTATCAACAGCGTCGATATATACGTACTCGTCTTGCGGGGAGATCGCACTATGCTCCGAAATATAGCGATAACCGACGAGCGCTGAGAGCGCCGTAAAGATAAGAGCCAAAAGAATAGTTCGTACCCACAGTGGCGCCTCAGAAGCATCCCGATACAGTTTCATGTTCATGATGGTGCGAGTGCCTTCGCTTGGTTTGGTATCCAGGGCGGTCATAACGGGTAAGTTGCTCTCAGCTGAGAGTCTTTGTAAGAACCTGCATCGAGTTTCGTGGTGTGAAGCCTGTCTGTTCAAGCTTCGTCAAATCAAGCGTCGAGTTGAGAGGACGGGGAGCAATCTGTTCTTTTCCTGCGTAATACTCAACGGTTGTTACGGGGGTAACGTCGTCTGCTGAACGGCCGACTAATTCGAAAACTCGTTTCGCGATGTCACACCACGAGACAACGGGACCTCCACCAGAAAGGTTGTATGTTCCGTATTCGGCGTTAGTTGAAAGAAGGTGAATGATGCCAGCTGCTAGGTCGGTAGTAAAGGTAAGACGCCCTTTTTGGTCGTTGACAACGGTGGGATTAACACCTTCATCAGCAAGACCCTTCATCGTCTTAATGAAGTTCTTTCCATCGCCAACAACCCAGCTGGTCCGAACCAAGTAGTGCTGGGGAGTGGTGACAATTGCTGCATCGCCGCCAGCTTTCGACTGACCATACACGCCTAGAGGGCTTGGATTCTCGGTCTCCGTGTGAAATTCCACTGAACCGTCGAAGATATATTCGGAAGAAATATGCACCACCGTCAAGTGGTGTTTGCTTGCGATTCGAGAGAGATTCGCAGGTCCATGGGCATTGGCTCGCCAAGCAAGCGGGCGTCCTTCAGGTGTCTCTGCTCCGTCGACGTTTGTCCACGCTGCTGCATTGATAATGATGTCGTATTGCGACCAGTCGAGCGCGTCCATGGCGGCATCGTCAGCAATATCAAATTCTGGAAGATCGACACCCGTCACGTTGTACCCAGCTTCGGGGAGTTGCTTGAGGAGTTCGCGTCCAAGCTGACCATTTGCTCCGGTTACCAAAACACGTCGCGTATCCGGGGAAGGGAAAGGAATAACATCTGCGAGTTTGGGATGAGCTTTGTCCTTATCGGACAGAATCGCGTCCTCCAACGGAATTGGCCAATCAATTGCGACAGTTTCATCGTCGAGGTTCAAGAAGGTGTATTGTGCGTCGGCAGACCAGTGGTCATTCACCAGATAGGTGTATGCGGTATTTGGTTCCAAAGTCTGGTATGAATTGCCCACGCCTCTAGGAACGAAGACTGCAACCGAGGGGTCAATTTCAGTCGTGTAAACCGTTCCGAACGAAGGGCCTTCGCGCAGATCTACCCACGCGCCGAAGACTCGGCCGGTTGCGACCGAAACAAACTTGTCCCACGGCTCAGCGTGAATACCGCGTGTTACGCCAACTTCATCGTTGAAAGAAATGTTGTTCTGCACGGGGCCAAAGTCAGGTAACCCAAGAGCAAGCATCTTCTCTCGTTGCCAGTTTTCTTTAAACCAGCCACGGTTGTCTCCATGCACGGTGAGATCAATGCGTAGGAAGCCAGGAATAGGGGTTTCTTCAATGCCAAGAGCTTTTCCTGTCGCTGTCGTCATCGTGAATCGTGCTCCTACATCCATGGCTGGCGCTGAGTGGAAACTAGTACTGGAACGAGTTTAGGTGATAGGGGGCTGTTTATCGGTGAAGCAGACGGTGATATTCCTCAGTTGCACTCTGGTACATGTGTGAGTGTGATGCGCAACATGAGAAAAAGTCTTGGCATAATGAGCGTCAAGGTGCACAAGTAAGTCGACCAGTGCGCGCACTCAACCTGCGGAGGAACGATGAAAGGCATTATTCTTGCCGGCGGATCAGGAACCCGACTGAATCCGATTACATTGGGAACGTCAAAACAACTTGTTCCGGTGTATGACAAACCGATGATCTACTATCCGTTGTCAACGCTGATGCTTGCAGGTATCCAAGACGTCCTTGTCATTACGACACCACATGATGCCGAAGCTTTCCACCGCCTGCTGGGCGACGGTTCGCAGCTTGGTGTCAATATCTCGTATGCCGTTCAAGAAGTGCCGAACGGACTTGCCCAGGCATTTGTCCTTGGGGCTGATCATGTTGGAACTGACTCCGCGGCTCTCGTTCTTGGCGACAACATCTTCTACGGTCCCGGTATGGGCACGAAGCTTCGCCGTCATGTGGATCCTGATGGTGGTGCAGTGTTCGCCTACCATGTGGCAGATCCAACCGCGTACGGTGTCGTTGAATTCGATGATAACTACACTGCAATTTCTATCGAAGAAAAGCCTGCCCATCCGAAGTCGAACTATGCGGTTCCCGGTCTGTACTTCTACGACAATAACGTCGTAGATATCGCGAAGAATCTCAAGCCTTCCGCGCGCGGTGAATACGAAATCACGGATGTGAACAAGGTTTACCTTGAGGCAGGAAAACTTCAAGTTGAGGTTCTCCCGCGAGGCACTGCTTGGCTTGATACAGGAACATTTGATTCCCTTGCGGATGCAACGAACTTCGTCCGTACAGTGGAAGCACGCCAGGGGATGAAGATTGGCGCTCCTGAAGAAGTGGCTTGGCGTATGGGCTTCATTGACGATGAAGGACTGCGTCAGCGCGCTGAACCGCTGGTGAAGTCCGGTTACGGGCAGTACCTGCTGGACCTGTTGAAGTGATCTGATCTGTCAGTTTCCCGTCAACGTCGTGTGATGGGGAACTGGCAGACCTGTGTATGTACTGCCCTGTATCAAGGCCTCGGACATATACACTGACGCGTATGAATGGAATGAAGAAGCTCGCGAACTATTCAAAGCTGGGCGCCTCGTATTACAAACGTAACGGCGCACGACTGACAGTAGGGCGCCTCTTCCTTGGAGTGGGCACTCACTTATCCTCTCCCAAAAATGCGGGTGGGCTCAGCGGACGAAGGAATGCTTCGTTGGTGAAGTTCGAGGACGCGGCGGTTGCTGACTGGACAGTAGCTCCGCAGTGGAAACAAGAGCCTCGATCGGTCGGAGACGGCCCATTTACGACTGCCTGGATTATGTCTCCCCCCGGAGAGCATTCAGGTGGACACCAGAATATATTCCGTTTCCTTTCTTTCTTGGAACAAGCCGGACATACGGTCAAGATCTTTCTCTATTCCTCTAACCCCCTGCCGATCAACATCAAGGGCATCCAAAAGATACTTCGTGATTCGGTTGCTTATCCTCAGTTGAATGCTTCAATCGAGGTGTATTCGCCATCGGCTGGAGTCGGCGAAGAAGTCGACGCGATCTTCTCCACCGGTTGGGAGACGGCATACCCCTCGTACCTCGACCGTTCGAATGCGCGCAGATACTACTTTGTGCAGGACTTCGAGCCGTCGTTCTACTCTGTTGGCTCCGAATCCGTGCTTGCCGAAAATACGTACCGCTTTGGCTTTGAAGCTTTCACTGCTGGACGCTGGCTTGCAAAGAAGCTTTCCACTGACTACGGAATGAAAACACATCCCTTCGATTTTGCGGCAGATTTTTCACTCTATAAGCGAACGAATGAACAGCGCCGATCAGATGTGTTCTTCTATGCGCGACCAGTGACGGCTCGTCGAGGGTTTGAGCTGGGGGTCATGACTCTTGCTGAAGTGAAACGGCTACGTCCTCTAACAACGATTCACATGGCAGGATGGCCTCTCGGTGGTTGGGATGTGCCATTCGACTTTATCGATCATGGTGCGATGAGTATCAGTGATTTGAGTCCTCTCTACAACAAATGTGCGGCCGCTCTGGTGATGTCACTGACGAACATGTCGTTGCTCCCACTTGAATTGCTTTCGTGTGGAACGATCCCGGTCGTCAATGACGCAGAGAATAACCGTCTGGTTTCAGCTAATCCGCATATCGCATACACGCCACTGTCGCCAAAGGCATTGGCGCATAGAATCGTTGAAATTCTCGATGATTCTCAGCAGATTGAAAAATCTTGCGAGGCAGCCTCGTCCGTTTCGGATTTCTCATGGGACGATGCGGGGGCTCAATTTGTCACCGCCTTCGAGGAGGCAATGCGTGGCTAACATTCTCGTCATTGGCGGAAACGGTTTTCTTGGATCCCACCTCGTGGATGCTCTCGTAGTGCGTGAGCATCGTGTCACCGTATTCGACATGTTTTCGGGGACTACCCATTGGGCCTCGGAAGGCGTTGATATCGTTGATGGAAATTTTCTGAACATAGCTGATCTTCGACGGGCGGTTCGCGGCAAGCAGATTGTTGTTCACATGCTGTCGACGACGGATCCTGCAACAGCAGAAAATGACCCGATCGTGGATATTCGCACGAACATTCTTGGCTCGGTTGAGTTGTTCCAGATCTGTGCTGACGAGGGAGTTGAGCATGTCTACTTTGCTTCTTCAGGTGGCACGATCTACGGAGACCGCGATCAAGAAAACTTTTCCGAAGAGGATCTGACGCTTCCAGTTTCTCCCTATGGCATTGGAAAGCTTGCCATCGAAAACTACATGCGTTTCTTTGAACGGAAATATGGTTTGCGTTCAACGAGTTTCCGTATTTCGAACCCGTATGGGACTCGTCAAAACCCGCATAAGCGCCAGGGAATTATTCCGATTTTCTTGAGGAATATTCTGAACAATAAGCCTCTGACAGTGATGGGAGACGGAACGATGTTCCGTGACTACATCTATGTCAAAGATTTCGCGAATATCGTCGCTACGATGATTTCGACGGGCCCAAGCCAGCCGGTATACAACGTTGGTTCGGGACGTGGCACTACGGTGAACGAACTTGTCGACGCGATGGTCAACGTGACGGGTAGGCATCCTGTTATCGAATACCGTGACGTTCCCAGCACCTATGTCCACGGTAGCGTTCTTGACACGACACGCATCCAAAACGAGTTCGGACCGTTCGAAATGACTGAACTTGAGGTCGGTATTCAACGTACGTGGCAGGAGATTTGTGAACATGGCTTCTGAAAAAGAATATGAATTCGACGCAACAGTCGTCATTCTGACCTATAACGGTGAGCAACACCTTGAGGAAATTCTTAATGCGGTTCATGCTCAGCGCTATGGTGGCACGTTTGAAACGCTCGTCATTGATTCGGGATCCACAGACTCGACGCTCGACATCATCGCGAAGAATCCGTGGGTCAGGCTTCATCAGATCCCGAATAGCGAGTTTGGTCATGGAAAAACACGCAACCTTGGTGCCCACTTGGCTAAGGGGCGCTATGTTGTCTACCTGACTCACGATGCGACTCCAGCATCTGATCGCTGGCTTCATGAGATCACTGCTCCCTTTGATATTAGCGAGCGCATTGTTGCAGTTATGGGTTCTCAAGTGCCTCGTGCAGATGCATTCCCATTGCTGCGCTACGACGTGAAAAACACCTTTGCCAGTTTTGGGCCGATGCACGGTACAACCTTGTTCTACGACGATGATTTCATTCAGGACGAGGGCGTGCGTAATGCGGTGACCTTCTATTCCGACGTGAATTCAGCAGCTCGTCGTTCAGTTCTCACAGGCGAGATTCCTTACCGCGATGTTTCGTATGCCGAGGATCAGTTGCTTGGCCGAGATGTCATTGATGCTGGCTATATTAAGGCGTACGCTCCGCGAGCTGTCGTTTGGCACTCTAACGAGATGACGATCTTAGAATACGACGATCGTATGTTCGAAGAAACGCAGGGCCTTCGCGAAGTCGGGATTGATGTAGCCCTTCCGTCGATTCCTACAGTCGCAAAGCTTGTTGTTGGTGGAGTGCTTCGGGATGCTGTTCGTTTAGTTCGTGATCGCGAGGTTACAACCAAACGCAAGCTTCACGGATTGCTTGTGAACCCGGCCTATCATGTCCAGCGCTGGCGAGGCGTACGTCGAGGAGTGCGTTCAGCGTTGAAGCGCTATGGAGAATGAGGGGGAGAGTGAAGTGACTACAAGAGCGAACTCAGAGTTTCATAGCCCCTCTGAATCAGGAGCCGAATTATCAGGGATGACACCAGAAACACTCGACAAGATCGTTGCTGATCGGGAAGCACGCCTGGTTCAAGAACCTCTTAAAGAGCTCGGGGACAAGACGGGAATTATCAAAGGTACGCGGACGGCTGTCCGAGATCTGTGGCGACGTCGAGAACTGTTCGGTTACCTTGTCAGACGAGAGCTTAAAGCAAAATACAAGGACTCAACTTTCGGTTTTGCCTGGTCGCTAGTGAAGCCACTGGCACAATTGCTGATCTACTTCATCGTTATTGGTCATTTTCTTGGAGCAGCGCGAGGTATCCCGCAGTTTGCTATCTTCGTCTTCTCCGGGTTGACAGCATGGACGCTATTCGCTGACATCATTAATGGAGGAACCGGATCAATTGTCGCAAATTCCGGGCTTGTAAAGAAGGTTTACCTTCCACGTGAGGTATTCCCACTATCTGTTGCAGGAAATGCGCTTGTTAACTTCTTAACTCAGTTCATCATCCTCCTGATTGCTGTCGTATGTACTTTTCAATTCCCGCATCTGCATTTACTCGTATTCTTTCCGCTAGCCCTTCTTCTCCTTATCGTTTACGGCTTGGCTGGAGGCTTATTTCTCTCAGCAATAAATGTTTACTTGCGTGATGTTCAACATCTGATTGAAGTGATTACATTTCTAGGATTCTGGGCTTCCCCTATTGTCTATTCCTATTCTTTCGTAGCAAACACAGTTTCCGGATGGATTCTTGAACTGTACCTGGCTAATCCAATTACCCTAGCAATTCTTGGGTTCCAAAGGACAATGTGGGCGGCAGGAGTCGATGCTCCCTATCCCACTCATATGATTCTCCGCATGACAATTGCTTTGATTGTCGGAATTCTTCTTCTTTTCGGAGCGCACCGCGTGTTTGTGCGTCTCGAAGGTAACTTCGCACAGGAGCTGTGATAATGGCTAAGACTTATCCAGATGTTATCCGTGTAGATAATGTGTCAAAATCTTTTAAGATCCATCGAGATATGTCGATAAAGGATCGAGTCGTCCATTCTTCAAAAGCTCATATCGAAGAGTTTAATGCGTTGGAAGACGTTTCTTTGTCGATCCCAATGAATCAAACAGTCGGTCTGATGGGACACAACGGTTCTGGTAAATCTACACTGCTTAAAATCATGGGCTCGATCATTCGTCCGACGACAGGAACGGTGACTACACGTGGGCGCATGGCGGCTTTACTTGAGCTTGGAGCTGGCTTCCATCAGGATTTAACTGGTAGAGAGAACGTCTTTCTCAATGCATCAGTTCTTGGCATGACTCGCGTGGAGACTGAACGACAGTTCGATGAGATCGTTGCCTTTTCTGGAATCGAACGCTTCATCGACACTCAGGTGAAGTTCTATTCCTCCGGAATGTATGTGCGCCTAGCCTTTGCAGTTGCGGTTCACTCGGATCCGGACATTCTTCTTGTTGATGAAGTCCTTGCGGTTGGTGATGAGCCATTCCAACGAAAGTGCATGGATAAGATTTCCGAATTTCAACGTGAAGGACGAACGATTCTTCTTGTCTCGCACTCAGCAGATCAAGTGAATGCGGTCTGTGACCGCGGTGTTGTTCTCGATCATGGACACGTTGTTTTTGACGGTAATACGCAAGAAGCAGTTCATGCTCTTCGTGAAGCATTTGAGCTTGCCGATAGGGAACAGAAGGAAAGCGATCCTTCAGATTACTTGTTTGGCAAAGTCCGTCTCGATGATGTTTATATTGAGGACGCACACGGTAATCGTGTTCATCGCCTGAATACTGGCGATGATATGAAAGTCCAGATGGTTTTCACCACTGAAGAGAAAATGGATGACTGGCTGGTTGGTATTACATTCGAGACCAATCTTGGTCAGCACTTGTTTACATTTGATACCAATGCCTCAAAATCGGTGATGCCTTCAGTTACGGGTCAGAATCGAGTCACATTCTCGATTCCTAATCTTCCTCTTGGGGATGGAATGTATCGCCTTCATGCGGGGATTGCAGATGGACTTGGGAGGACCATCAATCATCGCCACAACGCGTGGGACTTGATCGTTGCTGGGCCTTATGCAGGTACGGGGCCGATTGCGATGATGCCAACAATTACTTTCAATGATTGATTCTCCGCGCATCAGCGTCGCCCTGTGTACGTATAACGGCGAACGATTTATCGCTCAGCAGATTGAGTCGATTCTGGCTCAATCCATGCCGGTGGATGAAATTGTTCTGGGCGATGACGCTTCTAGTGACAACACAGTTCAGATTGTTGAAGAGCGTGTTGCTGGAACAAACATCGACCTCATGGTCCGGCGTCATAATCCCGGCCTTGGCGTCAGGAGTAACTTTGCTGATGCAATCAGCGCGACGACCGGTGACGTCATTATTTTGTGCGATCAGGATGATGTCTGGCATCAGGACAAAGTTGAGAAACTAGTTGAAACTCTTGACGACAAAGAGCTCGTTCATTCTGATGCCCGCCTTGTCGACGCTGAGGGGAATCCAAAGGGATCGGCGCTTCTTGAAGAGCTCAACGTCAGCGCGTGGGAGAAACGGAACCTCGTCGATGGCGATGCGCTCGCGGTACTACTCAAGCGGAACCTTGTTACGGGCGCAACGGCTGCGGTGAAGGGGGAATTCGCGCGCAGTATTATGCCGGTTCCTGACGGCTGGATCCACGACGAGTGGCTTGCGTTCATTGCCGCTTTTGACCGTCAGCTGGTTCTTCTTCCAGAAGCCCTGACGGACTATCGCCAGCATGAGAATAACCAAATTGGCGCGAAAAAAGAACCGTTATCTGTTCAGATCAAACGCAAGATTTCAGCAGACTCTGATGATGACGCGCGACGCTTGACGCGAGCCCTCAGCGCATTCCACTTTGTCGCCAGCACCAACCGTGGACTCGAAGAGGACAGAGAACGCTTAGAACGGGCAGCGAAGCATCAGCAGGCTCGTTCACTCATGCCCAAAGGGCATCTTTCTCGGATCCCAACGCTTATGGGGGAGGCGTCTAAAGGCAACTACTCGAAGTATTCGCGGGGTATCTGGGCGTTCGGTCGTGATCTTCTGCGAAGCTTTGATTCCTGAGACGATATCTAGCTGATGGGGACTAGGGGAGTGCGTCTTTCTCCCCTCAGGTGATCAGGGCTTCTTGTGCTCGCAAGCACGGCATCAAGAAATGTGCTTCCCCCGGCTTCTCTTTTCTGTTGATGGTGCGTCTGAAGCTCATTCAATGTCCTCGTACGGCATAATTGCCTATAAAGCTGTTCAATTGTTAGGAGTTCATCGTGCGAATCGTCGTTACTGGTGGTGCTGGTTTCATCGGAGCTAACTTCGTCCACACTCTTCTTGAAGACCATCCGGATGTAGATGTTGTTGTTCTTGATGCGTTCACCTACGCAGGCAACCGTGGCTCGTTGACCGATGTGTCCGAGGACATGGCGAAACGTCTGAGCGTCATTGAAGGCGACATTGCGGATGCTGATCTTGTCGATTCAGTCGTTGCGAAGGCTGATGCTGTCGTGCACTTTGCTGCCGAGTCACACAATGACAACTCTCTGAACGATCCGTCGCCGTTCATTCAGACGAACCTGGTTGGTACGTTCACCCTGCTTGAAGCAGTCCGACGCCACAAGGTTCGTTTCCACCACATTTCAACCGACGAGGTCTACGGCGATCTGGAACTGGACGATCCCGCTAAGTTCACGCCGACCACTCCCTACAACCCCTCGTCGCCCTACTCGGCATCGAAGGCCGGCTCGGACCATCTGGTTCGCGCGTGGGTGCGTTCGTTCGGTGTGGAAGCAACGATTTCGAACTGCTCGAACAACTACGGTCCCTACCAGCACATCGAGAAGTTCATTCCTCGCATGGTCACGAACCGTCTGCGCGGTGTCCGTCCGCGCCTGTACGGCGATGGTCTGAACGTTCGCGACTGGATCCATGTTCGCGACCACAACACGGCGGTCTGGGACATCCTGATGAAGGGTCGTATCGGCGAAACATACCTGATCGGCGCTGACGGTGAAACGAACAACCATGATGTTGTCACGATCCTGAACGAACTGATGGGCTACCCGGCAGACGATTTCGATCATGTCGCCGATCGCCCTGGCCACGACCTGCGCTACGCGATCGATAACACGAAGCTCCGCGAAGAACTTGGGTGGGAGCCCCACTTTACGGACTTCCGCTCGGGTCTTGCCGACACGATCAAGTGGTACACCGATAACGAAGCATGGTGGGCGCCGCTGAAGGAAGCCGTCGAAGCGAAGTACGCGGCTGAAGGTCACTGATTCGTGGATAGCCACGCACGTGGCGCGTTGGGTGAAAACCCGCGCGTCACGGTCTTAATGGCGACCTACAACGGTCGGACGTGGATTGACGAACAGATCGATTCAATCCTTGATCAGAGGGGAGTCGACGTAACGTTGCTCGTTTCTGATGACGGGTCAACAGACGGCACTGTTGAACACGTTGCACAGCGCGCTGGTCAGGATCGACGTATTCGGCTTCTTCCGCCTCGCGACGGTACGCCGGGTGTGACGGGGAATTTCCTTCATCTGTTCATGACGCATCGTCCGGATGGTTCGTATGTTGCGTTTACGGATCAAGATGATGTGTGGCATCTGGATAAGTTGTCCAGACAGATTGCGATTCTTGAAGCTGAACATGCGGATGTGACATCCTCGAATGTCACGAGCTTCGATCAGTCGGGGAAGAAGACTCTGATTGATAAAGCGGGTGCCATGCAACGGTGGGACCACATTTTTGAGGCTGCCGGACCGGGGTCGACCTATGTTTTTACGCCGGAATTCCATGAAAAACTTCGTGATGCTCTAGAGCTTTTGGACTACTCTGCCATCGGTGTCCACGATTGGTACGTGTATGCGATTTCGCGTGCGATTGGTGCCAAGTGGATTGTGAGTGCGACGCCGACCCTGGATTATCGTCAGCATGAAGCGAATGTGCAGGGCGCGAATAGGGGATTGGGAGCGTATGCCGACCGTTTTGCGCGTCTGCGTAGCGGTTTCTATCGTGGTCAGTTCTTGGCGGTCGCGCGTGCTGTGCGTCAGGTGGCACGATACGACGATCAGGTGATGGCGGATCTGAGTACATTGATCGGCGAGCTTGAGGACACGTCTGTTTCTGGTCGTCTGAAGTTCGCTCGTCGTTGGCGTCAGATTCGACGCAAGCCTCGTGAAGGTTTCCAGCTGGCGCTCGCACACGTATTGGGCGTGTGGTAGTCGCCGATTGTTCAGTCGCGTTCAGTGCGCGCCGTCGTGAAGGAGCGATGCGCCTTCTGACTGAGCGATTCGTTGTGCCTCTTGCTCGGAATACAGTTTCGGATCAATAAGTACGAGGCTGCGCCCAGTTAACCAGTGCGTGACTGCGATGGGGGCGCAATGATCCAACTGATAAAGGGCAATGCGTTGCGATTCAGAAGACGCGGTGTCTGGTGGAAGCGGGTGGGTGATGCCACACGCTTCTTCAACGGATGTGGGTGCCCGCTGTGGAATGGGTACTTCGAGTGCGTCGCTTTGAGCGCCGACCTCCATGAGTGCATCGAGCACTCCATCAGGCAGGGGCTCTCCATTCCACGAAAACGTGAGGTAGGTGCTTGGTTGGGCTAACACCCACGCGCCGCGCTTCAGCGCGTCGCGTGAGGCCTCGTCAACCGAATCTGTCACAAGGATGTCGGAAACACCTAGCGTTGCTGAATCACTGCAGAGCTTCAATCCCATAGCAAGCGCGGGAACGCTCCACGTGAGCTTCTGCCACGGGCCCACGGCGAGGCACAGTGTTTGGCGCGTCTCATTGTTGGAGTCAGAAGAGACGGTCGAGGGAGTTTCGAAGCCAAAGGGGCCATCAAACAGGTTCGGAGCAAGGTCGCTTCCCAGAAGATTGGCGACCTTCGCGAACCAGCGGGCAATGACCGGTCCGTTGAACTCAACGCGTTCGTGCGAATAGATCGTCATTTGCGGGGATGGACGTGTTGCCAGAAGCGAAATGAGTTGCGGGAAAGTGGTCATAAGTGGAATCGTAGTGGACAGATGTTCTCCAAGCTCATCGAATAACAATGCCGGATTCCTGCCGAAAACCTGCTTGAGGCGCACAAATACTGGCTAACCACAATAGTTCACTTCTTGCAACTGGCAGGCAAGGATTTCTCAATTACTCCCTCGGGCTTGACTTATGAAGATGACACGCGTGTAATTCTTATATTGATGTAAAACTGCAAGGAGATATTCGCGTGTGGAACATTCTCGGTGACGGACCGATTTCTTGGTCTGAAGCACTCGATGCTGACTTCTACGCGTCGATTGACGGTCCTCTTGCATGGCAAGAGCACGCACTCTGCGCTCAGACCGACCCGGAAGCCTTCTTCCCCGAAAAGGGCGGGTCAACACGCGAAGCAAAAGCTGTCTGCCAGTCCTGCGAAGTTCGTGAAGAATGCTTGCAGTACGCTCTCGACCACGACGAGCGATTCGGTATTTGGGGCGGGCTGTCAGAGCGCGAACGCCGTCGTATGCGTCGCCTCGCTATCTGAAAGATGACTCTCCAGTGAGCTCCTCTGTCGTAGCTCTCGTTGTTGCTCACGAGGCCACTGAAATCCTCAGCGACGTCCTCGTTGCTGTTCAAGCCCAGACAATGAAGCCTGGTGCAACCTATGTTATTGATTGTTCTCCAGCGTCAGACACTGAAATTGCTGGGCTCATTGGTCGCATTGCTCCCACGGCCCACAGAATCAGCGCGCCCCGCGCCAAGAACATTTCGCAGGCTCTCAACCGGGCGTTCGCCGATAAAGACGCTGCTCTGAACACCTACGCGTGGGCGTGGGTCCTTCACTCCGATTCCATTCCTGAACCAGACTGCTTGAATGCCCTCTGGGCACATGCAGACCGCTCACGCACCATCGGTGCCGTCGGTCCAAAACAAATGTGCTCCGATGGGTCCCACATCATTGAATGCGGTATTCAGGCAACGTCCAGCGCGCGTCGAGCTGACGGAATTCTCCGTGGCGAAATCGACCAAGGACAATACGACTCAACCTCTGATGTCCTGGGCGTCGGCACTGCGGGAATGCTCGTCTCCACCGTTGCCTGGAACGCAGTGGGAGGATTTGACACTGCTCTCGGTCCGTTCGGAGAAGGCCTCGATTTCTCCCGCCGGTTGCACCTTGCCGGCTATCGCGTTGTTGTAGCGCCCAAAGCGAGGATTCGCCACCTTCGTACCTCGTACATTCCTCCGACACTACTGGCGCTCAGCGAAAACACTGAAGAGTCTTTAGACGACCAGCCTGCAACAGCGAGTGACGATGCCCGCGTTCTCGATCTGTTCAACCAGCCTTCCTCCATTTCCGCGCGCGTCCCCCGCGATATGAGTTTTGGCCAGCGTCGCTTTGCCCAGCTCTATAACTGGGCAAAGGGCGTGCGAGTCTTCACTTTGCCATTCTTGGCGCTCTGGCTTGCCTTCTGGTCGCCCGCGCGTGCTTTTGGGCGCTTAGTCAGCGGTCGCGGTGAACTGTTCTGGCCTGAATTGCGGGCATGGTTGGCTCTGATTGCGATAACCCCGCACCTGCTCTTAGCGCGTCACCGTGCAGCACGTAGTCGTATCGTTCCCGTCAAGGTTCTTCGCGAGCTGTACGTAAGCGGTCGACAGGTGCGTGACAGTGCGCGCAGACGACGTCAGGCAATCGGTCAAGACAAAGACGAAGACCCGCTGGTTACCGCATCGCGCGCTCAGTATCGTTCGCGCTTACGCGTAGCTTTCGCGACCATCATGCTCGCCACGATCGCCCTCGGCGTGGCCTTCTGGTGGGGACGTACCTCGTCAGTGAGTGGTGGCGCGTGGCGTACTCTCCCTTCGTCGTGGAGCGATCTTTGGGACGCAGCATGGGCTTCATGGATCCCCGGTGGCGATGGTATGGCCGGCCCTAACGATCCGCTGTTGATTCCCTTCGCACTTATTACGTGGCCTTTCTCTTTTGCCGGCATCGAACCGACTACCGTTATCGGCATCATTGCGATGCTCACCGGGCCACTTTCCTGCCTGAGCGCATGGCACCTGACCGGTCGTCTGACTCAGTCCATCGCAGTGCGTGCCCTGGGATCGCTCGCATGGGCATTCCTTCCGTCCCTCAGCCTTGCCGCCTCGCAGGGGCGTATCGGACCGGCACTCTTCCACGTCCTGCTTCCCCTTGCCGTTGACCAATGGTTCCGCGTTCTCACTGCGCCAGAGCCTCTGCGAATTGCCGGAGCGCAAGGCACCGTGGAACTGCTCAGGTCAGAACGAACCGGTGCGTTAGCGCGCTTTGCGTTGACCTCGGCTTTCCTTGTTGCAGCGCTTCCTTCCGGGCTTCTTGCAGTGCTCTTCGTACTGATTGTGGCTACCGCAACCCGGCGCCTGCCATGGGTTCGCGCTCTGCTCGCTCTTCTTCCTTCGGTCGCTCTTGTCACTCCGCTCTACGCTTTCGCCCTGACCAGTCCCGGAGGCTGGCGAGCCTTGCTGGACGCTTCGGGCGGAACCTTTGCTTCCACGACCGCGCCCTCGTGGTTCACGGTGCTCGGATTGGGAAGCGCGGCCTCGTCGATTCTTGAAATGAGCATCTGGGTCGCGCCTTCGGCATTCTTAATCATCGGGGGAGTGGCATGCTCTTTCGCAGTCATGACCTCGTCGACGCTTAGCGCGCACCGTCGCAACCGCGTCGTCCCACTGATCGTGTTCACCAGTGCACTGATTCTTGCGTCGACACCCTTCGCCTCCAGACTCGATGCAGGCCTGAGCGGAGCAACCACGACAACTATCTGGACTGGCACTTACTTCTCGCTTGGCGCGGTCGGCATGCTTGTTGCCATTGCACTTTCGTCCTCTCACGTCAAGACGTGGGACGCCAAAGCACCGTTCTGGCTGAAACTGGTCGCTTTCATCGGCACAATCGGAATCGTCGCCGGTGGGGTGCTTCCTGCTTTCACTCACATTCGTGCGCTTGGCGCTGACGGCGACTTGACGCAAACTCAACGCTTGACTTCAGACCACGTCGTCGCCAACCCGAATGTGATCGCGGCAGTGTCCAAGCAGGCGCAAACGTCCGAAACTGCAGGACGCGTTCTTGTCCTGGACGCAGACGCAACATTCTTCGTCATTGATGCCAACGTGTGGCGCGCAAACGGACCGTCATTCACCGACTCAACAGCGCTTACCCGCGCGATCGCCTACCACGAGGCCACCTCGGGTGCACCATCGGACGCAGCAACAGCAGACCTTCAAACGCTGGTGCTCACGCTCGTTTCCTACCCTGACGCCTCTACAGTCCAGGCAATCGGTGAGCACGGAATCGACTCGATTTTGGTGCGCTCTGATTCTGTACAAGTCCAGCAGTTCGTGCAAGCACTGGCATCTGCCCCTGACATTGAACGCGTTGGCGAAACCGATGCGGGATACCTGTGGCGTATCCGCCCGCAAGGCCGTACCCCTGCGCGGGTGACACTGAATGCGTTCAACACCGTCGCCAGCCTCGACTCCGGCTTGCTTGATGCGCGTGGAACGGTTGAAAACACCGGAACGAATGCGACAGTGCAGCTGGCAGAACGCGCGCATTCCAGCTGGAAAGCAACAGTGAACGGAACCGAGCTCACCCCGCAGCTGGCCTCCAATGGCTGGGCGCAAGCATTTAGTGGGGTTACCGACGGAGAGCTTCACGTGTGGCATCAAAGCTGGTGGCAACTCCCGTGGATGATCGCATCACTGGTGGCTCTAGGATTCGCGTTCTTGGCCGGTATGCCGTGGAGGAAGCGTCGCTCATGACTGAACGCATGAACAAACCGGTCGCACTGCTCGCTTCCCTTGGTGCGCTTGCACTCTTGGGGCTTGCCGCTAGCGCTACAACGTTCCTGTCCGGTGAAGAACCCACGACGATTGAAACACCCGTCATCACGGCTGCCCCGTCATCGGTGACGCTTGCATGTCCACCGGGAATCATTGACCCATTCGCGTCGACTCCTGCCACCACGACTGCAGGACACATCTGGTCGACTCTTGCCCCCACAGACGGTGATGAACTGGCCCGATCGATCACTGCCTCAGGGGCGCCAAATGAAGAAATCAGCGTTCCTACAGGTGTTGTCATCACTGGCCAAGGCGGCGGAGAACTACTGGGATTGTCAGCCACGGGCTGCTCACTTCCCAGCGGTGATCAATGGATTCTTACGGGCTCGACGTATGCGGGTAATGACGTTGTTCTTGCTCTGGCCAATCCCAGCGCAACCCCAGCAACCGTTTCCGTGACCGGCTATGGGCCGATTGGATTGCTGGACGATGCTCCGCACACGCTCACCGTGCCCGCTGGGAAAACGATCACCGTCGTGCCCTCGGGCTGGTACCCCGACGAAGAGAGAATCGCCCTGCATATTGAGTCCGATTCGGTGGGCATCTCCGCGTGGGCTCAAACTTCCCGATTGGATGGCGAAATCCCCGCTGGTGCCACATGGAGTGCGTCGACGAAACCTGCGACACAAGTAGTGTTCGCGGGTCTTGGTGGCGAAACAGCGTCTCTTCTCCGCATCGGTGTCCCCGGGGAAGACCCCGCGTCGATTCAGGTCACCTTGATCGGCGAGGACGGGTCAAAGGTTGTCGAAGGAACAGAACTGGAAATTGATGCCCAAACCGTTCTGGATATTCCACTGACGGGTATCGCGTCAACCGCCAGTGGCATTATGGTCACTTCCGATGCGCCGGTCGTGAGTGCCATTGAACAATCGTGGGATGGCGGAAAGTGGGCGCAGACGGATCAGACGTGGACGATCCTGTCGAGTATCGCCACTGCGAACGCTCTCTCGAAGGCAGATGTTCCGGGGCTAACAACCCTGAGTGATCTGGTAACAAAGGAACTGAGTGCCACGCCTCTGCGCGCAACGTCTCTGGAAAGTAACTCCGGTGTGAGCGACGTGACTGCGCAGATGGTACTGGTGAATCCTCTCACGGATGCGTCCTCAGATGCTACGGTCAGCGTTGCTGGTCGGGAAGTCCAAGTTCCTGCGGGCACATCCACCGTCGTTGATCTTCCTAGAGATGACGGCAAGGTGACATCTGATCAGCAGATTTACGCCTCCATCGTTGTCAGCGCAACAACTCCGAATGGTGTTGTGCATGCAACGTGGAATGTCGGCACCGGAGGGTTGGCAACGCAACAAGCTAGGGTCCACGTCGGCCCCTGACGGCGTCCCGGCTGGCAGTGTGTTTTCAACTAGGTAAGGCACGCATATTAGCCGACGCGCTGACAACGTGTTCGGCTGACAGTGTGTCTTCAACCTGTCAGCGCAGGTATTCGTCTAATTCATCCGGCGGAATCGCCAAGATGTGCGAGATCCTGTCGACCAGAATCTGACGTGTAATCTTCACGATGTCCTGATCGCCTGCGCGAAGAACGATCGGAAGCCGATAGATGACAATTCTGTCTCGAAGACCTCGCCTGCGATCAGCGTGGAAAATGCGCGCAAGCACTTCAGCGTGAGATTCCCACGGAGCTGGATTTGACGGAGGAACATCCTCGGTAGCGAATTCGATTGTTGCCACTTCGGGCCAGCGTCGAGTGAGCTCTACGATGTGCGCGCCGATCATTTCATCGAAGGCTTCGCGCCTGGTTCGCCATGCGGGTGTTCCCGGGAAAAAGACGGGACCCCTGCCACCACGACCATGAGGATCGCGACGAGGATGATGAATTCGACTAGGCACCCCACAACATTAACGTGCTTCGCCTTAGCCAGAGTGCCAACGCCCCGAATGGGTAATCCTGGCGTAGGCTATGGGGGTGATTTCGGCTCGTCTTTGTTCTAAGCCAGGATGCTCGCGTCCGGCAGTTGCCACGTTGACCTATGACTATGCGGACGCTACGGCTGTCCTCGGCCCACTGTCAACATATGCGCAACCCAACGCGTATGACATGTGCGAAGACCACGCGAACCGCTTTAATCCGCCTCAGGACTGGCAGCTCATCCGACTTGTTACCCACTTTGATTCGGTTCCGCCTTCGGGCGACGATCTGCTTGCCCTTGTGGACGCGGTTCGCCAGGCCGCCAAGACGCCTACCTCGTCATCCGAAGCATCGCAGGCTGGAGTTCCTCCGCGTTCGTCCGCCTCTCAGGCAACGGATTCGCCATCGCGTAGTTCCAGACCGCGAACCTACGAGGCCTGCGAACGAGGTCCGTTTACGTCCCAAGATCCTGATACTTCAAGCCCTCTTGACCCGCAGTCTCCGTATGCGAAACGCAGGGCTCAGTTCACGGTTATTTCTGATTCTGACGCTCCGCACTCACACTAAACGGACGCGCTCAGCAGGCTCAGTGACGAATCTGCTCCATCAACGTGTAAGCGAAGTTTTCTTTGCGGATACGTTCGTCGACGTACATCAACGCGATGTATGTCTGCGAAAGAGGCATGACAAGCATCTGCACGATCGTGGATGCTACTGCCGCTAACGGAATTGCGGTCAGATACATCTGCGGATCGGTACTGATGGTGAACGTAGTGAATGTGGAGAGCACTCCGGAGAAAATACTTCCGATCGCGCCCATCACCATTGCAATCAGGATGGTGCGTCCAAGAGTCTTGAACGCTACGCCGTGTGTGAGCTTCCACGAGCGCTTCAACGCTTTAAATGGGGAGAGATTTTCTACCGCGCATACCGTTTGAGCAAAAATGAACCGAACGTGGAAGAACACGCACACAAGGAATGTCGTGATCGCTCCAACTGAGCCGAAGAGCAAGAAAACCATCATCATCTGAGTGTGGCTACGGTCGGTGACGTAGTTTACGCCTAGGGCGACCAGCGAGAATACGGTGAACGTAACGCTGACGATCAGGGTGAAGAGGAATGCCCAGAGAATGTTTAAACCGATCATGGCAAGCAGTCTGGACTTAAAGCGCTTGAAGGCATCTTCGGCGGATAGCTTCTTACCGATGATCGCGTCAGCCGTACCGTTTGGAACCACGATCGCTGGGAACAAGCCAGCTAGACCAAGCAGAATCAGAACGAAGGGAATAGTACGAAGCGTCATCGTCATCCCGATTGTCGACAGGTCATCGGTCGATATGCGACCGTCAAAATCAACAAGCGACGTGAAATTCGGTAACGCGAAATAGATCGTGACGAGCGTAATGATCCCAGTAACAATCGTGACGATTCCGGGAAGAATAAACAAGATGAACGGGTTCTTTGAAAGAGCCTCGAACGTTCCAGAAAACAGGTCACCCACGCCCAGTGGGCGCAGGGGGATAATTCCGGGCTGAACTGGGGAGGGAGAACCGGGCGACATTGGCGTGGAGTTCATTGCCTGAAGGGGAGGCTGATTGAATCCCTGGGTGGACGAAGGATCCTGAGAGGCACACACAGTGGCATTGTCCTGTGGGTGGAACTGTGGAGTGTTCGGAGAATCCGGTTCTCCCCATGAACCCACGTGGAGGTGGCGGAAGTCGTTTGAATCAGTCATGACGGCTCTCTGGAGGTCACTTCAATCAATGAAGATGAAAAAAGTATGGCATGAGACGATAAAAAGATAAGGGAAAAGGGTAGCGAAAAGGGGTAACGTTGAACCATTTGGCGAGTCGAGTCACAAAAACCGTTCGATCGTGACACGATCGTTATATGACTTCGCGAATCCTAGTAGTCGACGATGACGTCGCCCTTGCAGAGATGATTGGCATCGTATTAGAAGCCGAAGGATTTGCTATCGCCACCTGCTCAGATGGAAGCGGAGCGCTCGCGGCTTTCCGCGCGTCGAATCCTGATTTGATCCTCTTGGATCTCATGCTGCCCGGTCTCGACGGAATTGAAGTCTGCCGACAGATTCGTCTGGAGTCGGATGTTCCGATTGTCATGCTGACCGCTCGCACGGATACGTCAGATGTTGTGGCTGGCCTGGAAGCAGGTGCGGACGACTATGTGGCAAAGCCGTTTAAGCCGAAGGAGCTTGTTGCTCGAATTCGTGCACGTCTGCGTGGGCGTGACGACTCAGGTGACGAAAAGCTGTCGATTAATGACGTCGAGATTGATGTTCCTGGGCACGAGGTCATGCGTGGGGGCGAAGCAATTTCGCTGACCCCGCTTGAATTCGATCTTCTTGTCGCGCTGGCGCGAGCACCGTGGAAGGTGTTTAGTCGAGAAGAACTTCTTGAGCAGGTGTGGGGGTACCGCCATGCGGCGGATACACGTCTTGTGAATGTTCATATCCAGCGTCTGCGTTCGAAGATCGAACGAGATCCGGAAAAGCCTGAAGTTGTTATCACGGTGAGGGGAGTCGGCTACCGTGCCGGCGCAGGCGCCTGACCGTGGCGTGGCAAGCGACACTGACTCGGAGCTCGTTCAAGATGACGCGGTGACTTCAACCAGCGATGTTGCCAGCTCGCCTGACACGCCTTATCACAAGTATCCGCGGCTGAAGAAGTGGGTTCAGAGCCTTCGAACACGTGTGCGTAAGTGGACGAACTCGCGTGTCTACACAGCCGTCTATCGCTCTGGGCCTGCGCGCGCGGTCCGCGCCTCGCTATCACTTCGTTCGGCTTTAGCGATCACGGTTGCAGCCCTCGGAGTGATCACTGTTTTCGGACTGCTCGTGTCTGCTGAGTTGAAAGATACCGCATTTGAGTCGCGTCGAATTCAGATCCTCGAAGACGCAGCCCTGCGTTTTTCAAGCGCCCAGGTTGTTTTCGACCAGTCAACGGCTTCAACTCCCGATCAGGTTCAGGAAGCTGCCCGTCAGGTTGTTCAGAACATTCGGGCATCTGCCGGCGGTGCGGGTGCTGTTTCTGTTATTCTCTTGCGTTCTCAGACCTCGACATCGACGTTCCGTATCAACCAGATCGTCGACGCGAATGTTGATGCGTTGATCGACACCGAAATGCGTGATGCCGTGCAAAACGGGGGACAGGCTCAGTGGAAGTCTGTTGCCATCCCAGCCAACGGCGATCACGTGGATCCGGGAATCCTTGTCGGAACGACGGTGCGTCTTCCTCGAGCAGGAACGCACGAACTGTACATCGTCTATTCCCTTGCCTCCGATCAACGCCAAGTGAATATGGTGATGCGTGTCCTTTTGGTCGCCGCCACTCCCTTGATGATTGCTCTGCCAGTTGGCGCGTTTTGGATGCTATTTCAGTTGCTTCGTCCCGTTCGCAAAACGGCAGATGCGGCGAAGAAACTTGCTACCGGTGATCTGGACGTTCGTCTTGACGTCAAGGGCAGTGACGAAATGGCTCAGCTGTCGGGGGCCTTCAACCTGATGGCTGAATCCTTACAATTAAAGATCGAAGAATACGATGAGCTCTCACAGCTTCAGCAGCGCTTCGTTTCCGATGTGTCCCACGAACTTCGAACGCCTTTGACGACAATCAAGATGGCGGATTCAGTCATCTGGGATAACCGGGATGCCCTCCCCGCTCTGGCGAAACGATCGGCTGAACTTCTCCACGATCAGACAGAACGAATGGATTCACTGTTTACCGATCTGCTTGAGATCTCACGCTACGATGCTCGCTCAGCCGATCTTGAAGCTGAAATGACGGACCTGAAGACGGTTGTTGCCAGGGTTATTGAAGCTAATACTGAGCTGGCATATCGGCTGGGTGTACCCGTCGCACTTCACGCGGGCGAAGAACGGTGCGCGTGCCCGATTGATGTGCGTCGTATCGAGCGCGTGCTACGCAATCTTCTCGTGAATGCTCTTGAATTCGCTGAAGGAACTCCGGTTGATATTACGGTCGCTCAGAGTCAAACAGACGTTGCTGTCAGGGTGCGCGACCATGGCGCCGGTATGAGTGAGGAAACAGCCTCCCACGTTTTTGACCGCTTCTTCCGCGCGGATTCTTCGCGTAAACGCACAACGGGTGGTACCGGGTTGGGTCTGTCCATTTCTGCAGAGGACGTGGCGCTTCACGGGGGCACTTTGGTTGCGACAGGAAAGATTGGCGAAGGAGCCTCGTTCGTGATGACCCTGCCGAAGGCGGCGGGTGGGACCGTAGTGTCGACTCCTCTTGAATTGTGGGAGGAAGCCACATGATGAGGTGTGCCCTCAAGCGACGATGTGCGTCCGGATTATTGTCCGGAATCCTCATGTTTGGCCTTGCCGGCTGTATTGCGTTGCCTCTGGCATCGGATCCAGCGCCCTTTGAGGTGTCTGTTCCTGACGTTGATCCCGTTGAATTTGCTGCTGATGGGCCTTTGAAGAATTCTGATCCGCAGACGTTGATTTCTGATTTTCTTCTTGCAAGCGCTGCGGGAACGAATGATGATTTTGCGACTGCGCGCTTGTTTTTAACGGCTGCTTCCCAGCAGGTGTGGGCACCAGATGATGAGGCTCTGATCTATGACACTGCTTCGTCGCCGTCGATTTCAATTAAAGGTGATGAGGGATCGGGAACGTTAACAGCAACGGTGACTGTTCCCGCTGTCGCCTCAGTGAACAGTGAAGGCGTGATGACGCGGAGCGAAGACTCCATGATCTCGTCGACGTTCAACCTGGTCCAAGAGGGCGGGCAGTGGCGCATCGATTCCCCCGAAGATGCGTTCATCGTTTCTCAAACGGCGTTCAGCGCTGCCTATGAACAAGCGAACCTCTATTTCCCAGCGAGGACCGGGGATGCCTTGGTTGCGGATCCTCGTTGGTATCCTTCGCGTCGCCTTGCCTCGCATCTGCTCTCAGGTCTGATCGCTGGGCCGAGCCAAACGATCGAAGCGGCGGTCATGAATGCGATTCCCGGTGGAACGACGTTCCCGGCTCAGGGGGTTGAAATCAGTGATCAGATCGCGAAAGTGGATCTGAGCTCCCCCACGGTTGGCGAGGGAACCCCGCGTCAGCTTCTTGCGTGGGAGGTGACGGAAACCCTCCTTCAGGATTCGCAGATTTCCACAGTGGATCTGAGTCTTTCCGGGGTTTCTCTTGAAGGGGTCGAGACTCCGGCGTTGTCCTCCTATTCGTTGGATACGCGAATTGCTTTGCAGGCAGGCCGCATTGGATCGCTGGCGGGCTCTACTCTGACACCGTTTGACTTGCCGATTTCTCCTGCGTCTTCCGCGTCGTATCCGGCGGTGTCGCCGATTAACCGCGATGTTGTGGCATGGCGCGAAGGAAATTCGCTGGTCGTGTCCGCCTCGGGTGCTCAAGGCGCGCATTCGTCGGTGGACGTGGGGTCGGGGAACGAGGCCGGGGCTCCTTCGATTGACCGCTTCGGCTGGGTCTGGTCGCCCGCTTCAACAAGCGGACCGATCATTGCAACGACTCCCGACGGCCAGGTTGGACGTGTTCCCATGAATGAAACAGGTGTTGTGAGCGTGCTTCGCGTTGCCATTTCGCCCGATGGCGCGCGAGCTCTTGTTTTGTCTGGAACGCCGTCGAACGCGACCGCTTGGATGTTCGCGGTTGCGCGAGATAGTAGCGGTGTGCCATTAGGCCTTGAAGACGGTCAGGCGATTCTCGGTATTCACGGGCAGATTGCTGATCTTTCGTGGGCTGGTTCGTCGTCCTATGTGGTTGTTCGTTCGGCTGAATCGTCGGCTGATAGTGACGATATGGAACTCGATGAAGTTGCGATTGGTGGCTTTGTTTCCCAGTCCGAGGTTCCAGATCAGGCCTTAGCAGTCAGTGCTGGTCTGACGACGGCGAATGTGTGTGTGAAGGTCCGTTCGGGTAGCGTCACGTGTCGAACGGGTGCTTTATGGCAGGCTATGCCCGCAACTTTCGCCGACGTGCGATTCCCCGGCTAGAGTGCATATCTGATTCGTTTTCAGTTTCGTTTTCACGTCAAAGTGAACAATTGTTAAACACCGTAGCAATTGAGGCGGGTTATCCACAGAATGCAGATTCCCCGTTCGCTCTCCTTGAAGCAGAGGCACATGATGGAGAAATGGAGTTTCTTCAGCGTTTACGCATCGCGGTTTTGTCCCTGCTGTCAATACTGATGCCTGCTCAATGTGCGGGTTGTATGGTCTGGGATCATGTCGTGTGTCCGCGTTGTCGTAGTATCGCGCTTCGATCCGCTCGATTAGAGCGGATCGGTCTCGTGACCTTAGGGAAGAGCGAAACGGGAATGCCATGCGCGCCCTGTGATAATGACGGAAGTGGCGCCACCGTGCCGATGGCGTTTATCGGAAGGTATGACGGCGAGTTGAGGAACATCATCATCGCCTCTAAACATTCGCCGACCTTTCGTGGCGACGACTTCTTATATGACGCGGGCGCAAGTGTGGGGCGTTGTCTTGCCACTGCGCTTCCAGGCGATGAGCCGTGGTGGGTGATTCCTGCGCCGTCGAGCTGGAAACGAGTGCTTCACGGTAAGAATGTGACCGGCGCTTTTGCCCGGGGTGTTGCGTTAGGGCTTGCGCAGGTCAGTGGACGGCCAGCGCGGGTGGTTGGCGCAGTTTGTTTGCGGTTTGGCGTGCGCTCTCAAGCGGGTCGTGGGGGACGAGGCCGCCGTCTCGATCGAGCCGGATCCATGCGCCGGCGGCTTCGTATTCCCGCCAATGTGGCGGTAGTGATTGTTGATGATGTGTTGACAACAGGAGCGACATGCCGTGAGGTGGCGCGCGCTGTTGGACGGGTTGACGCGGTCGGCGTATGTGCCCGAGTTTAGCCTTTCTATGACGCAGCTCACGAAAAAAGGGGTATGATAGGCGTATAACCGATAGAGCAAAGATGACCCGAAGAATGGCGTCTTTGCCCAGTGACTGGGGGTGATAGCTACGATCACCGTCCGATGCGATGAGGCAATCGGACATTCAACCCCGCGAGCAACGAAGCTCGCCAGCTTCCCATGGAGGAAAAATGGACATCACTGTCGTCGCACGCAACGCGGAAATCCACCCGAACTTCCGTGAGTACGTCGAAGAGAAAGTCTCGAAGATTACCCTGTTCTACCCGCGCGCTCAGCGCGTCGACGTGGAACTGACACACGAACGTAATCCTCGCCAAGCAGATACCGCCGAGCGAATTGAGCTCACGGTCTACGGCAAGGGTCCAATCATTCGAGCAGAAGCAGAATCCGGCGACCGCTACGCAGCTGTAGATATTGCGGCCGGTAAACTCTTCGAACGCCTCCGTCGCTTGCGTGACCGCGCCAAGGATCATCGTCGTCGCTACTCTCACGAGATGGATGAGGTCGAGTTCCTCGAAGAACCCGTGCCGGTTGAAGATACCATCGAAGAGGCCGCTCCGCTCAAACTTCGCTCTGCGGAAGACCTCAAGGTTGGCGAAGCGCGCGAAGAGCAGCTTGGCGATACTCCGATCCTGGTTCGTCAAAAGGTTCACGAAGCCGAACCGATGACGGTTGATGAAGCACTCAACCAGATGGAAATGGTTGGCCACCCGTTCTTCCTGTTCATTGACAAGGAAACGAAGCAACCGTGCGTCGTCTACCACCGACACGGTTGGACCTACGGTGTCCTGCGTCTGAACACGACAACGGACTGCTGACGACTCGATAGCCAAAAGTGTGAGCCCCAAGAGTTTTCTTGGGGCTCACACTTTTATGCGTTGGAGGTTAAAGACGGCAGAGGAGGCTAGAGCTCGCCGTCTTCGACACTACGCAGGAAGTCAGACAGGCGGTTTGCCGCTGCGACGACGGACGGGCCGTGCTGGCGACCGGGCTGGCGCCCCATGCGTTCAATCGGACCGGAAATCGACAGGGCGGCGAGGACTCGACCCGAGGGGCCTCGTACCGGAGCGGAAACTGACGCGACTCCCGGCTCGCGTTCGCCGACAGACTGTGCCCACCCGCGACGACGAACCTGAGAGAGCGTCGTTGCGTTGAAAGAGGCTCCGTAAAGACCACGGTGGAGGCGGTCGGGTTCTTCCCATGCAAGCAGAACCTGTGCTGCGCTACCGGCGGACATCGATAGAGTTGCGCCAACCGGGATGGAGTCGCGCAGACCCATCTCACGTTCGGATGCGGCAACGCAGACACGGTAGTCGCCTTGGCGACGGAAGATCTGTGAGGATTCCTTCGTATGATCCCGAAGAGCCTTCAGGACGGGCATCGACGCCGCAAGCAGACGGTCTTCGCCAGCAGACGAAGCGAGTTCTTGGAGGCGGGGACCGAGAACAAAACGTCCCTGCATGTCGCGAGCAACCATGCGGTGGTACTCAAGGGCAACCGCTAGACGGTGCGCGGTGGGTCGGGCCAAACCTGTCGCGGAGACGAGTTGAGCCAAGGTAGCAGGTCCGGCTTCAAGCGCGCCGAGAACGAGTGCTGCCTTGTCAAGAACTCCGACTCCACTAGTCGTTGAATCCTCCATATTCAAAAGTTTGCCATCTCAACCAATGAGACTGCAACTCTTCGCATGCTGAAACGGCAGACGATGAACAAGGAAACAGCAAGCGAATAAGTCGCTCGGTGACCGTTTGCCTGTAAGTAAGCGCTGTTCAGGACTATTTTGAACGCACGCAAGGGGGAAACATGACCGGCACAATGGCCGAAAAGGTCTGGCAAGACCATATTGTGAAAAAGGGCGAAGGTGGCGCCCCTGACCTTCTTTACATTGACCTCCACCTTGTTCACGAAGTGACCAGTCCCCAGGCTTTCGAAGGGCTGCGCTTGGCAGGGCGAAAGGTTCGTCGTCCCGATCAGACGATCGCCACCGAGGATCACAATACCCCGACCCTCGATATCGACCTGCCGATCGCTGATGAGACCAGCCGTACACAGATTCACACTCTGCGTTCGAACGCTGAAGAGTTCGGTATTCGTCTGCACTCGCTGGGTGATGCCGACCAGGGCATCGTTCACGTTGTCGGCCCGCAGCTGGGTATCACTCAGCCGGGTATGACAATTGTCTGCGGTGACTCGCACACCTCGACGCACGGTGCATTCGGCGCACTCGCATTCGGTATCGGTACCAGCCAGGTCGAACACGTTCTGGCAACCCAGACCCTGCCACTGGCTCCGTTCAAGACCATGGCAATCACCGTCAACGGTTCCCTGCCTGCAGGGTCGACTGCGAAGGACATCATCCTCGCTGTCATCGCAAAGATCGGCACCGGCGGTGGCCAGGGCTACGTTCTGGAATATCGAGGCCAAGCAATCCGCGAGCTGTCGATGGAAGGCCGCATGACGATCTGCAACATGTCGATTGAAGCGGGCGCCCGCGCCGGCATGGTTGCTCCCGACGAAACCACCTTCGAATACATCAAGGGACGTCCGCACGCTCCCGAAGGGGAAGAATGGGAACGCGCAGTCGAATACTGGAAGACTCTGCGATCCGACGATGATGCCGTCTTCGATAACGAGGTCATCCTCGAAGCAGCCGATATTGAACCATTTGTCACTTGGGGCACAAACCCCGGCCAGGGCGTGCCGCTCTCAGCCACTGTCCCGAATCCGGATGACTTCACCGATGAGACTGGCAAGATGGCAGCCCAGCGTGCGCTTGAATACATGGGGCTCGAGGCGGGCACTCCGATGCGTGAAATCCCGATCGATACCGTCTTCCTCGGCTCGTGCACGAACGGTCGTATCGAGGATCTGCGTGCAGCGGCAGCCGTCATCAAGGGTCGTAAGAAGGCAGACAGCCTGCGCATGCTGGTCGTGCCCGGCTCTGCTCGCGTGCGCCTGCAGGCTGAAGCTGAAGGACTGGACAAGATCTTCACCGACTTCGGCGCCGAATGGCGTAATGCCGGTTGCTCGATGTGCCTGGCAATGAACCCCGACAAGCTGAAGGAAGGGGAGCGTTCAGCATCCACCTCGAACCGTAACTTCGAAGGTCGCCAGGGTAAGGGTGGTCGCACCCACCTGGTTTCCCCGCTGGTTGCCGCTGCAACTGCGGTTCGAGGCACCCTGTCCAGCCCCGCTGATCTGTAAGAAACGAAGAAGGAGATAACACTCATGGAGAAGTTCACGACCCATACCGGTGTTGGTGTTCCGCTTCGTCGCTCGAACGTCGATACCGACCAGATCATTCCCGCCGTCTACTTGAAGCGCATTACTCGCAGCGGCTTCGAAGACGCTCTCTTCGCTGCTTGGCGTAACGATCCCGAGTTCATTTTGAACCAGGATGCGTACCGCTCTGGCTCTGTCCTGATTGCCGGCCCCGACTTCGGTACCGGTTCGTCGCGTGAACACGCGGTATGGGCGTTGAAGGACTACGGTTTTCGCGTCGTCCTGTCTGCCAAGTTTGCCGATATTTTCCGAGGCAATGCGGGTAAGCAGGGTCTTGTTGCTGGCGTGATCTCTCAAGAAGACTGTGAGTCCCTGTGGAAGATCCTCGAAAACGAGCCGGGCACAGAAGTCACTGTTTCGCTTGAAAACAAGACGGTGACCGCCGGTCCGGTCACCGCGTCCTTCCAGATTGATGACTACGTGCGCTGGTGCCTGATGGAGGGCCTCGACGATATTGCTCTCACTCTCCGCGACGAAGACGCAATCGACGCCTACGAAACCAGCCGTCCTTCTTTCAAGCCGAAGACGCTTCCGGCGAAGTATCTTCCGAAGGAAGAGGTCATTCCTGCTCGTCCTGTTGGACTGGGAATGCCGTCCGCTCGCTGAATGAGTTCGGATCACTGAATACTTCGAAACTCGGTTTCATCTGAGTGTGTTGTGCCGTGAGTGAATCTGTGGGAGACGTGACTCTCCTTTGCAGACGCTCACGGCACGCCGTGCTTTAAAGTTGAGGCAGACTATTCATCTTTTTGAGGAGCCTGATTCATGCCCTCCGTGCTTCGCGTTGAAGGCGGTCACCCGCTAACCGGTGAAATCACTGTTCGTGGTGCCAAGAACTTCGTGCCCAAAGCGATGGTTGCGTCGCTTCTTGGTGAATCTCCATCACAGCTGTCGAACGTGCCGTTGATTCGCGACGTTGATGTTGTGTCGGACCTGTTGCGCCTTCACGGCGTGACTGTTGATTTCGACCAAACAACCGGTGTGATGACGCTGGACCCGACGAACGTTCAGGTTGCGTCGCGCTCTGATATCGATTCCCTCGGCGGGGCTTCGCGCATCCCGATTCTGTTCTGCGGTCCGTTGTTGCACCAGCTCGGTGAAGCCTTCATCCCGGAACTGGGTGGGTGCAACATCGGTGGTCGCCCCATTGACTTCCACCTTGAAGGCCTGCGCAAGTTTGGCGCGAACGTCGATAAGCGTGTTGACGGCGTCCACATCACGAAGCCCGCAGAGGGCTTGCACGGTGCGGTTATTGAGCTTCCATTCCCTTCAGTCGGTGCCACCGAGCAGACCCTTTTGACCGCTGTTCGTGCTGAAGGTATTACCACCTTGAAGGGGGCGGCGATCGAGCCTGAGATCATGGATCTCATTAACGTCCTGCAGAAGATGGGTGCCATCATCTCCGTCGATACGGACCGCACGATCCGCATCGAAGGCGTGCCCACGCTGAAGGGCTACCGCCATACCGCACTTCCTGACCGTATTGAGGCTGCATCATGGGGCGCCGCTGCGCTGGCAACCCGCGGTGATATTTATGTCCGTGGCGCACACCAGCCCGACATGACGACCTTCCTTAACACCTTCCGCAAGGTTGGTGGAGCGTTCAACATCGACTCTGACGGCATCCGCTTCTACCATCCCGGTGACGAACTGAAGTCGATTGCCCTTGAAACGGCCGTACACCCGGGCTTTATGACCGACTGGCAACAGCCTCTTGTCGTTGCTTTGACTCAGGCTGAAGGCCTGTCGATCGTTCACGAAACTGTCTATGAGAACCGATTTGGGTTCACGAAGGCCCTGCGCAAGATGGGCGCAAATATTCAGGTCTACCGCGAGTGCCTGGGCGGAACACCGTGCCGTTTCGGCCAGCGTAACTTCTTCCACTCCGCTGTTATTTCCGGCCCCACTCCGCTGCATAGTGCGGACATCGAGGTTCCTGATCTGCGCGGTGGCTTCTCGCATCTGATTGCTGCGCTTGCCGCTCAGGGAACGTCTACGGTTGCTGGCATTGATGTGATTGCTCGAGGCTATGAGCACTTTACGAAGAAGCTGCACCAGCTGGATGCTCGCGTCGACTACGTGAAGTAAGCGAATCAATGACTGCGCACACTACGGCGAAGAGGCGATCAATCCATCTGCTGATTTCTTCTATGTCAGCCGGTGGTCGTTCAGTGAACGTCGGCCCCGAAGTTGTCCGCATTTTACGTGGCGGTGGTTGGGCGGTCCGAGTCAGCGTCACCAGAGCGTCAGATGACCCTTGTCAGATTGCGTCTGCAACAACCGAGGATGTGATTGGCGCCCTGGGTGGTGACGGTTTCATTTCGGCGATCGCACGAGGCGCCCACGAAACTGGCACGTTGTTCGCGCCGATTCCTGGCGGACGAGGCAATGATCTGTGTCGAGCTCTTGGGATCAGCCCCGATGCGTCAGCTCGCGCGAAACAGTTGGCAGAATTGGGTTTTGTGAACGAAGAAAGCGACGAGCTATTTGCTTCGCGAATTCGCCCGATGGACGGAATGTGGGTGACCACCCCAGACGGAACTGTTCATTCCCTGGTTTTGGGCCTGGTCTCTTTGGGCTTGGATGCGAAGGCGAATCTATTGGCGAACGAGTCAATGTTTACGTCTGGTCCTATCGCATACGGCTATGGAGCGTTCGCTGCTCTCGCAACCCATCGTCCTTCCACCATTACGCTGAAGATTGATGGGCAAGAACGCGAGCTTACTGGGTGGATCACGTCCGTTTCTAACTCTGGACGATTGGGTGGTGGCGTTCGCCTTGTTCCTCAGTCCGATATGACCGACGGGATCATGGAACTGTGCCACGTTGAAGACATCCCGTTGTTGAAGGCTCTTCCGATCTTGGCGAAGGTTGTGGGTGGCCGCTCGCAGGGGCATGAGGTCATCCATGTGGAGCCGGCCTCGTCGATTGAAATTACCCAGCCCGTTGGCATGGTTGCCATGGCGGACGGCGATAAGGTGGCCGAGATTCCCTTCACCGTGACTTCGGCGCCGCACATCGTCGACGTTCTGGTCTGAGGAACGTAGTCGGCGTAAGGCGTGACGGATCGCTCCTGCACCCATTCGCCGACCTTAGACGCAAAGGCGCAGGTGGACAGCACCCTGACATTCCGCGGCGAGTGCCTGTTCTCACGTTAGACTTCGATCCATGAGCACGAAGATCACTGGCGTCTACCGCTTCGCCCAGAACGTCCTGCGTCCGATCATGACACCGTGGGTGAAGATTGATGCGCAGGGTACCGAAAACATCCCGGAAAACGGCCCGTATTTGCTGATTGTGAACCATTTGTCAGCCGTTGATCCGCTGAGCCTCTGCTGGTTCTATATGAAGCGCAAGACGAAGATTCGTTTTCTGGCGAAGAAGTCGATGTTCTCTGTGCCGGTGATGGGCACAATTTTTGCGGGCATGGGGCTGATCCCCGTTGACCGCGAAGTGAATCCCGCTCAGTCTTTGGAAGCTGCCACCGAGGCTCTGAAAGACGGCGATATTGTCGCTATCTGGCCGGAAGGCACATTCACTCAAGACCCCGATCAATGGCCGATGTCGTTCAAGACGGGTGCTGCGCGCCTGGCGTTGGACACCGGTGTGTCGGTGGTTCCGATTGCCCAATGGGGTGCTCAATTCGTCAAGGGCCCATACTCGTCGAAGATTGATTTCCGCCCTGGGCGCACGATTCGCTACCAGATCATGCCTCCTGTTGACCTGTCGGATCTGATGAGTGACCAAGGGGCAGATAATCACGAGGCAGTGAAAGAAGCGACTTCGCGCATGCACACTGCGCTGACCAAGGGAGTGGCACAACTGCGCGGCCTTGAACCTCCGACTCGTATGTGGCAGGCGAAGACGAAGGCCGGCCCGTGGTGGGAAAAAGAAGGTAAGAAGCTCGAAGAGAAGAAGGCGAAGAAGGCGAAGAAGGCAGGCAAATAGGCTGGGGGAGACAAGCTCTCCCGAGGCTCTCGCTCTGCTTGCTATTTCTGGATTAGCTCTGCTTGCTATTTCTGGATGTCGATTACTGCTCGAAGCGGATGTGTCAGGAAGCCGAGCTGGAAATTCCTCGCGTGATCCATACCGATCACGATGTGGGTCGAATCTTCAAAGGTTCCGTCTTCGCGTACGTCCAAGGGACCAACCTGCAGGTTTCGTGGCCCCTGATAATACTGCTCGAGTTGTCCGTCCATGATCGGCATTGATGTTCCGGTCAGGACGAAATCAAGATAGGCGACGCCTTCCACGTCCAATTCCTGTCCGCGTCCCTGTTCGATCGGCTTGTCGGCCCACGATTGGTGGTAGCCCAGGGTGGCCTCGCCGGTGAACTCAACGACAATGCGATAGAAAGTGTCGTGTTCGCCAACACGCATATCGTGGAAGATCGCGGGGGTTTTACCAGGTTGAGACGGGGCGTCTTCCAACTCGTTGACCCAAGCGTCGCCGTTAATTGGCTGCGTGCCCTGTTCTTGTTTGTCAGGGCCAGATTCTGGGGTGGCATCACCCGACTGGCCTGACTGGCCAGATTGTGAGGGCATCGGTTGTGGTGTCGATCCATCACTCATAGTGTCGTCGACTTGAGGTGCGCACGCGCCCAAGATCACACCGCAGGATGCCAGTAGGGCAACGCCAATCACACGCTTACGAGACATCATTGAATCTTCACCGCCATAATTGTCGAGGTGCTAGTAGGGTCTCACATATGAGTAAGGAACGTGTGTTTACGCGCGCGGCGGTTTTAGGTGCCGGCGCTTGGGGTACTACTTTTGCGCAGATTCTTGCGGATGCTGGGCTCAATGTAACAATGTGGGGTCGTAAAGCTACCACGGTTGACTTCATCAACTCGGGTGAGAACGCGACCTATCTTCCCGGTATTGAACTGTCGGATCAGATCAGTGCGTCGACGTCTATCGAAGAGGTTGTGACCGGCGCTCAACTGATCGTTATCGCTGTGCCGGTTGCCGGTGTGCGTTCGACTCTGGAGGCTGCGCGCCCATGCTTGAGTGATGATGTTGTGATCGTGTCTCTTGCGAAGGGCTTGGAGCTTGCAAGTCATCTGCGCGTCGACGAGATTATCGAACAAGCCTCGGGACTAGGCCAAGATCGTATTGCTATCATTTCCGGGCCGAACCTGTCGCGCGAAATCGCCGAGCATCAGCCGACGGCCACAGTCGTTGCCTCAACGAACCAGCAGTTGGCTATCGATATTGCGAAGGCGTGTCACACCTCGTACTTTAGGCCGTATGTCTCGACGGACGTTATTGGCTGTGAGATCGCGGGCGCGACGAAGAATGTCATTGCCGTGGCTATTGGCGCTGCAGAGGGGATGGGGCTGGGGCTCAATACCCGCGCGACTCTCATTACACGAGGTCTTGCTGAGATGACTCGCCTGGGTCAAGCGCTTGGGGGAGACCCCGCTACCTTTGCTGGACTCGCCGGTATTGGTGATCTGATGGCAACCTGTTCGTCGCGCCTGTCACGTAACTTCTCCTTGGGTCATCGTATGGGTACGGGCTTGAGTTTGGACAAGGCCCTCGCGTTGTCACCTGGCGTTGTTGAAGGTGTGCGTTCTGCCGAGCCGATCCTTGCCGTCGCTGATTCGCTGGGCATCGATATGCCGATCAGCGCAGCCGTTCTAGCCGTTGTCAGCGGTGACGCCACGATCGAACAGATGGGGCAGATGCTCCTTGCGCGCCCGCAGAAGATGGATGGCTGGGAGATCTCGTTACTCTGAGGTTCCTATTCGCGCCCTTGTTCGGGTGGCGTTCACGTGTAGCGTGAAAATATGCCGAGCGCGGCTTCGGCAATGCGAGTAAACGGGCACACCGCCACCGCGTAGTCGAACGGGCGCGCGGTGGCGATACTCTTAACGCATGACTGAAACTGAAAAGCGTCGCGTCCTCATCGTTTTTGGTGGACGCTCAGGTGAACACGAGGTTTCGTGTGCGACAGCGGCCGGAATTCTGCGCGCAATTGATCGCGAGAAGTGGGATGTTCTGCCCGTCGGTATTACTCACGATGGGGAATGGGTGCGCGTAGCCGATGACCCTTCGGCGTTGGAATTCAAAGACGGACACGGCCAGAGCGTGACGGCCGGCGCCTCGCGCGTTGTTCTTGCTCCCGGTTCTGGGTCGTTGCTTGACGTCACCTACGAAGGCGATCCCTCGGCTTTAGATTCTCATGTCTCCGGCGTTGAAGACCTTGGACATGTTGACGTTGTCCTGCCTCTGTTGCACGGACCCTACGGCGAAGACGGCACCATCCAGGGCCTCTTCGAGATGGCGAACGTCCGCTACGTCGGATGCGGCGTCACCTCCAGCGCAATCTCTATGGACAAGCACCTGACGAAGACCGTGCTTGCCGCAGCCGGAATCGACGTGGGGCAGTGGGAACTCATCACCGCTCTTCAATGGGCAGAAGACCCCAAGGCATGCACCGACCGCGTGAGCGCACTTGGATACCCTGTGTTCGTGAAGCCCTGTCGCGCAGGCTCCTCCATCGGTATCACCAAAGTCGATTCCGCGGGCGAGCTTGCAGTCGCCATGAAGGAAGCGCAAAACGCTGACCCGCGCGTCATCGTCGAAGCCGGAATCGTTGGACGCGAAATCGAATGCGGCGTCCTCGGATCCGCCACGGGACACCCGCGCACCGCGCCCCTCGGCGAAATCGAGGTCCCCGAAGGCGAGTTCTACGACTACGAACTCAAATACGTCGACACCGAAGCCATCGGCCTCGTGTGCCCGGCAAACGTGGCGCCCGAATTCGAAAAGAAGATCCGCGACACGGCTGCCCGCGCGTTCGACGCTTTGGAATGCGAAGGTCTGGCACGTGTCGACTTCTTCCACAATGAAGAAACCGGATCCGTCATCATCAACGAAGTGAATACCATGCCCGGATTCACGCCGATCTCCATGTTCCCGCAAATGTGGGCAAAGGGAGGACTCGACTACACCAGCTTGATTGACACACTTCTTGAAGAAGCGCTCGATCGGGAACTCGGATTGCGATAAGTGTCGAACCGATAATGACAACGGGAAGGGGCGTACCCAGATTTGAGTACGCCCCTCCTTGATCTTAGGCGCGAGTGTGCCCCGCCCCTGTAGTGGTGAGACGGTTTCTAAGTGGAGGCGGCCTCGTTGCTGAGCGAACAAACGACCACTGTGGCGTGCGCTGGCTCTCAGGACTTAACTCCCACAAGCATGCGCCGATTCGGTATCTTTGGAACTATGACGACCAAGCCCAAAGTCACGCTGGTGACCTCATCTGCAATGCCGAACCTCTACCACGGTGAGGAAGGGTTGCTGGATGCTCTCGCGGAACGCGGATGCGACCCCCACATTAAAGTCTGGAACGACCCGGACGTGGACTGGAACGAAGCCGGAATGGTTATCGTTCGTTCGGTCAGCGACTACCCGTTGCAACGCGACACCTTCCTCGAATGGACCAAGAAGGTTCCGCGAATCCTGAACCACCCCGACATTCTCGAGTGGAACACGCATAAGACCTACCTGCGCTCGCTGGCGAAGCGCGGTCTGCCCACCATTCCCACCACTTGGCTGGAACCTGAGCAGAATCTGTCGAAGCACCAGATCCACACACGATTCCCGGCCTCTGGTGAGTTCATTGTCAAGCCCGCCGTTTCGTCCGGCGTGCGTGATATCGGCCGATACACCACTCTTTCCACCCCGCAGCGTCAAGCCGCCATCGCGCAGGTCCAGCAGTTGTTGGGCGAGGGACGTGCGGTCATGGTTCAGCGCTACCTTGAAGAAATCGACACCAACGGTGAGATTTCGCTGGTGTTCTTCAATGGTCTGGTCTCGCACGCTGTTGTGAAGCGTGCGCAGCTGCACCCCGCATCCGTCACCGACCCGAGCATGCACGAAGCAGTCGTTACCGCTCAGGCAGCCGACTCTGTCGCATGGCAGTGGGGCGAAGAAATCCGCCGTAACCTGCACGCATACGTGAAGGAACGCATTGGACGCGACGAACAGTTCCTGTTCAACCGCGTGGACCTGGTGCCGGACGGTAAGGGCTCGTTCCTGGTCATGGAAGTGTCTTTGGTTGACGCTGACCTGTACCTGGGGGCGACGCCGGAAGCGCTCGGAAACTTTGCTGACGCAATCTCGGTGCGTGCGCACTGGTGAGCATCTCGCTTGAGTGAGGACGCCGCGAAGGCCTGAACTAGCCCCCGGCAGTTGGTGAACTAGCCCCCGGAAGTTGGACTGGTTTAATTCTAGGTGGTTAGGGTCTCAAGGGTCTGATTCCGATATTGCATCGGTGCCTGGCTGAGTCTTTTCTGTTCCCACGTGCACTTGGTGCGACGAATGTGGGTTTAAAAGCTCGGTTTTGTCGCGTTGGGTGCGGTTGGTGACGTGGCGCCTTGCTTGGTGTGGCTTTGCGCTTGTTGGGGGCGACGTGGCGAATGACACGCGCTAGTACCCAGTACGATTTTCATTTGAGGTGACTTATTTGCTAGAGTTTTCTCCGTTGCGCTAAGCGCTTCAATGGTGGCTGTAGTTCAGTTGGTAGAGCACCTGGTTGTGGTCCAGGACGTCGCGGGTTCGAGTCCCGTCAGCCACCCAGATGAATCCCGGAACCTTGCGGTTCCGGGATTTTGTTTTCGTAAGGAGTTTCCTACGCTGACGGGGGCATAAGGGGAATAAGGGGTGCTCCGCGAATGCCTGAGGACTACAGTGGTATTTTTCCTACGAGGAACTGGAGGGGAAATGATGACCGTTGAGGTCGCTCGTGATCGTGGCTGGTGGATCGCTCATTTAACGTACGCTGGGCAGACCTACCACACGCAGGGTCACACGCTCCGCGAATTGCGAGAAATGATTGATGATCTTTTCTCGTTTGTGTGTGAAGACGAAGGCAAACCTGGTTCAGCCACCGCGACCTTCAGATTACGGTTGGTGCCGCTTCGTCGCTGGTAAGGCGACGAGCTACGAGGATCCCCAGAGCGCTCAGCGGAAATGCTTCGTGATATTCGCGCCAAATAGGCGTTGAGCCCTCATCAGGGGTGCGATCTCGTGCATCGTGGAATGATCCACTTATGGCAACTGAATCCACCCACGTCCACCGTGCTCATGCCGCCAGCAACTTCATCACCGTCGTCGGCGTGCGCGAATTGCACCCAACGCGGATAATGAAACGATGCCGATAATCGGCGAACCCACCTCACAATCTTTGGAGGCATCATGCCCGACGTTCTCGCCTACGCGTGCGACGACACCGCCAGCATTTTCCACAAAACCACCATTCACCTGCGCGAACCCGGCCCCGGCGAAATCTACTTCGAGGTCAAGTACGCCGGCGTCTGCCACTCCGACATTCACAGCGCCAGGGGCGAGTGAGGCCCGAAGAAGTACCCTCTGGTCCCCGGCCACGAGATCGCCGGCATCGTCGCCAAAGTCGGCGAAGGCGTCACGAAGTACAAGGTCGGCGACAAGGTCGGCGTCGGTTGCCTGACCAACTCGTGTGGCACGTGTGAAATGTGCACCTCGGGCTACGAACAGTTCTGTACGGGGGACGAGGCCGGCCTTCCAGGAGCGCTCTGGACCTATGGTTTGGATGCCGATGGAAATCCGACTGCCGGAGGTTACTCCCAGGGCTTCACGGTGTCGGAAAACTTTGCGTGCCGCATCCCGGATGAAATCCCGTTTGAGGCAGCGGCTCCGTTGCTGTGCGCGGGTATTACGACGTATTCGCCACTGAAGCGTTTCGGAGCTGGCCCCGGCAAGAAGGTCGCAATTGTGGGCATGGGCGGACTGGGGCACATGGCGGTCCAGATTGCGGCAGCCATGGGTGCCGAGGTCTCCGTGATCTCGCACGGTCGTTCGAAGGAAGAAGATGCGCGTCGGTTCGGCGCAACGCACTTCTACGCCACCAGTGAAGAGGGGACAGTCGCCTCGCTTGCTTCCAGCTTTGATCTGATTATCTGCACCGTCAGTGCCGCGAACCTTGATTACGCGGGGCTGATTGCAACACTGCGTCCGCTCGGTTCCTTCGTGAACGTCGGCCTGCCCGAGACGCCGCTGACCCTGCCGTGGCGTGCGGTCATTGGCGGTAACCGAATCGTTGCTGGTTCCAACATTGGTGGCATCCCCGAAACGCAGGAAATGTTGGACTTCTGTGGCGAGCATGGAATCGCCCCGCAGGTTCAGATCATCAGTGGCGAAGACATCACCGAGGCCTACAACAACGTTGTCGACTCCAAGGTGCGCTACCGCTACGTGATCGATACGGCAACGTTCTGAAATACGTTGCTTCATGAGCATTGAAGTGAAAGAGGCCGTGACCTTTATGCGGGTCACGGCCTCTTTTTGGCTGTCGGGGTGACAGGATTTGAACCTGCGACATCCTGCTCCCAAAGCAGGCGCGCTACCAAGCTGCGCCACACCCCGAAACACACGCAACGGCGTTTGAGGGCGCCGAAGCGAAATGCTACATGGAAGATCATAAGGCCTAGAGGGTTAAATTTCGCAATCGACGTGAAAACCCGCTACTATCGACCATGCGCGCTTTGATGCGTCTGCGGATGTAGCTCAATGGTAGAGCCTCTGCCTTCCAAGCAGATCACGCGGGTTCGATTCCCGTCATCCGCTCTGATAACCCCCGGTTCTCGTTGAGAATCGGGGGTTTTTGTTGCTATCACGCCGTTTGTGGTGGGGTGGTGCGGGTGAGAGTGAAAGCCGTTTAGATACCTGAAATTGGTATCATGCTGGTATCAAGCCCGTCTGATACCAAGAGCCGCTGAAATTGATACCAGGCGCAAACAATGAGCTGAAATGCCACATTTACCGCGTGGAATCGAGGAATACCGAGGAAAATATCGCGTTCGCTTCAGTTTTGAAGGCAAACGATATCTAATCGGCTCGTATTCCAATCTGAAAGACGCCCAAAACGCGATGGCGATTGCGAAGTCAGAGATGGTTTGTGGGGTGTATATCACACCTGCTGAGCGCCGTAAGCGTCAGAAGGAAGCTGAGGAAGCCGAATGTGCGGAAGCTGGGGGAGAGTTTTAAGTTCTAGTCATTTTCTTGCTTTGTATCCTCTTTCCACCTGTCAACACTTTACTAGTGTGGTATTATGGGGGTGTAGGAAGGAGGTGAAGGAAACGGATTTCGTAGGAATTACTGGGAATTCTCTTCGGGATCGCTGAAATCATCAAGGCAAGCGCCAAGGTGATCACAGCATCGAGGAGCAAGCGCAAATGAGACCGATGGTCCGGAGATGTCACTAGCAACTCCGGGCCACCGGCCCCTACGAAAAATTCCACCACACAATATGAACAACATCAAGGACATCCTGATCTTGCTCGCCCTCGTATGCATCATTGTCTGGCTTGCCGTCGAAGGCTATACGGTCTACGCAGCAATCGCAGGCACGTTGCTTGTCGTCGCAGGGGTCATCTACCTGATTGCATTCATCATGGGAAGGAATAAGAAATGACAGACCAGACACCCGTCTATCTGTCTCGCTCTGACCTTGCCCGCCGTATCGGCGTACAAGTAGGCACTCTAGGGCGCTACACGCTTCCAGAGCCCGACGTGTACATCGGACTCGAAGGCAGGCGCACAATGGGCTGGAAAGCAGAAACAATCGACGAGTGGAACGCTCGCCGCCCAGGACGCGGCAACTGGTCAAAGCCAACCAATTGATGACAGATACGCAAAAACGCCCTCACTTTCCCGTGCAGATTGTGAGGGGCGCTGACGGCAGGCCGCGGGAAGTGGTGAATTCATCAATCCATCGGGAATAGCTCGGTCTGCTGGTCTGCCATAGTGTGTCCTCTCCGTACAAGGCCCGTCGGCCATGGTGAACCCACTGAACCCCAGTGGTCAGGGAAACTTGGGTATAGAAAACCCCGGCACCACTAACGGGTGACAGGGGTTGGGAGTAGCTTGTGAGCTTCTGGTCGCTCAGGCTTCTTCTAGCCTCGGCATGAAGAAACCCCGGAGCCTCAGTGGCTTCGGGGTTCTCTCTGTGTGTTGAAGGTGTTGGTGCTGTTAACGCTTGGGCTTCTTCAGCTTGTTCACCCGTTCTTTGTAGATCGCGTTGTACTCTCCGAGGGTGACTGCGCGGATCTCGGTGTGCTCCCAGATCTCCAGGATGTGGTCGCGCGCCTCAGTCATGGTGAACCCGCGGATCCCGAGTTCATCCATGTAGTGCTGGAGCTCATCATCGCGCGTGCTGAGGCAGATCCAGTCCGTGTCGATGTAGGTGACGGGGTCTCCGTACCAGGCGATCATGGCGACGACCTTGCCATCGCGGATCAGGTCAACCCATGAGACTGGCGTCTCGTCGACGAGGAAAATCATGCATGGGTAGCGACCCTCCGGGAGGGACGATTCGCCGGCTGGACTTGCCGCAGCGGCAGAATGCCACTCGCCGTTGATCCATCCGGATTCTTCGACGAGCCTGTTCAGCTCCTCATTCGAGAGCGGCTTCTTCCTCTTCGGCTCCATGGTATTATTCTACTCTTTTTCCTCGAGAATCGTAGCAAAGACGTGAATCTGATCCGCCATTTCATCTTCTTGCACGTGATCGATTCTGTATTTCAGGCCACGGTGGAGAATGATTTCGCGCTCAGCTGCACCGTATTGACCAATCCGCATCGGATTGACCGCCCGAGTTCCTTGGGGAACGCTGAAATGAATCTGCACCGGCTTGTAGTCGTAAACGGCTTTCGGCCCGACTGATGTCGATGTGTATTGGTGCTGCGTCTGAATAGAGCCCTCAAGCTTCTTCTAGCCTCGGCAGGAAGAACTTATACCAATACGGTTGTTCTTCCCGCAGGATCTGAATCTGCTCTGGAGTGAACTTTTGCGGGTAGTCCGTCCACAGGTTCAATACTGTTTTCTTATCGAACGTGACATACAGGGGGCCTATCTCAAAAGATCCATCTTCAGAGATGCGCTCTACGGTCCACATATGAGGATCATCGACTTCGGGGTCGTCGATGACAAACTCATCATTTAACAGCACCTAACAACCTCTTTCGTTGCGCTGTTTCCATAGTGTTAAGGTAGCCCATCAATTCAGCGTAGCCATCACTGCTAGCAAGTGTGGTGATTTCCGCGATTGTCGAGTCAGCCTCGTACCTAAAACCTCGGAAACTATGTGACATTTTACAGGCGAAACGCTCTCGCAGTTCTGTTTTTGTGAGCTCATGCCAACTGTTTTCGTCTGGATAGGGGCTTTGTAGCTCCAAATATTCGTATCTGCTCCCTGTATTTCTGATTACAGCAGTATGCCTACCAGTTACCAGGATGTACTTTTTCCCGGTTTCTGTACGATCAAGTAGCTTCCCAACAGCCTTGAGATCATTGAATTGCCGTTCTGAATAGGATTCGACTCCAGTACTCGTCAGGATTTTACGGATCCTGATGCCATAAACTGACCGCACTCCTCAAAGAGGCAGGCTTCACTTCACGCCAAGGCAAAGGTGACCACGAAATATGGTCAAACGGGTCTTTCATCGTTTCCATCACCCAAACCCGCGAAATCTCCCCAGGTCTGACCCGCAAAGCGCTCAAAACAATCGAAGCAAGCAAAAGGAACACAAAATGAACACGATAACCATCACCGCCCGCCGCTGGAGTGGTGGCTGGGAACTGTGGAACGGGGACGACATCTGGACACAAGTGCGCACTCTTCCCAAAGCCCGCCAGCAAGTAATCGACTACCTCGACACGATGGAAGAAAACGTCGATCACTCCACCTGGAACATCACTATCGTCCCTGAGATAGAGCAATCCGCCAAGTAAAACAATCCATCGAAGCATCTAAAACAGCTGAAGAATCCGCCAAAGTAGCCTCCGTAGCGTCCCGAAAAGCAATACGAGCACTCAAAGACGCCAACTATTCTCTGGCAGATATTAGTTACATTATGGGCTTGTCTCGCTCTCGCGTCTGCCAACTCCTAACATCCGCCCCTCGCAAGTCCGTATCCGGCCTGCTGCCGGCCAGCAGGGTGGGCAGGTAACCCCAACGCGACTACCTGCCCGCCGTTGTCTTGGTGGCGTTAAAAGGGCGGGGTGGCGAGGTGGCGAGGTAGCGGGGGTGAGGTTTCGCTTCTTTGGCCAGATAAAGTTTGCCCTCAGCGCTGCGAGATTGTCCCTCTTCGGTGCTTTGCCTCTTTTATGTGCGTTTCGCTCAGCAAAGTATCTGACAGAGTGTCATAATAATTGTGTATATGGCATTCGTTCGTTGATCCACGTCAAAGGTCATTGAAGTATGAGCGCAGTAAACCAGAATTCTGAAGTAGCACCCACGCGCCGTGACTGGATGGCTCTAGCAGTTCTCTCCATCGGTCTGGGGCTCATTGTCCTTGACGGCACAATCGTCGGAGTTGCTCTCCCTGTCATTATTGGGGACTTGCAGCTGAATATCACCGACGCGCAATGGGTAAACAGTCTCTATGCAGTCCTGCTCGCAGCGCTTCTGCTTTCGACGGGCAACTTGGCTGATAGGTGGGGGCGTAAAAAAGTATTCCTGATCGGTATCGTCGTGTTCGTAGCGGGGAGTCTTGTAGCTGCCCAATCCGAAACCGCGGGGGTTCTGATCTCGTCGCGCGCGATCCAAGCATTGGGGGCGGCTTTCATCATGCCCTCGACGCTTTCAACGGTAAACGCGGTATTCCGTGGTCGATATAGGGCGGCGGCATTCGGTGTCTGGGGTGCCGTTATTTCCGGCGCTGCCGCAGTTGGGCCACTTGCGGGTGGAGCGCTGACTCAGTGGGCCTCGTGGCCGTGGATCTTCCTGGTCAACCTTCCGATTGGCGCGCTGGTATTCGTCGCCGCGCTGTTTACCGTGCCGAATACTCGGGGGAAGAGTGGGCGTCCCGGCATCGATGTTGATGGAGCCATGCTCAGCGCGATTGGCTTCGGAGCTCTTGTCTTCGCCGTTATCGAGGGCCCTGACCTTGGGTGGTGGACTCCGAAGGGTGAATTCAGCATCTTTGGGTGGGATTGGCCGACAACTGCTGCGCTTTCTCCCGTCCCCGTTGCCTTGGGAGTCGCAGTGATTGCGCTGGCTCTCTTCGTGATGTGGGAACGCCATCGTGAGAAGGTTCAGCGCACAGCTCTTCTTCGCCTGGACCTCTTCCTTCTGCCGACCTTTGCGTGGGGGAACGTGACTGCCGGAATGGTTGCAGTGGGAGAATTCGCGATCATTTTTGTTCTTCCCCTGTATCTCATCAACGCACTTGGCTTGGACATCATGGGCGCGGGGCTCGTCCTTGCGGCGATGGCAGTTGGTGCGTTCTTGTCGGGTGCGTCTGCGCGACATCTTGCGGCGAGGTTCGGCGCTCCGGCGACAGTATTGATCGGACTGGCTCTGGAAGTGGTAGGCATTCTGGTTCTCGCACTTCTTGTGAGCCCGACGACCCCGGGATGGGGGATTGGCCTGCCTCTGACCGTCTATGGTCTTGGACTCGGTCTTGCATCAGCGCAGTTGACGGGCACGGTACTTCGGGATATTCCTGTTCAATTCTCCGGTCAAGGATCGGCGACACAGAGTACGGTCAGGCAGATTGGTTCGGCTTTGGGAACTGCTGTTGCGGGGGCCATGCTCTCCGTTTCGCTCTCGATGGCTCTTCCTCAAGCGCTTGAAGACGCCGGACTGACAGGGGAGGCATTCGATTCCATTGCCGAGGCAACGCGCTCGTCCGCCGGCGTCATGATCGCGCAACTGCGAGCTCAAGGCGATCACAGCGCCCTTGGTGATCAAACTGCTCTCACCGTGGAAGCACTGACGAGGGGCTTTAGCGATGCCACAAGCTGGGCGCTCCTAGCCGCGAGCCTCTTCCTTGTCCTCGGCCTCGTCGGTGTACTACGCATACGCCGTGCGTCCATGATTTCTTCTGGCGATTAAGTAGGGCGAGGCAGACGGATTGAGTGGATCTCCTTCTGGGAAATGGCGCGCCCAGCGGATACTCCTCGCGATAATTTCTGTATGCCTGAGATGAAGACCCCAGATCTTTCACTGGCGAAAGCTGCAGTGTCGGGGTTATGTATGTGAGAGCCTAGGGATCCTCGAGTTTGCGCACGACTGCCGAATGACTGGTCTGTGGATCACTCCTTGGAAACTTCGAAGGTGGAGTCGCCCTCGATTAGTGGAGTTGCGCGCATTTAAGCCATAAACCTGGTCTCGATAGGGACATTGACGCGGGTCTGTCGTAAACTAGGCGAGTTGTCATGCGCCCGAATTGGGTGCTCCCGCAAATTTGAAACGTTTTGGAGTGCACGCACGTGAAGAGCACCGTTGAGACTCTCGAACCCACCAAGGTTCGCCTGACCGTTGAGGTTCCCTACGAGGAACTGTCCGATGAGATGAACAAGGCTTACAAGGATATCTCCCAGCAGGTCTCCATCCCCGGTTTCCGTAAGGGCCACGTGCCACCTCGCATCATCGACCAGCGTTTCGGTCGCGCAGCCGTCATCGAACAGGTCGTCAACGAGGTCCTGCCGGGTCACTACTCGGATGCAGTCGCAGAGCATTCGCTCCGCCCGATGCAACAGCCACAGGTCGAGGTCACCGAGATCCCGAACACCACCGGCGAACAGGGGGGGCAGCTGATCTTCACCGCTGAGGTCCCGGTTGTGCCGGACTTCGAGCTCCCCGAATTCGACGAGAAGACCGTTGTCACCGTCGACACCACCGAGGTCACCGACGAAGACGTCCAGAAGGAACTCGACGAGCTCCGCTCTCGCTTCGCAACTCTGAAGACCATCAACCGCAAGGCCAAGACCGGCGATTACGCAACCATCGACATGGTTGCCACCATCAACGGTGAAGAGGTCGACTCGGTCGCAGACGTGTCCTACGAAATCGGCTCGGGCAACATGCTCAATGGTCAGGACAAGGCTCTGCGTGGCACCAAGGCAGGCGACGAGGTTTCCTTCACGTCCACCCTCAAGGGCGGCGACCACGAAGGTGAAGAAGCAGACATCACCATCACCGTGAAGTCCATGAAGGCGCGCGAACTGCCGAAGGCGGACGACGACTTCGCTCAGATGGTTTCTGAATTCGACACCATCGACGAGCTCATGGAAGACCTGCGCACGCAGGCCGGCCAGTCAAAGACCTCGCAGCAGGCGCTACAGGCCCGCGACAACCTGATCACCGACCTCCTCGAACAGGTTGAGATTCTTCTTCCTGAAGAGGTCATCGAGCACGAGGTTTCGCGCCGCGTCTCCGAAGATGCCAAGCCGAAAGAAAAGAAGGAAGCGCGCGCGGCCGTCGAGCGCGAACTGCGTTCTGAACTCCTCTCCGAGGCAATCGCGAAGAAGTTCGATGTTCAGGTTTCCCAGCAGGAACTCATCGACTACGCGATCCAGATGTCGCAGAACCTCGGCATCGACATCAACCAGCTGTTCTCCTCCTCGCAGCAGATGGCAGCAGTTGTCGCAGACCTCGGACGTTCCAAGGCTATGATCGAGGCTCTGCGTCAGGTCACCGTCAAGGACACCGAAGGCACGGTCGTTGACCTCTCTGAGTTCTTCGGCGACGTTGCAAAGGAAGAAGCAGAAGCTGAAGAGGCAGAAGAAACCACTGAAGCCTGATTCAAGCATGCGCTAGCAACACGCGAGTGAATGTGGCCGGTACTTTCGGGTACCGGCCACATTGCATGTGGGAGGCCTCATACTGCTATGAGCACTGCGCCTACAGCGAACAGAGGGGGATTGGCTGAGCCTTGTCCGCGTGAAACCGATAGGTTATACCCAGTGGGATCTGAAAGCGGATCTATTCGACCAAGGAGAATCCTCGTGAGCGACCAGGCTGTAATGGCAGGCGGCGGCGTGCAATCGCCGATGGGTCTGTCCGACTCCGTGTACCAGCGACTTCTTGCAGAACGCATCATTTGGCTGAACGGCGAGGTCCGTGATGAAAACGCCAACGCGATCTGCGCCCAGATGCTTCTGCTTGCCGCCGAAGATCCGGACCGCGACATCTACCTGTACATCAACAGCCCGGGTGGGTCGGTGACCGCAGGCATGGCAATTTACGACACTATGCAGTACGTCAAGCCTGATGTTGTCACTGTCGCAATGGGCTTGGCTGCTTCGATGGGTCAGTTCCTGCTGACCGCAGGCGCGCCGGGCAAGCGCTTCATCACCCCGCATACTCGCGTCCTGCTCCACCAGCCTCTTGGTGGTGCCGGTGGTAGCGCCACTGAGATTCGTATTAACGCGGACCTGATTCTGAAGATGAAGAAGGAACTCGCCGAGATCACCGCTGAGCGTACCGGCAAGTCCGTTGAGCAGATCGAACTGGACGCGGACCGTGACAATTGGTTCTCGGCGTACGAGGCCCTGGAATACGGCTTCGTTGACAAGGTCATCGTGAACCCGCAGGAAATTAGCACGCTCGGCCAGGATGGAGAAAACTGATGAGCACCACCCCGTACTTTGAAGGTATCGCCCGTCAGATGCCACAGGCTCGCTATGTTCTGCCGAATTTCGAAGAGCGCACCGCTTACGGTTTTAAGCGCCAGGACCCCTACGCCAAGCTGTTCGAGGATCGCATTGTGTTCCTCGGCGTGCAGGTTGATGACGCGTCTGCTGATGACGTGATGGCGCAGCTTCTGGTTCTGGAAAGCCAGGATCCAGATTCGCTGATCACCATGTACATCAACAGCCCCGGTGGTTCCTTCACCGCGCTGACCGCAATCTACGACACGATGCAGTACATTAAGCCACAGATCCAGACCGTGTGCCTTGGTCAGGCCGCATCGGCTGCAGCCGTTCTGCTGGCGGCCGGTTCACCGGGCAAGCGCCTGGCACTGCCGAATGCTCGTGTTCTGATCCACCAGCCGGCCATGGAAGGCATGCAGGGGCAGGCATCCGATATCCAGATCGTTGCTGACGAGATCGACCGTATGCGCGCGTGGCTGGAAGATACGCTCGCGCATCACTCGGGCACCCCGGTTGAGCAGGTCCGCCGTGACATCGAGCGCGACAAGATCCTGACCGCTCCCCAGGCGAAAGAATACGGCCTGATCGACCAGGTTCTTCAGTCCCGCAAGAGCTAAAACGCTGGCGCTCACTAGCGTGAAGGTGGCTACGCTGTGGGGAGAAAATGGCGCGCCGAATGGCGGACTTACCTGTCCTCACATAGGCTGAAGACACGCTGAACGGAAGCGTTTGCACGCCAATCCTAGGTGGCAACCAACATATCTACGTGTGACGTCCCGGTGGCGCGCGGTAGTGATGAATTTTGATCGATGGAGGGCTAACGTGGCTCGACTGACCGACGGAGCTGAACTGCTCAAGTGCTCGTTCTGTGGAAAGAGTCAGAAGCAGGTGCGCAAGCTCATCGGCGGTTCCGGTGTCTACATCTGTGACGAGTGCATAGACCTCTGCAACGAAATCATCGCTGAGGAATTGGGCAAGGCTCCCGAAGAAACCTCGGAGCTGCCCCTGCCGAAGCCAATTGAAATCAACGACTTCCTGAATTCGTGGGTGATCGGCCAGGGTCGTGCGAAGCGTGCGCTGTCTGTCGCGGTCTACAACCACTACAAGCGTGTGAAGTCGCGTGACGCTGGGCATGCTGAAGATATGCAGGGGACCAAGTCGAACATTCTGTTGCTTGGCCCCACGGGTACGGGCAAGACTCACTTGGCGCGTTCGCTGGCGCGTATGCTTGACGTTCCTTTCGCGATCGTTGACGCGACTGCGCTGACGGAAGCCGGCTACGTTGGTGAGGACGTCGAGAATATTCTTCTTCGTCTGATCCAGACCGCGGATGGTGACATTAAAAAGGCTGAACGGGGCATCATCTACGTCGACGAAATCGACAAGATTGGCCGTAAAGGAGAGAACGCCTCGATCACACGCGATGTTTCCGGCGAAGGTGTCCAGCAGGCTCTGCTGAAGATTATTGAAGGCACGGTTGCTTCGGTGCCGCCGCAGGGCGGACGCAAGCACCCGAACCAGCAGTTCCTTGAGATTGACACGTCGGGCATCCTGTTCATCGCAGCGGGGGCTTTCGCAGGTATTGAAGAGATCGTGAAGGCTCGTTTGGGTCAGCGTTCCACCGGTTTTGGCTCAGACCTGAAGTCTGCTGCTGAAATGGGTGACCTGTACAAAGAGATCACCCCTGAAGATCTGCACAAGTTCGGCATGATTCCAGAATTCATTGGTCGTCTGCCGATCCTGACATCCACGCAGGAACTGACCGAAGAAGACCTCGTCCGCGTCCTGACCGAGCCGACGAACTCCCTAGTTCGCCAGTACCAGCATCTTTTCGAGCTTGACGGCATTGATCTGGAGTTCACGCACGAGGCGTTGCTCGAGGTCGCGGCCTTGGCGAACGAGCGTAAGACCGGTGCCCGTGGCCTGTCGTCGATCATGGAGAACACACTGTCTGACCTGATGTTTGAGCTGCCCAGCCGTGACGACGTGGGGCGCGTTGTGATTACGCGCGAGTACGTTCTTGGTGAAGGTGAGCCTGAGCTCTACGCCGAGCGCGCTCATCAGATTCGCACCGCCTGAACCGGATGGGAAAACCAGTGGCAGAAGAAACGCAGATCAGCGCCCACACGTCCGGGGAGGCCCTGATCGGAACAGGCATCCCTGCCGAGCTGGCTGACGCGCGTGGAACCATCGACAACATCGATGCTGCGCTCGTCCATATTCTTGCTGAGCGTTTCCGCTGTACCCAGCGAGTCGGACACATCAAAGCTCTCCATGATCTTCCGCCGGCTGACCCGGCACGTGAAGCACGACAGGTTGCGCGTCTGCGATCGCTCGCCGAAGAATCCGGCCTCGACCCTGACTTTGCTGAAAAGTTCCTTGCCTTCATGGTGAAGGAAGTTATTCGCCACCACGAAGACATCAAGGCCGAGTACGACGAGGGGAGCACCCACTCAATACCGAAGCATGGCATTGTTGGGAGATGATGGGCACCCGGTAGGTTGCCTTGAGTGAGGCCAAGCACGTAGAGATCCTGTCCATCCTCAAGAAAAACACGGCTCACTCCGAGGGGGCGAAGACTGACCGTATAAGCACCCGACGAGGAGGAGAATCTGTTGAGAGACGGTGGATGTGCGAGCGTCCCCCGTCTCGTTTTGCCCTCTCAGGATTGTCTGATGAAATTCTGCGCAGGCTCCCCGATAGTTTTCAGGCAGCTTTCAGGGTTGTGGACTGTAATCTATTCAGGCAGTGAGAACCATTGCCGATAAGCAGTCCTCAAGGAGTTTTTTGATGAAGAATCGCACGCAGATGCGCGCTCTTGCCGTCGTCGCCGTCACCCTGGCTACGGTCCTCAGCGCATGCGGATCGACCGGCTCGTCCACCTCGTCCGCGTCCAGCACCAAGAGCCAGAGCGGAACGGCCACCAACGCGGCCAGCAACGACCCGAATCTGCTGTTTGCTCAGTGCATGCGTGACAAGGGCTTCGACGTGCCTGACACGGGCCTGACGCCCGATCAGCTCAACGATCACTCCACCGCCTTCGACTCTGCCCTCAACGAGTGCATGATGAAGGTCTCCGGCTTGACCGGCGAGGACAACATTGCGAACGACCCCGCAGCGCGCGAGTCAATGGTCAAGGCAGCGCAGTGCCTGCGTGAGGCCGGATATGACGTCAAGGACCCGCAGGCGGGCGAAGGCATCAGCGTCAAGGACATCCCCGAGGATGTGCTCAACAAGTGCTTCCAACAGTCAGGGGCCGCCAAGTGAAGCGTTCGCAAACCCTGCGCCCCGCGGCACTCGCGATCCTGGCGATCGGCGCGCTGACCCTGTCCGCCTGCTCGGGCACCAACACAGACGCCCAAGCCCCCCAGTCCTTTGACGGTGCGACGGAGACCATTACGAAGGGAGACCTGGCGGGGGAGACCACCGTCCAGGGAAACCTCCACTACGCCGACTCCTACACCCTCAAGAGTGCTTTCGAAGGCGTTGTCACCTCCCTGCCCACGCCCGGCACGACCCTCACCCAGGGATCGCACGTGTATACGGTCGGTGGCGACAACACGTATCTGCTCCACGGCTCTACCCCCGCCTGGCGCACGTTTGAGGCAGGCATGGACAACGGCGAGGATGTCACCCAGCTGGAGACCGCGCTGTCCGAGCTCGGCTATTTCGAGGCTACCCCCGATGCCCACTTCGACTGGAACACGACCGTGGCGATCCAGAGGTGGCAAAAGGCCCTCAACCTGCCCCAAACCGGCTCACTGCCGCTGGGCACCGTCCTCTTTGCACCTGAGGACCTGCGTATTGGTGCCCTGAAGGCCCGTGTCGGCGACAACGCGACGATGGAGACGGAACTGTTCACGGCCTCTTCCTCGCGTCAAGTCATCTCCGCGAACCTGAAGCTCTCCGACCAGGCTCTCGGCGTCGTCGGAAACTCAGTGACCGTGCGCCTGCCCGGCTCCACCACCACGACGACCGGAACGATTACCTCGGTCGAACCCCCGCGCGAAAAAGCCAGCGAGGAGGGATCCGAGGAGACGACCAAGGAACGAATTATTCCGATCACCGTCACCCCCGATGACACCTCCGCCCTCGAAGGGCTCCAGGAGGCCTCGGTCTCCCTGGGCCTGACCTCCGAGACTCGTACGGACGTGCTGTCCGTGCCCCTCAGCGCGCTCGTGGCCCTGAGTGCCGACCAGTTCGGCGTCGAGGTCGTGGATGAGTCGGGCAAGATTCGTCGGGTCCCTGTCACCGTCGGCCTGTTCGCGGGAGACCGCGTCGAAGTGAGCGGCGACGAGATCGCCGAAGGCCAGCGCGTGGTGGTGCCCAACCGATGAGCCACATCCTGCAACTGACCGACGTGCACCGGTCCTTCGGCAGCCCGCCCGTGCATGCCTGTAACGGAGTATCCCTGGCCGTCGACGAGGGAGAGTTCGTCGCCATCGTCGGGCCGTCCGGCTCCGGAAAATCCACTCTGCTCAACCTCATCGGAACGCTCGACCGCCCCACCTCGGGTAGCGTGTGCATTAACGGCACAGACGTGTCCTCCCTGCGTGACACGGAGCTGTCGGGAGTGCGATCGTCGCTGATCGGTTTCGTGTTCCAGCAGTTCCACCTGACGGCCGGCGTCTGCGCCCTTGACAACGTCGCAGATGGACTGCTCTATCGGGGCGTGCCCCGTGCCAAGCGTCGCGAGGCCGCGCGTGAGGCTCTGACCCGCGTGGGCCTCGGACACCGCATGGACCACAAGCCCCACCAGATGTCGGGCGGTGAACGCCAGCGCGTCGCGATCGCTCGTGCCATCATCGGGCACCCGGCCCTGCTGCTGGCCGACGAGCCCACCGGCAACCTCGACTCGCGCTCGGGCGCGTCCATCGTCACCCTCCTGCGCGAGCTCAACGAGGCCGGCACCACCATCATCGTGATCACCCACGACAACGACCTGGCGGCCTCGCTGCCCAGGCAGATCGCCATCCGCGATGGCGAGATCGTCTCCGACTCCGCACACCCGGGAGGTGACCATGGAGAGTGAGAAGAATTCAGGAACCGGTCGCTCCGCCCTGCGCTTCTCGGACGTCGCGCGCCTGGGCCTGACGGGCCTACGCGCTCGCCCTATGCGCGCCGTCCTTTCGGCCCTGGGCATCGCGATCGGCATCGCGGCCATGGTCGGCGTCGTCGGCGTCTCCGCATCCTCGCAGGCCCGCCTGCAAGAGCAGCTGCGGGCGCTGGGTACCAACATGCTGACGGCGCGCAGCGGCGCTGACCTGTCGGGGACGGACCTCATCCTGCCCGAGGACGCCGTGGGCCGCACTCTCATGATCCCGGGCGTCACCGACGCGGCTTCGACGTCGACGCTGAGTGGCGTCTCCGTGTACCGCTCGCGCCTGTCCGACCCGAACGCGACCGGCGGCATCATCACGATGGCGGCTGACACGAACCTCCTGAATGTCGTATCCGGGACCATGAAGAAGGGCACGTGGCTCAACGATGCCACCGCGAAGTATCCGGGCGTCGTCCTGGGCTCGAAAGCCGCGCAGCTGCTCGGCGTCGTCGAGCCAGGCACCCAGGTGTGGCTGGGTGGCATGTCGTTCACCGTCTTGGGCATTATGGATCCAGCACCCCTGGCCGAGGAACTTGATAACGCCGCCCTCATCGGCGTTGCCGCCGCGGACACGTACTTCGGCGCGGGCAAGACCCCCACGACGATCTATGAGCGCTCCTCCGAGGACCAGGTGGAGAACGTCCGCGAGCTCCTCGGACCCACGCTCGCCCCGCAGGGCGCCACCGGCCTCAAGGTCTCACGTCCTTCCGACGCACTGGCCGCCCAAAACGCGGCCGACCAGACGCTCACGACCCTGCTCGCCGGCGTTGGTTCGATCGCCCTGCTCGTCGGTGGCATCGGCGTGGCCAACACGATGATCATTTCCGTCCTGGAACGTCGCAAGGAGATTGGCCTGCGCCGCTCGCTCGGCGCCAAGCGGGGACACGTCACTGTGCAGTTCCTGGCCGAAGCCCTGTTGCTGTCCTTCCTCGGAGGACTCGCCGGATGCCTCATCGGCGCCGGTGTCACCTGGGGCATGTGTTACGCGTACGGCTGGCCGCCCACTCTGCACTGGTGGGTGATCGCCGCAGGCCTCGGCTCCACTCTCCTCATCGGCGCCGTCGCCGGGCTCTACCCCGCGATCCGAGCGGCCCGCACGCCACCCACAGCGGCGCTCGCCTCGCAGTAGGTTGCCCACATAAGAAAGCCGTGGCCGGCTCGCCAACCCCGACATCAAGAAGGGGAGCGAGCCGGCCACGGCTTTGTTCATGAGCAGGTCAGTTCTGCACGGGACCGCCGTAGATCTCGTCGATGACGGAGGCAAGGCGGTGCGTGGCCTTCAGGCGCTTGACCTTGAGCGAGGGTGTGAGCAGGCCGTTTGCCTCCGTGAAGTCGGTCGTGAGGACCTTGATCTTGCGGATCGACTCGGCGCGCGAGACGTGCTTATTCGCCGAGGCCACCGCCTTCTCTAGGGAGGCCAGGACCTCGACGTTCGTGGCTGCCTCCGCCACGCTCATCGGGGGCAGCGAGTGGGTGGCGAGCCAATCGGGCAGCATCTCCGCGTCCAGCGTGATGAGCGCGGCGATGAACGGTCTCTGGTCGCCCACGACCAGGACCTGGGAGATGAGCGGGTGGGAGCGCATCGGGTTTTCGAGGACAGCCGGGGCGACGTTCTTGCCACCCGCCGTCACGATGATCTCTTTCGCGCGGCCCGTGATGGACACGTAGCCGTCGCGGTCCAGGGACCCCAGGTCGCCCGTGCGGAACCAGCCGTCTTCGGTGAAGCAGGCGGTCGTTGCCTCGGGGTCGTTGTGGTAGTGCTGGAAGATGCTTGGGCCCTTGAGTAGGATCTCGCCCTCGTCGCTGATCTTGAAGGACATGGGCGGCAGAGCCGGGCCCACGGTGCCGATCTTGGACAGGTGGGGCGTGTTGACAGAGACCGGGCCGACCGTCTCTGTCAGGCCGTAGCCCTCTAGAACGGGGATACCGACGCCACGATAGAAGTGGGCGAGCCAAGTGGCCAGGGGCGCGCCGCCCGAGACGATGTAGTCTGCGTTGCCACCCACCAGGCGGATGATCTGCTGGTAGACGAGCTTATCCGCCAGCGCGTGCTGGGCCTTGAGGGAGGCGCTGGGGCCTTCCTCGGTGTCGAGGGCACGCGAGTAGGCGATCGCGATCTTGGCGGCCCAGCGGAAGATCTTGCGCTTGGGGCCGGAAGCCTTCGTGTCCGCCGAGTTGTAGATCTTTTCTAGGACGCGCGGGACGACGAGGAGATAGGTCGGCTTGAAAGATGCCAGGTCGTTCAGCAGGTTCTTGATGTTAGAGGCGTGGCCAAGCACGCCGTTGCCACTGATCTGGAAGACCTGCAGGAAGCGCGCGAACACGTGGGCCAGCGGTAGGAAGAGGAGCAGGCGCGAGTCCTTGCCGGCGGCAATCTCCGGCATCCACGAGTGGGCGTTCAGGCATAGGTTCGTGAAGTTCTCATGGGACAGGACTGTGCCCTTGGGCGTGCCCGTCGTGCCCGATGTGTAGACGATGGTTGCGATGTCGTCCTTGGTGAGGGCCTCCGAGCGGGCGAGGACGCGCTCGCGCGGGGTGGCCGAGCCCTCCGCGATGAGGGTCTCGATGGCCTCGGAGTCTAGGGAGAGCACGTGGGTGCTGTCCCGGTTTTCTCGCTCTGCTGCCGCGCGCACGATCTCTGCCATGGACACGGTTTCGGTGATGATGAGGTTGACGTCCGCGTCGACGAGGACGTGGGCGACCTGGTCGATGGAGCTGGTCTCGTAGATGGGCACGGGGACGAGGCCGGCCGCCCAGCACGCGAAGTCGAGGAGCGTCCACTCGTAGCGGGTGTGGCTCATAATCGCGACGCGGTCGCCGGGTTCGAGGCCCCGCGCGATGAGGCCAGCGGCGAGCGCGTGCACTTCATCGTAGAAGTCGCGCGCCGTGATGGAACGCCACGTGTCGCCGATACCGATTTTGCGCAGGATGAGGGGGCGGGTGGCACTGCGCTGCACGCGCTCTTTCAGCAGGTGGGGGATCGTCGTGTGATCGTCGATGCGCACCAGGACGGGGGCGTGCCACTCGAGGGCTTTGGTGGTCGTCTGCGCCTGCGTCGTCGTGTCGTCGTTGGACGAGGCCGGGGTTTCTTCGGCGGTCATGTCTGCTCCCTGGTCGCTGGGCGGTGTGTGCTGCGGGACGGGGCCAGCGGCGCTCCTACTGTTTCCCCCTATCCTACGCGCCCGTAGAATGGGGGAGAGGGAGCGTCGAAGTTCTCTGAACTGTCGCCGAGCCTTGCGGGACAGGATCAGGCGAGAGCATCGCTCGTTCATTTCAATCCCAGTTCAGCGCGAATGATATACGTGCTGTGGTGAGCGAACATCGGCTGGTTCCACGCGATGCGCAGCTCCAGTTCCGGGTAGGTGTGAACACCCCAGTCCGCCACCTCTACCATCCGAGCGCGGTTGTCGGAGTGTGGGATGGTCGCCAGGAACCCATTGAGCCTCTTGATTGCTATGGCTTCACCCTAGGTCGTAAACGTGCAGATCAGTGCTGTTGAGACCTGTGTCTTTCGGACATTAGCCCCGTCTTTCAATACTGGGTAAAACGAGGGGCCTCCGTGGTTTCCCACGGAGGCCCCAGCAGCCTAACGCTCAGCCCTTGCGTTTGGCAGGAGCCTCGCCCAGCTTGAAGGACTCGACGACGGCCTCGGTGGCCTCAGCGTCATCGGAGGCGGTCACGGTCAGGGCATCCACGGCCTTTGACGCGGCCTCCAGGTCACCCTTCACGGACTTCAGAGCCTCGACCTGAGCCTGCGGGGCGCGCACCGTCACCGCTAGGAACGGCGTACGCGGCGACACCTTCGCTTCAGACTTCACGCGACGCAGCGCGATCAGAGCAGAGGACGCGGCTTCGAGCACTGAGGGATTGCCCTCGACGCCAGCCAGGTCAGCTACGACCGGCCACGGAGCGGTGTGCACGCTGCCCTCGCGGTACCAGCTCCACACCTCTTCCGTCACGTACGGCAGGTAGGGGGCGAGCAGACGCACGACGTTGTCGATAACGATCGCCAGAGCCGCACGGGCGGATGCGGCCGAGGCCTCGTCCCACGCGCTATCACGGTTGTAGGCGCGCTCCTTGACCAGCTCCAGGTAGTCGTCGCAGAACGTCCAGAAGAACGACTCCGTGACCTCGAGCGCGCGAGAGTGCTCGTAGGACGCCAGAGCAGCCGAGGCCTCGTCGATGACGGAGGCCAGCGTCGCCAGAACCGAACGATCCAGCGGCACCGTCACCTGCGCCGGATCCAGATCGATCGCCGCGCCCTCACCACCCATGGTCAGAGCAAATTTCGAAGCGTTCAGAACCTTGATTGCCAGACGACGACCGATCTTCATCTGCGCTTCGTCGAAGATTGCATCCAAGCCCAGTCGAGCGGACGTTGCCCAGTAGCGAACCGCATCCGAACCGTACTTTTCAAGCAGCCCCATCGGGGTGACCACGTTGCCCTTGGACTTCGACATCTTCTTATGATCAGGATCAAGGATCCAGCCCGAGATACCAGCGTGCTTCCACGGAAGTTCTCCGAACTCGAGGTTTGCGCGAACAACGGTCGAGAACAGCCAGGTACGAATGATGTCCTGACCCTGAGGGCGCAGATCCATCGGGTACGTACGGCTGAACAGATCCTCGTCCTCGAGCCAACCACATGCCAGCTGCGGGGACAGGGACGACGTTGCCCACGTGTCCATGATGTCCAGTTCTCCCACGAAACCGCCGGCAACGCCACGCTGGGCTTCGGTGTATCCAGTCGGAACATCAGACGAAGGATCGACGGGCAGTTCATCTTCGGCCGGCGTAATGATCTGGTTGTAATCGACCTCGCCGGCCTCGTTCACCTTGTACCACAGCGGGAACGGAACACCGAAGAAACGCTGGCGGGAAACCAACCAGTCATTGTTCAGGCCAGTCACCCAGTTTTCGTAGCGTACACGCATGAAGTCGGGGTGGAATGCCAGCTCGCGACCGCGAGCAACCAGCTCTTCGTTCAGATCCTTACCCGACGCCGGGTTCGTCCACGGCTTGCCACCGTTACGGATGTACCACTGGCGCGAGGTCACGATTTCGAGTGGCTTATCGCCCTTCTCGAAGAAGTTCGTCTGACGCATCGTCTTCGTCGGCTCACCGCGCATCTCGCCGGACTCGGCGAGCATCGCAACCAGGGTCTCGCGTGCGGAGAACGTCGTCTTACCGGCGATCGCCTCGAATGCTGCGATACCTTCAGCGGACGTGATCCACTTGGGCGTTTCAGCGATGATACGGCCGTCCTTACGTAGGATCGCGCGCAGAGGAAGGTCGAGGTCACGCCACCAGTCGATATCCGTGGTGTCACCGAAGGTACAGCACATGGCGATACCAGCGCCCTTATCCATCTCGGCCTGCGGATGAGGAAGAACAGGAACCTCAACACCGAAGACGGGGGAGGCAACGGTCGTTCCGAACAACGGCTTGTAACGCTCATCATCCGGGTGAGCAACAAGGGCAACACACGCGCCGAGCAACTCTGGACGAGTTGTCTCGATGCAGACATCCACGCCGTTCTCCACGGGAGCACCGGCAGCGACAGCCTTCGCGGCAGCATCAGCATCTGTGAGGTGGAACGCCAGACGGTGGTAGAAACCCGGGTACTCACGCGACTCAAGCTCAGCCTGAGCAACAGCGGTCTGGAATGTAATGTCCCAAAGACCGGGAGCTTCGCTCTGGTAGGCCTCACCGCGAGCCAAGTTGCGGAGGAATGCAGCCTGAGCGACCTTGCGGGCGCGCTTACCGATCGTCTGGTAATGCTGCTTCCAATCCACGGACAGACCAAGGTAGCGCCACAGCGCCTCGAACTGAGCCTCATCTTCAACCGTCAGACGTTCGCAGAGCTCAACGAAATTCTTACGCGAAATCGGCTTCTGATCACGAGCCTTGATCGACTTACCTTCGCCACCCTCATGTGGGGGAACAAAGTCAGGATCGTAGGGGAGCGTCGGATCAACGCGAACACCAAAGTAGTTCTGCACGCGACGCTCAGTCGGCAGACCGTTGTCATCCCAACCCATCGGGTAGAAAACGGACTTACCCATCATGCGCTGGTAACGCGCAATAACGTCAGTGTGGGTGTACGAGAACACGTGTCCAACGTGAAGAGAACCCGAAACCGTGGGTGGCGGAGTGTCAATCGAGTACACCTGCTCGCGCGTTGCCGTACGATCGAAATCGTAGGTACCTGCGTTCTCCCAGCTCTCACCCCACTTGTGTTCCAAACCTTCAGCGCCAACACGGTCAGGAACCGTCGGTGCTACAACAGAAGTCGGGGTCGAAAGACGGCCACCCATATCAATATTCTCCATCCGAGTCGTGGACATGTACCCCACTAGAGTAGTGGGGTTTCAAGGGGAAAACCAAACGTGCGCATCGGGTATTCGCGACCTTTGCCCCCTGGCGATCAATCAACGAGGCCCGGGGAGGAACCTCGTCAATGAAACACAATAAAGGCTGGCTACGAAGTCTCCTTCGTAGCCAGTCACGCGAGTGTGAAATCCGCAATCAGAGGACAACAGCATTCATTGTGAGATGGGGTTTTCTTGGTCGGGTTCGCGCAACTGGGAGCGATGACGCGCCGGATAGACAAAGATCAGGAAGACACTTCCTGATCGCGTGCAATAGCAGCGTCGACAGCTGTCACAAGTGCGGGGGACAGACCGGCGTTTTCAGCGGCCAGCAGACCGGCAATCGTGGTGCCATTGGGCGAGCAGACCGAATCAATAAGCTGGGCAGCATTCACACCGCGTTCTTGGCTTGCAAGAAGCAGGTCCGCTGAGCCAGCAACAGCCTGGGCGGCAATCAAGGTGGCAGAAGACTTCGTCAGCCCATGTTTCACGCCGGCTCGGGCAAGCGTCTCAATAATCTGGAAAACCCACGCGGGCGAGCAACTTGCCAACGCCATGAACGCAGGGAATTCTTTCTCGCTGATTCGCACGGTACGCCCGACAGCGCCGAGCAGGCGTTCGGTTGCTCCAAGCTGAGCCTCGGTTGCATCCTGAGAGCAGATTGCGCTCATTGACTGGCCAACCTGTGCGTTGACATTCGGCATCACGCGGATCAAGGGAACCGCTGCGCCGAAATCGTGGAGCATCGAATCAAGGGTGCGACCGGCAGCCAAAGAAACAACGGCCATATCTGGACGCTCGCGAACGATATGAGCGATCTGTTCGATCACTTCAGACTGAATATGAGGTTTCACCCCAAGGACAAGCAGGTCAACCTGATGAGCGAGCGACCCATTGGATGAAGCAACCTGCCCACCAACTTCGCGGGCAAGCGCCGGAGCATGGACACCATTCGCGTCAGTGAAAAGGAAATCAGCTCCGTTCATTCCGGCCGCAACCGCACCACGTGCAATTGCGGCGACCATTGAACCGGCTCCAATAAATCCGATGCGCATGTCGATTCCTCTTTCAGGCTCTGCTTGATGAAGAAGCATCCCGCAGTGGATGAAGCGAGATGCTCGCCACTGCTGTGTTCCTTACACCCTTAGCCTACTTGGGATAGGCCGTAGTGTGCGCGCCTGTCTGATTTGGAGTCCTTCTCAAAAGTCAGCGCTTGCCGGTCCCATGACCCAAGCGGTGCCCACATGGACGTCGGCGCAACCGGAGTTGGGCGACCTGATTCATTGAGAACCGTGACACATGCTTGTCCGGTACCACGATGCGTCAGAACCTCGTTCAACGCCAAAGGCGTTTCGGGGAATGTCTGAACTCGACGTTCTACCTTTCATCCTCAAGGGGGACGAGGCCGGGTGGCGTGACTCAAGCCAACCTGTTGATAGCCGGATGAGTTATCCACAGTTTTCTTATTGCGTAGGTGCGCGAGGAGGTGTTGCTTCTTAGTGTGTGCGCATGAATGTCACGAATCGTCTGAATGTCGCTCGTCTGACCGAGGCAGTGTTTGAGCCTGAAGATGAGGATCCGCTCGATGAGCCGCGTCCCGAGTGGAAGGTGCGTCTGCTCCCGTCGGTTCAATCGATGGTGCTACTGGGAGTCGTTGTTCTTCTTGTTGCGGGGATCGGTGTGTGGAAAACAACCACGGCATCGTCGGCGAAACAGATGAATGACAGTGAAGACTACGCCAGCACTGAGTCTGGGCAGTCGATTCGGGTAGCGTCATCCGCCAGCCAACCCACGTCGCTTCCGGCACCTCAACAGAACAGAGAACAGGTCACCGTTTATGTGACGGGAGCGGTCAATTCCCCGTCCCTATTGACCCTAGAAATGGGCAAACGGGTCGCTGACGCACTCGAAGAAGCGGGCGGAGTGGCAGAAGATGCCGATGTTGAACAAGTAAATCTAGCGCGCCCACTAGTGGACGGGGAACATATTGTGATTCCTCGGGTGGGCGAGGTCGCACACACCCCTTCTGATTCCTCGTCACCGACCGCATCAACAACTGGGAGCTCATGTATTGACCTGAATACGGCCGATGTTGGTGCTCTCGAGCAGTTAGATGGCGTTGGTCCGGCACTTGCCCGGCGAATCAAAGAGTTCCGAGACCAATCCGGTCCGTTCCAATCGGTGGATGACGTTGATGCGGTGCCGGGGATAGGACCAGCACTACTAGAGAAGATCCGTTCTCGGGCGTGTCAATGAAACCGCCACCGGCAATGCATGATTGGCGTCTTGCCCCCGTGGCGGTGGCAGTCTGGTGCGGTGCCCTCTTCGGAACGAAAACGGACAGCAACACGGCCATAGCTGCTGTTGCTGGTGCTACAAGCCTGGGGTGCGTGTGGATGCTGGCATCGTTGAATGCGGTTCATCCACGCCAAGGGCGTCACACCCTGATCCCATTTGGTTCCCTGCGAGCCCTGCTAGCACTGGTCTGTTTTGCCACTGTTGTGGCCGTGTGTGTGGGGGCGGTCGCTCACAACAGTGCACGGCGCACCGAGGTCTTTCAAGCGGCTCAAACCGGATCGCTGATCACGATACGTGGCGAGCTAGAAGATGATCCATCTGAAGTCTCAGGGAAGTTCTCGTCAGATTCGCAGATCGTTTCCCTTCGCGTGACAGGCGCGGGCACACAAGGGATGCGACCAACTCGCCCTATTAAAGTGCGACTAACAGGAAGCCACTGGCCCACTCTCTATCGTGGGGACACAGTTGAAACCAGGGGAGTGATCGACACTGAGTTCAGCGCGCATCTTCCTTGGGCAGGAATCATTCACACCTCGAAACTGAAATGTGTTGCTAGGCCACAAGGGTGGCGAGCTACGGTGCGAAGAATTCGCACCGGCCTCGTCGATCTGGTTGCTGACTTGGAACCTCAAGCGCAAGCTTTGGTTCCGGGAATGGCAATCGGTAATGACTCTGCAATGACGAAAGAACTGAAGGAAGCTTTTCGCCGGACCTCACTATTGCATTTAACTGCAGTCTCCGGCTCGCACTTGGCGATCATCATGGGAGTTGCCGCCCTCGTCCTACGAGGCCGCACACGTTTTCGTCTGTTCGGAATCGTAGTAGTTCTGACCATTGTGGTTGCAATAGTTGGGGCAACGCCTGCAGTAATGCGAGCGGTACTCACCTCGGCGTTGGGGATTGGGGCAGAGGCTAGCGGTAGGGGAAAACAGGGGGTGACGACGTTAAGCGCAGTCACCATCGGATCAATCCTGTTCAACCCGTGGGTCGCAAGTAACTTCGGTTTTTCACTCTCCGTAGCGGCGACCTTTGGAATGGTTGTGATCGCTCGGCACATCCTCGATTATCGGCGCAGAAAAATCCGTTCGGACACACTCATCGGCAAAACAATTGGCGTCGCGATTGACTACTTGGCAATCCCAGTCAGTTGCTATGCGATGACTTTCCCCATCCTGCTTCTTGCCAACCCACGCGTCCCGGTATACGGCATACCTGCGAATGTTATGGCCTCGGTAGCGGTTGCGCCGGCGACATTGCTGGCGATCGCGGCAACATGCCTGCTTGGAGTCTCTCCTTGGCTCGCTCACGCGTGCGCGCAAGGATCAGCGTTCTTCACGCGGTGGATTACGAACGTTGCTTTCTTCTTTGCACACCTTCCAGGGGCTAGTCATCAGCTTTCGTCGCGTGACGTGATCGTCGCTAGCATTGTGAGCGCGGCACTGGTGCTCTACTGGAAGCGTGCGCTCGTCATCCCCCTACTACGTCGAGTGCAAACGCATGTGTACATGGAACGTGTCAGACTTATAGGGCGTGCGAAGAAAGAGAGGTAATCAATGGCTAGTCGGGGAAGTAAACCGCCAGCTCCGGTTGCTATTGAACTGGCTCCTATTGTCTTGATTAAGGGCAAAGAAGGGCTGCTGATCGATCGCGCTCTTGATTCTCTGCGCTCGCAGGCGCGTTCTGTAGATCCAAACCTTGAACGCACAGACCTGAACGCTGCCACCTATCAGACGGGTCAACTGGACATGATTACCTCGCCGTCACTGTTTGGTGAAAGCCGACTGGTGATCATTCGTGACCTTGAAACGATGAGCGACGCTCTTGCCAACGACCTCTTGACCTATATTGCGGCCCCTGCCTTCGATGTGTGGCTTCTTCTGGTTCACCCCGGCGGAAACGCGAAGGGAAAAAAGGTCACCGACGCTATCGCAAAAGCTAAATTCCCCGTTATCTCAGCAGAAATCATTAAATCTGACCGGGATAAGCTTGAGCTGATCCGCTCTGATGTTCGCCGTGCTCACCGTCAGATGGATCGTGATGCGATGCAAGCGATCGTTGACGCGCTTGGCTCCGACCTGCGCGAAATGGCGGCCGCAGTTGCCCAGCTTCTCTCTGATTGCGACGGCACAATCACGCTAGAGGACGTGCATCGTTATCACGCGGGACGCATTGAAGCAAGCAGATTCGAAGTAGCCGATGCAGCCATCGCTGGTGAAACAGCGCGAGCCCTCACCCTTGTACGGCACGCGTTCGCTACGGGTGTTGAACCTCAACAGCTTGTCGCTGCCCTGGCAATCAAGATCCGACAGATGGTGAAAGTATCTGCCTCATCAAGCGGACGCGGAGTCAACGTGGGAATGCAACAGTGGCAGGTGGATATCGTGCGTAGCCAGTTGCGGGGGTGGAACGATCGTTCGCTCGCAGATGCTATCCAAGCGCTTGGACGTGCAGACAGTGAAACAAAAGGCTTGTCCCGAGACCCGCGCTACGCAGTTGAAAAGGCCATTACGACGATCTGTCGGTTGCGTCGAAGGCGTTAAACGCTCAAGTTCGCGGGGCGAACGGGTTACCCAACACGTCCGTCCGTTGCCTGATGAACACGCCGTACACAAACACTTTGGGGTCGCATCTCACGTGGATGCGACCCCAAAGGTGAAGAATGAGCGATCAGCCGAGCGAAGAAACTCGCTTTGCAAGCTTGGACTTGCGGTTAGCGGCCTGGTTCTTGTGGATAACGCCCTTGGAAACGGCTTTATCCAGCTTGCGGGAAGCAGTCTTGAGGGACTCGATTGCGAGCTCTTTGTCTCCTGCTTCAACAGCTTCGCGGGTCTTGCGAACGAGCGTCTTGAGCTCGGACTTCACAGACTGGTTACGAAGACGACGCTTCTCGTTGGTGCGGATCCGCTTGATCTGAGACTTAATATTCGCCACAGTCGGAAAACTCCTTGCTTGAAGTGATTACAGGGTCGGTGAGGGCTGTGTCAGAACCGGGACTGGGACGTGGGGACATCCGCAAACGGCTCGGACCAGACCCCCTGCCCGACCAGGCCGGGAGTCCGACTAACAACGTTACCAGCGCGATACGTCGAACGCTATTTTCTTAGCGGAAAGTGGGCGTGAATGCGCTCACTAAACGCGCTTATGGGTGCTTCTTGAGCGCTTGAAGCATCATTTCCCACGTGTCGCGAGGCACAGTGGCGCCCTCACGCCTGATAGCGCTGGGGCTCACGACAAGAGCTCGGTCCAAGCGAACCTCGGATGGGCGACCTGATGTGTCCCATGCGCCCGATCCGATATCCAGCCAGTACCTGCCGTTAGGTGCTTCCTGTGCCGCGTGATGGCGGGCGCGAAGTTATCCACACAGTGCACACCCCCTGAGTTATCCACAATTTGCCACTGGGAAGATGGCGCACTTTTCATCGAAGGCAGATAGTGGGTGCACCAGTGACCAATGCGTACAAGGAGGAACGCGATCATGGCACTTCAGTGCACGTCTGCCACCCCTATCGACGAGGCAGGGAATCCCGCCGATTCGCATGCCCCTGACTGGGGCGGGAGTGGCACGGGTTTTTCGCACATGCGTGTGCGCGAGCGTATGGAAGAGGCTCTCCAATCAGACTCGGGCGAGGTAATCGCAAAGATTGAGGAGCTGATCAAGGACGAATCAGTTGATGTGCACGAGCGGTTGACGATTGCTCGCGCACTTGTTGATTGGTATGCGCTCAATGACCAAGCAAGCGACTGTCTTCGCGTGGCACGTATCGCCACCGAGATCGGAATGGACAACCTGGGACCGTTGGATGAGGATGTGTTGGTTGCCCGTAATTCTGAGCTTTACTGGCAGGCGACGCTGGGAAAATACCACAATATCGATAAGAACTACCGGATTCTGATTCGCGATGTTGAGCATGTCATGGGGAACCACAGCGAGCTCGCGTGGGCGGCGCGAACAAATTCCGCGATGCCCGCTAAAGCTAGGGGTGACTTTACAAAGGCCGTTTCAATTTATCGGCGCGTTGTGCGCGATATGGGCACGAGGTTATCCGAAGACGACTCGCTGGCGATGAGTGCGCAAGACAACTTGGCTGAAGCCTTGGTGCTGGCTGATAAGTACGACTCTGCACTAAAAATTTATCGAAGCCTGCATGGGATCTCAAAGAAGAAGTGGGGACTTCAAGACGGAAGAACTCTTCGCCTGCGCGGGGAAATTGCTCGAACAAAATTCTTGCTTGGACGCAGAAAACAGGCGATGAAAGAGTGGAAACAGACGTTCGCCGACTGCGTAGAGGTTCTTGGAGCACATAATCCGCTGACACTTGAGATTCATTGTGTTCTTCTTGCTGCGTCGATCGATATGGATGATTCGCAGGCGGTTATCGAACTTACAGAGAAGCTCGTCAATGATCCGCCAGAAGAATTGGAAGGAGAAGAGATCGAAACCTTCCGCCAGATTAGTGAAAGCTATCGTCAGATCGTTGTCATGGAAGGTGAAGAGTAGGGATGCGACACAGTTCTTTTACACGGAAGAACGTGATGTGCGCGAGGTCGCGCGCTCATAGTTGGCACTTGGGGGCGCGTTAATGGGACGATAAAGGGGAATATCTATTGGAGGTACCGTGCCAATCCCTACGCCCGCACAAGTGGAAACGATTCGTCCTGCTCACACCGAGCAGTCACGCCTGCGAAACTTCTGCATCATCGCGCACATTGACCACGGTAAATCCACGCTTGCTGACCGCATGTTGCAGTTGACCGGCATTGTTGAGCAGCGTGATATGCGCGCTCAGTACCTCGATCGTATGGATATTGAGCGTGAGCGTGGCATCACCATTAAGTCTCAGGCTGTTCGTATGCCGTGGACACGAGATGGCCAGGCGTACGCGCTCAATATGATCGATACGCCCGGTCATGTTGACTTCACCTACGAGGTCTCTCGATCGCTTGCAGCGTGTGAAGGCGCGGTTCTTCTGATTGATGCTGCGCAGGGTATTGAAGCACAGACTCTGGCGAATCTTTACCTCGCTCTGGAAAACGATCTTGCGATCATTCCCGTTTTGAACAAGATCGATCTGCCCGGTGCTCAGCCTGAAAAGTATGCTGCCGAGGTTGCTCAGCTGATTGGTTGCGATGAATCCGAGGTCCTGAAAGTGTCGGGTAAGACCGGTGAAGGCGTTGCCGAGTTGCTGGATCGTATCGTCGAAGTCGTTCCCGCTCCGAATGGCGATCCAGACGGTGCAACCCGAGCCATGATTTTCGACTCCGTCTACGACACCTACCGCGGTGTGGTGACCTATGTTCGTGTCGTTGATGGTGCCCTGTCCACGCGCCAGCGCGTCAAGATGATGTCGACCGGCGCGACCCACGAACTGCTTGAAATCGGTGTGATTTCGCCAGAACCGATGCCCAGCGAAGGTATTGCCGCCGGCGAAGTAGGCTACCTCATCACGGGCGTGAAAGACGTGCGTCAGTCGCGCGTCGGTGACACGGTGACATTGAACGTTCGAGGCGCTGAGGAACCGCTGTCCGGATACAAGGATCCACGTCCGATGGTCTTCTCCGGTATCTACCCGGTTGACGGTTCGGACTTCCCTGATCTGCGAGATGCCCTTGAACGTCTTCAACTCAATGACGCAGCGCTCACCTTCGAACCTGAATCGTCGGCAGCCCTCGGCTTTGGGTTCCGTTGTGGCTTCTTGGGACTGTTGCACCTCGAAATCATCCGGGAGCGATTGGAACGCGAATTCGGACTCGACTTGATCGCAACAGCGCCGAACGTTGTCTACACGGTCGTTGCAGAAGACGGGAGCGAGATCATCGTTGAAAACCCGGCGATGTTCCCCGAAGGGAAGATCTCTGAGGTTCGCGAGCCTCTTGTTGAAGCAACAATCCTGACGCCGACTGATTTCACCGGCACGATCATGGAACTCTGCCAGGATCGTCGCGGAACCATGAAGGGCATGGAGTACCTGTCCGAAGACCGCGTCGAGCTCCACTACACCTTGCCTCTGGCAGAAATCGTGTTCGACTTCTTCGATCAGTTGAAGTCGCGCACTCGCGGATACGCCTCGCTCGATTACCAGGAGAAGGGCGAGCAGAGTGCCGATCTGGTGAAGGTCGATATTTTGCTCAACGGTGACCGCGTTGACGCGTTCAGCGCGATTGTTCACCGCGATGCCGCATATGCGTACGGTCAGCGGATGACGAAGCGTCTGAAGGAGCTGATCCCCCGCCAGCAGTTCGAAATCCCTGTTCAAGCGGCAGTAGGTGCACGCGTTATCGCTCGCGAAACGATCAAGGCACTGCGTAAGGACATGCTGGCTAAATGCTACGGCGGTGACATTACGCGTAAGCGCAAGCTGCTCGAAAAGCAGAAGGAAGGCAAGAAGCGCATGAAGTCCATCGGTCGCGTGGACGTGCCACAGGAAGCCTTCATCGCAGCTCTGACATCGGATGTTCCGACCGGAAAGAAGTGATTGTGGCGGATCGCCCCAGCTATCGCCCAGGAGAGGCTCCCGAAGGGGAAGTCTTCTTCGCGCGGACCAAGTCGTTTACACGTCGTAGTCGTGAGCTCCCGCTGAATCTCCAGCGAACCTGGGATGCTCACGCGTCGAAGTATGTGATCGAACCTGAGCGGGGGATCGGCCATACGACTGTCGCCGATACTTTTCGCTTGGATCCGGTTCAACTTTTCGCTCGCAAGGCCCCTCTGACCGTTGAAATCGGATCGGGCACGGGTGAACAGATCGTTGAAGCGGCTCGCACACACCCCGAACGTGATTACTTGGCGTTTGAAGTGTGGGTGCCCGGTATTGCGAAGCTGATCTCCAAAGCCGTTGAAGCTGGAGCAACGAATATTCGTGTGATCGAAGCCGATGCTCAGCAGGCGTTCCCGATTGTTTTCGCTGACTCAGTCGCAGACGAGGTGTGGACATTCTTCCCCGATCCGTGGAGGAAGTCGCGTCACCATAAGCGTCGTCTTGTGTCCCCCAAGTTTGCGCTCGAGGTTGCCCGAATCCTCGCTGACGGCGGTATCTGGCGACTTGCAACCGATTGGGACGACTACGCCTGGCAGATGCGCGACGTAGTAGAGGGATGCCCGTTGCTGGCTAATCCCTACGAAGGCGAGCGCCCCGACGAAGCCGATGAACAACCGACTCGCGGTGGTTTTGCCCCTCGCTTTGCAGGTCGCATTGTCACGCACTTCGAAACCCGAGGCCTTAACGAAGGTCGCGTTGCCCACGACGTTGTCGGAGTTCGTTTGCCTCGTGAAACCACGAATGCGCGTACGACCCAGGGTGAAAATACTTCCGATCAGGCGGAATAAGGAGCTGGCTGTTGCCTCCGGTCCAACCCGATGGAATTGAATGGCCAAAAGATGGCCATCTTGAGCCAGCATTAGCTGAAGTCGACCAAGGGCGTCCGCTTTCGCTCTACGTGCATGTGCCATTCTGCACGGTTCGATGCGGATACTGCGACTTCAACACGTACACAACAGGGTTCGGCGTGGGGGCAGAGCCGGGCTCATACGCGCGCTCAATTGAAGCCGAAGCACAATTCGGTAGGCGCGGCCTCGTGAATGCCGGATTTGAACCGCGACCAGCCGAAACTGTCTTCATCGGTGGTGGAACGCCCACTCTTCTTGACACCGACGAACTGGCACGCATCCTCGATAGCCTGCGAAATCATTTTGGGATCGCACACCAAGCCGAGCTCACGATTGAAGCGAATCCCGATTCAATCGACGCCAAGGGGCTGCTCAAGCTAAAAGAGGCGGGTGTCACTCGGGTTTCTTTCGGAATGCAGTCAGCAGTACCTCAGGTGCTTGCAACGTTGGACCGCACGCACAATCCCCAGAAAGTCCCCTCTGTCGTCCAAGCCGCGCGCGATGCTGGCTTGGACGTGTCCGTCGACCTGATCTATGGGGCGCCGGGGGAGAGCATCGATGATTGGCATCGGTCGTTGGATGCTGCGGTCGCCCTGGAAACGGATCACATTAGTGCGTATGCGCTGGTGATCGAAGAGGGCACAAAAATGGGTGCGCAGGTCGCTCGCGGTGAGTTGCCCATGCCGGACCCGGACGACGAAGCAACCAAGTACGAACTCGCTGACCAGGTCCTTACTGACGCGGGCTTCAAATGGTACGAAATCTCGAATTTTGCGCGCCCGGACGTAAACGAAGCTGGCGTGGAACCGACCGAACTGCGCCACGCAAGTCGACATAACCTGGCCTATTGGCGTGACTGGGACTGGTGGGGGCTAGGGCCCGGCGCGCACTCGCACGTGGGACGTTACCGCTGGTGGAACGTCAAACACCCGACCGCCTACGCGGGGCGCGTGCAAGCGGGAGTTTCTCCGGCGCTCGCGGGCGAAATACTTGAATCCGATGCTCGAGCACTGGAGAAAATCATGCTCGCCGTGCGCACCTCCGAAGGCATACGCGTCTCGGATGTCATCAATATCCACGCGTTGCCAGGCTTGATCGCAGACCAGCTGATCGACGGAGTACATGCGCTGAAAGGGCGGGTCGTTCTGACCCTGAAAGGGCGACTTCTTGCCGATTATGTGACCCGCGAACTCATGGGATTCTAACCTTCATCTCTCGTTGCCACTGCACCCCTACGGGGGTGCCTCTATTCTTGAAAGGGAGCGCGGTCATTACTGGCCGCAGATGATCCGTCAAGTAGGAGGGCACAATGAGCCAAGACATGGGACCCAACCCGTACGTCGTCAACATCGAAGATGCGACGATGGAAAACACCAACTACCGCACCACCCTGTGGACTGGTAAGAACCTGCAGCTCACCGTCATGTGCATCCAGCCCGGACACGACATCGGCCTGGAAATTCACGAAGACCACGACCAGTTCCTCCGCATCGAAGGTGGGCGAGGCCTGGTGCAGATGGGGCCGACCAAGGATAATCTGTCCTTCGAGGCCGAAGCCTCAGACGATGATGCCATTTTCGTTCCGGCTGGCTCTTGGCACAACGTCACCGCAATCGGTGATGAGCCCCTTCGCGTCTACTCGATCTACGCTCCGCCGGAGCACGCACATGGCACCATCCACGTGACCTACGAAGAAGCCATGGAAGCCGAAGCCTTGGAGCATGGCGAACACTGAGTTTCATAGAAGGCACTGAGTCTTTCAAGGGGCGGGTGATACCGGAGCGATCCGGTATCACCCGCTTTTTGTTTCCATTCAAATCCAGCCTGTAGTCCCATCGCGGTGCCTCGTCGGCGAAACGAGAGGCTGAGCATGTACGTGAACTGCAACAATGACAAACTTTTGCCGAATTTGCTGAGAAATAGTGCGGTGGTAAACTCCCATCGGCACAGTCTATTAAGTAGAGAGTCCGGTTATATGTCCCAGACAACACAATCGACGGGGACGTCGGTGAAGGAACTGACCCTGCGAGGCGTCATTATCGGTGGCATCATCACCATCATCTTCACCGCAGCGAACGTGTACCTCGGCCTGAAGGCGGGCCTGACCTTCGCAACCTCCATCCCCGCGGCCGTCATTTCGATGGCAATTCTGCGTTACTTCAAAGACCATACGGTCCAAGAAAACAACATCGTTCAAACGATCGCGTCCGCGGCAGGCACACTGTCCGCGATCATCTTCGTTCTCCCTGGCCTAGTCATGGTCGGTTGGTGGCAGGGTTTCCCATACTGGCAGTCGGTCTTCGTCATCGCTCTCGGTGGCATTCTCGGCGTTATGTATTCGATCCCGCTACGTCGCGCACTGGTCACGCACTCTGATCTCCCGTACCCCGAAGGCGTCGCAGCTGCCGAGGTCCTGAAGGTTGGCGACACCAACGAAGGTGCCGAAGAATCCAAGCGTGGTTTGCTCGCCATTATCTGGGGCGGTCTGTCATCAGCTGGTTTTGCCATCCTCGGTTCGATGAAGGTTCTCGGGACCGAAATCGGCACCGCTTTCAAGTTCGGAGCGGGTGGCACCATGGCTTCGGCTTCGTTCTCGCTGGCCCTGATCGGTGTTGGCCACCTGGTTGGCATTGGTGTGGGTATCGCAATGATCGTCGGCCTGGCGATTTCGTACATCGTCTTGCTACCGTGGCGGACCTGGGGAATTGTTGATCCCTCGGCTCTGGCTGACACGGTTGGTACCGTCTTCCGTTCTGAAGTTCGGTTGATCGGCGCCGGCGCGATTGCTGTTGCAGCAGTGTGGACGCTGATCAAGCTGATCGGCCCCATCGTCATCGGTATTAAGGATTCGCTTGCATCGACCGCGAAGCGCGAGTCGGGTGAAACTGTCCCGCTGACCGAGCAGGACCTGTCCGGCAAGATCGTTATCGGCGTGACCCTTGCGGTGATGCTCCCGATCGGTGTTTTGCTCTGGCTGTTCTTAAAAGACACCGCCATTGCACACAACTCGTTGGGCCTGATCATCATTTCGATCCTGTTTATCCTGATCACGGGGCTTGCTGTTGCATCCGTCTGCGGTTACATGGCGGGTCTGATTGGTGCCTCCAACTCGCCGATTTCCGGTGTCGGCATCATCGTCGCTATCGCAGCTGCCCTGGTTGTGAAGGCTATTCACGGCACCGCATCCGGTGATGAACTGTCCGCCCTGGTTGCCTACACGTTGTTCACTGCAGCCGTTGTTTTCGGTATCTCCACGATTTCGAACGACAACTTGCAGGATCTGAAGACCGGTCAGCTGGTGGGTGCAACCCCGTGGAAACAGCAGGTTGCTCTGGTCATCGGCGTTCTCTTCGGCGCGATCATCATTCCGCCGGTTCTGAACCTGATGGGAAACGCTTTCGGTTTCCAGGGAGCTCCGGGCGCTGGCGAAAACGCTCTTGCAGCTCCGCAGGCCTCTCTGATCTCTGATTTGATCAAGGGCGTCTTCGGCGGAGACTTGAACTGGAATCTGTTGGGCATCGGCGCACTGATCGGCATCGTCATCATCATCATTGACGAGGTCCTGAAGAAGACCACTAAGAAGATGTCGCTCCCCGGTCTGGCTGTCGGCATGGGCATGTACCTGCCGGTCTCGATCACCCTGACTATCCCGATCGGTGCGCTACTCGGCATGATCCACGACAAGTGGGCCGTTAAGCAGAAGGATCCCGAGAAGGCAAGGCGCATGGGTACCCTGGTTGCCACCGGTTTGATCGTCGGTGAGTCCCTCTGGGGCGTCGTTTACGCCGGTATCGTCGGCTTCTCCGGTAAGGACGCACCACTTGCGTTCATGCCTGACTCGTTCGCGGGAGTTGCTCAGTGGCTCGGCTTGGTCGTTTTCGCTGGTGTGATCGGCTTCTTGTACTCCAAGACCCGCAAGGACACGCTGAACTGATCAACGCGAACTCACGCGTTCTGGTGCGATTGTGCACTGAGGTGCCCGGTGCCCCATTAGGGGTGCCGGGCACCTGCGTTTCGGGCGGGGCGCTGTGGTGGGGTGTGTCGTGTAAGGCGCCGTTTTCTTGGCGGGGAGCCCGATTCTGTCGCCTCGTATAACCGAACTGGTAGGGGCGATCAGCGGAGGGGGGACAGTCGCGTACGTGTCCGTCTGGTCATCAACGGCGGCGTTTCGGGCAGGCACTGCCTCGCAATCTTGCTTAGTGTGGTCGAGTGATGTCCCAAGAAAACCGCTTCGACCCATATTCGACTTCGTTCGACCCGTATGGCACGGATATTTTGAGCTCCGACCCGCACCGTGAGGGGCCACATGCGCTTCGCCCGCGTTCGCAGGAAATCCCGGTTGAACTGGGCATGGTGTTAGAGGACGTGGCAACAGGCTGGGTGGGTGCTGTTATTCGCGTTGAAAAATCGGGTGGCATGCACGTCGTTGAATTAGAAGATCGGCGAGGCTCTGTCCGTTCCTTCCCGCTCGGTGGCGGTTTCTGGCTGGAGGGCCGTCCCGTTATGCTTGCGCCACCTCGTCGACAAGAATCTGATGTGCCCACACTCAAGCCTCAGCTGACTACCCATGGTGGGCGTGCGGTGACGAACTCGGGTTCGATTGCTGGGCCGAAGGGGGGCCCGAAGATAGCGAAGCAGTCGCGGATCTGGGTTGAGGGTCGCCACGATGCGGAGCTCGTCCAACACGTGTGGGGCGATGATCTGGCAGAAGCGGGAGTAGTCGTCCAGTTGCTTGAGGGCGTGGATCATCTTGAAGAGATCCTGGAAGTCTTCGGACCGTCTGATGAAGTTCGCGCCGGTATTCTGGTCGATCACCTTGTGGAGGGGTCGAAAGAGTCGCGGATTGCCCAGCGTGTTCAGTCGCGTTGGTCTAGCGGTGTGCTGGTTGTTGGTCACCCGTTTGTGGATATTTGGCAGGCTGTGAAACCTGCTCGCCTGGGGCTGACTCGCTGGCCGGATATTCCGAGAGGTACGGATATTAAGCATGGCACTCTCGATGCGCTGGGCTGGTCGCATGCAAATCAAGCGGATATTGCGATGGGGTGGAAGCGAATTCTCGCCCAGGTCCGCAATTATAAGGACGTTGAGCCGGCTCTGTTGGGGCGCGTTGAAGAGCTGATTGATTTTGTCACTGAACCCGGTACTCGTTAGCGTCTGCGCAGTTGGGGGATATTTCCACCGCCGTTCATTGTTTCGTAGTGACGAGGCCGGGACCGTCAGCAAAGACTTTGCGTGAGTAGTGCCCGTTGTGAAGAGGTAGTGCCAACGTTGTGCTCGTTACTTCGGCTGGGTGCTTTGATGGGCAGGGAGTAGAATTGGCACTCAGATAGAGCGAGTGCCAGATTCGTGTCGAAACCGATCCTTCACATCACGGCTTCGATGGCGTGTGGTACTCCGCGTCAGTTTTCGCTTGGAACGGAGGACACATGAACGACGATCGTCGGCTCGGCGTTCTTCGAGCGATCGTCACTGAATACGTGCACACCCGTGAACCCGTGGGTTCGAAGGTGATTGCTCAGTCGCACGATTTAGGTGTTTCTTCTGCGACGATTCGTAATGACATGGCTCTGTTGGAAGAAGCCGGTTTGATCTATCAGCCTCATACCAGTGCTGGTCGTGTTCCCACGGATAAGGGCTACCGACTTTTTGTTGATTCCCTGTCCGCGTTGAAACCGATGAGTGACCCGGAGCGCAGTGCTGTTGAGCATTTCCTTGAGGACTCTTCGAACCTGGACGATGTGGTTGTCCGGACCGTGCGTCTGCTGGCGCAAGTAACGCATCAGGTGGCTGTTGTTGAGTATCCGACGTTGGCGTTGCAGACGTTGAAGCGGGTAGAGATCGTTGATCTTGCTGCGACCAACGTGCTGGTCATTGTCGTGACCGATTCCGGACGCGTTTCTCAGGACACTATTGAGCTTCGTACGCAGTTGACTAGCGGAGATATTGCGGTTCTTCGCGAGAAGCTCAACGCTGTTTTTTCAGCTCTGGGCCCCGATCAGATTCTCGGTAGCGTCGAGGCCCTGAAGGCGCTTCTTGAAATGCGTTTGCATGATGTGGCAGATGCTCTTGCCCAGAGCATCGCGCGTCTCCTTCGCCCCAGTGGTGAATCGAAGATCGTCATGGCTGGTATGTCGAATCTTGCTAGGGGAGCGGTTGACTTCCATGATATTGCGCCGGTCTTAGACGCTTTGGAAGAGCAGGTGGTATTGATGCGCCTGTTCTCTGAACTGCAGCTTGATGATGATGTTCATGTTTCGATCGGTGCGGAAAATGAACATGACGCGCTTGCTGAAGCATCGGTTGTGGCTTCCACGTACCATGCGCCTCCACGTAGTGGTGATACGCGTGCTCACCTTGGTATTGTTGGCCCGACTCGCATGGATTATGCGCGAACGATGGCTTCGGTCAGGGCTGTTGCTGCCTATCTTTCGCGGTACTTGAATCGCTAGATCACCTCCCATGAGCTTTCACCGCCGATGCGGTGATCACACGAAAGAACATAAGGAACGAAGACGAGTGAACGACTACTACGAGGTCCTTGGCGTATCAAAGGATGCGACTGTCGACGAGATTAAGAAGGCGTATCGTAAGAAAGCACGTCTGCTACACCCTGACTACGCTGGACCCGAGTCAGAAGAGGCTTTCAAAGAGCTTTCTGTCGCCTACGAAACGCTCTTAGATCCCCAGAAGCGTCAAATGTATGACCTTGGAGGGCCGGATGCCTTGCGTGGTGGCGGTTCACCATTTGGTGGTGCTGGTGGCGGGTTATCTGACATCTTTGATGTGATGTTCTCTGGTTTCTCCGGTCAAGCTTCCGGGCCTGCGCCTCGCGTTCGTCGTGGTTCCGACCAGCTGATCGGCGTGGAGATTTCCTTGAAGGACGCTGTTTTCGGCGCGAAGAAGGAAGTTTCATACGGAACATATATTCTGTGCGATTCGTGCCATGGTTCGATGTGTGCTCCGGATACTGAGCCCACACGGTGCGGGACGTGTAATGGAACGGGCTCGGTGACGCGCGTCCAGAACACGATGTTTGGTCGTATGCAGTCGCGTGGAGCCTGTCCGACCTGTCAGGGGTATGGCACGATTATTGCATCGCCCTGCCATGAATGTGCCGGTCAGGGGCGTGTTCGTTCGCGTCGTACGATTACGGTTGATATTCCCGCCGGTGTAGACGAAGGAACTCGTATCAGGGTTGGTTCCGAGGCTGAAGTTGGCCCCGGTGGCGGTCCGAATGGTGATCTCTATCTTGAGATCAACGAGAAAGCGGATGATGTTTTCGTCCGCCAAGGCGATGACTTGCACACGTGGATCACGATCCCGATGACAACGGCGGCCTTGGGCACGAAGTTTGACCTCGATACGTTCGACGGTGCGCAACACGTCGAGATCCCGGCTGGTACTCAGCCGAATGCTGATATTGAACTGAAGAACTTGGGCGTCAGTCGTTTGCAGCGTTCTGGTCGCGGTGACTTGCACGTCCACGTGAATGTTGAGATCCCGAAGAAGCTTGATGATCGTTCGCGTGACCTTCTTGAGCAGCTTGCGAATCTTCGCAAAGAGACGCGTATCGAACCTGACCGTCGTCCCTCGTCAATGTTCGACAAGATCCGCGAAGCGTTCACCGGCCAATGACACGTCCCGTTTTCATTTACGAGGGCGACCTCGTCCCCTGCGAGTTGGATGCAGGCGATACAGTCTCGCTTGAAGGAACTGAAGGCCATCACGCGGCCATCGTTCGGCGCATCGGAGTAGGTGAGTGGATCGACCTGATAGATGGCCACGGAACGAGGCTCACGTGCGAGGTTCTCTCCACCTCGAAGAAAGGTCTTGATCTTCGTGTCGATCAGCGTGTGATCGAACCTCAGGCGACGCCCCAACTGATTCTTGTTCAGGGGCTTGCAAAGGCTGGACGAGATGAACAGGCAATTGAAGCCTGCACCGAAATCGGGATTGATCAAGTGATTCCCTGGCAATCTGAGTATTCGGTTGTCCGGTGGAACGGTTCAAAAGCCTCAAAAGGTAAAGCGAAGTGGGAATCCGTCGTTCGTGCGGCCGCTAAGCAGGCGCGGCGAGCGTGGATCCCCAGCGTCGGCGACGTTGTCAACTCAAAAGCGCTCGCCACATGGGTTGAGGCAAATACAGAAGCCGGGGGCAAAGTTTTAATTTGCCACGAGGAAGCAACCGAATCGCTGAGCTCAATCATTGCCAGTGATCCCACGTCATTCACCACAGCGTCAAGTTTGACGCTGGTGGTTGGCCCAGAAGGCGGAATGAAGAGCGAAGAAGTGAACTGGCTTCAAGACGCTGGGGCGTCTTTGGTTGGTCTTGGCGCGAATGTTCTTCGCTCGTCGACGGCTGGAGCCGTGGGAGCGACACTCTTAAGCGCGACGCTTGGACGCCTGTAACTCGAGCGTATGTACTGCTGACCGACAGTGAATACCGTCGGCCAGCAGTACGTGTATGGGTTAAAGCCTCAGCTTTCGATCGAACCGATGATCGTGAAGGTCATCGTGTGGGATTGGCCAGGGGCAAGCACAATGAGATCCTTGCCTGAATTAAAGGCATTCGGGGGGCAGGTCATTGGCTCAACAGCGATGCCGGTTCGTCCCATGGAATCAGCAGTGAACGCCTGAACCCACGGGGTGTCAGCCTTCAATTGAACCGTCAATCCGGTTTCTGGATCACGCAGTTGAACGGTCCATTCACCTTCGGGCAAACCGGTGAAAGCATGGTCAACAGATTGTGAGCCAAGTAGGCGCGGAGTGCGGAAATCACGCTCAAGATCATCTACCGGGACCATTTCAACAGGAACCATGTTCTGATCGACCCGGATGATTTCAGAGGCTGGAATCGTAACCTCGTATCCATCATTCTTCTTGCCATCGAGTGACAGGTAGGGGTGGGACGAAACACCATATGGGGCGGGTGTGGAGCCGACGTTTTTTGCCACTAGAGTGACGGTCAGACCACGGCAGGCGCTGAGCGCGTAGGTTACCCACGCTTCAATCGGCCACGGGTAGCCATAGCGGGGAGCGATGAATGCTCCCAGTGTTGCTGAGTCAGAATCAGCGTGAATAATCGTCCAGTCAACCCAGGTCATCAGACCGTGCAATGCTGAGCCGGTTGCAGGTTCATTCACGTCAACCGTGTAGGTGATGTCTTCCCATGTGTATGTTCCTCCAGCAATACGGTTCGGCCAGGGCATCAGCGTTTTCCCCAAGTAGCCTTCGGGAATTTCATCCGCGTCATGGGCGACGACTAAGTCGCGCCCTGCGTACGTGAGTGAGGCGAGTCCGGCGCCGACGGTAACAATCCGAGCCTCATATTCTCCAGAAGAAAGAAAGATTTCGTAACCGGACGCGTGACGGGTAGGCATGGGTGCTCCTGACGGTTGGTGAATGCGTGGACTAGCACGCTTATGCAATCAAGCTTAGTTGCGAAAAGTGACAAAGTGGGGAAGGAAATTGACGAGGCACGAACTGGCACTCTACCGATTTGTTCAGTGGCTAGATGTTCGTCATTCGGTCGTGACACAATGGGCGGGTGACACTTTCGTCGCACAACTTTTACCAAGGAGGAATCGTGACCACCACCGTCACGCGTGAATTCGTTGCTGGCCTGCCCAAGGCAGAACTGCATCTCCACCTTGAGGGCACGCTTGAACCCGATCTTAAGCTTGCTCTTGCTACCAAGCACGGCGTCGATATCGGTCAGTCGACCATCGAGGAAGTTCAGGCCAGCTACAACTTCACCGACCTGACCTCGTTCCTCGCCGTCTATTACCCGGCGATGAATGTCCTGCAGGATGAAGAGGACTTCGAGGCTCTGGCCTCCGCTTACTTTGCGCGAGCCAAGGCGAACGGTGTTCGTCGCGCTGAGTGCTTCTTCGATCCCCAGGCTCACACCACGCGTGGTATTGCGATTGAAACTGTCATCAACGGCTACTACAAGGCTGTTGAGAAGGCACGCGAAGACGGACTCTCCGCTGACCTGATTCTCTGCTTCCTGCGTGATATGAGCGCAGAATCCGCGCGAGAAACCCTTGAAGCAGCACTGCCACACAAGGACAAGTTCTTCGCCGTTGGCCTAGATTCTGACGAGCGCGATAATCCACCGGAGAAGTTCGCCGAGGTCTTCGCGATGGCGAAGGACAACGGTCTGCATGTCACGATGCACTGCGACATTGATCAGGTTGGCTCTATCGACAATATCCGTCGTGCGCTGACTGAGCTCGGTGCCGAGCGCCTTGACCATGGCACGAACATCGTGGAAGACGATGCCCTGGTTCAGCTGGTCGCAGATAGGGGCATTGGCTTGACCTCCTGCCCGCTATCGAACTCGTTCGTCACCGCGAACAACCACGATATGAAGGACAAGGAAGTGAAGACTCTCCTTGAACGTGGCGTGAAGGTCACCATCAACTCTGATGACCCGGCCTACTTCGGTGGCTACGTTGCCGACAATTTCTACGCTCTTGCCGACCAGGCAGGCTTCACCAAGGACATGCTTGTTCAGCTGGCACGTAATTCTCTTGAAATCGCTTGGGTTTCCGACGCAGAGCGTGCACGCCTGCTGGGTGAGCTCGACGCTTTTGTTGCAACCAACTGACTCGGTCTTCTGGTTTCACTGGGGGCGCTTAGCCGATCGCGTCAGACCCCGTGACGTCTCGTGGCGAATGTGCCAAGACCGGTGAGACTTCCGACCTGAATAAACGTGGGGGGCGGGTGCTACTCATTGATAGCACCCGCCCCTTTCACGAAAAAATACCCGCAAAGTGCGTGGCGCATAGAGTAAAGAGACTCAAGTGGGGCCTCGTCGATAGGACGAACAGCGACTGAGCGTCAGTGAACCTCGAAGCCCAGTAAGCGGAAGTAATCACGAACTTCCTCGGTCGCCTCAGGCGAGGGTGGCTTTGTGTCACGCAACTGATAATCCAAGCCCAGTGAATCCCACTTATCCTGACCCATCTGATGGAAGGGGAGGACCTCAACGCGGTCGATGACATTGCGCCACCTCGTGATGATGTTTCCTATCGCTTCGATATTGTCCTTGTCATCAGTTAATCCCGGCACCAAGACAAAACGAATCCACACGCGTGTCGTGCCACGCGCCGCCAGGCGATCACCGAAGTCAACGGTCGGCTGAAGGTCGCCGGTCGTGACCTTCTTATAGAGCTCAGGGATACCGGACTTCACGTCCAGCAGAACCAAATCCAGATCGTCGAGCATCGCGTCATCGCAGTTCGCGCCAAGGAACCCCGACGTATCCAAACAGGTGTGAACCCCCATTGCTTTCGCTCCGGCCAAGATACGACGAACAAACTCCGGCTGCATCATGGCTTCGCCACCGGACAGGGTGATACCGCCACCCGTCGTGCGGAAAATCTTACGGTAGCGATGGATACGGCCGAGGATCTCGTCGATCTCAACGGGCGTTCCATTCTTCATGAAGAACGTGTCGGGATTGTGGCAGTACAGGCAGCGGAGCCCGCATCCGTTAAGGAAAATCGTCAGACGCGTTCCCGGACCATCGACAGCGGTCACAAGCTCCCACGAGTGAACGGATCCCAGCGTGCCGTCATGCATCTTGTGCAGGCGCTCCGTGCGTTCCATCTCGCTCAGCTCACCCAGGCCTGCGACTCCTTGACCGCCCACGCGACCGGTCGGTGCTTGGAAGTCTTGATCGCGGAGCTTCGAGTGGGAATCAATGGGTCCGGTGGGAACGATTGAAGATCCATCGCCTACGGGGGCGGTGTGGGAAAGCTCAGTCATGGTGTCCTGATCGTGAATGAAAGGGAACGAGGCGCACGTTCATGCTCTGTTCATTGTGAGTGCGCAATTGTTAAGGGCGTCGACGCAATTCGGGGCGCAGGAAGAACCCCGCGCCCCGAACCGGAAGGTGCTGAATCTGTTTTACGCCAGCGTAAAGCGGATATCAGGCCGAGTGGTGGAAGGTACGCGAGAGAACGTCAAGCTGCTGCTCGCGGGTGAGCTTCACGAAGTTAACGGCGTAGCCGGAAACGCGAACGGTCAGGTTCGGGTACTTCTCGGGGTGCTCGATTGCGTCTTCCAGGGTGGAACGATCAAGAACGTTGATGTTGGCGTGGTACAGGCCGTCGGACTCGCCGCGCTCTTCACGGGCTGCCTTCATGTCTGCGAGGCGCTCTTCGTAGGTCTTGGTTGCCATGATGATTTTCTCCTTATGGGTGTTGTCTGGTCTCGGGAGCGGGGCTTGGTAGTGCCCCGCTCCCGGTAAGAATGATTAGTTACTGGAAATCATTTCACAGGTATCGTCCGGGACGAAGCCTGCATCGAGGATTCCGACAAGGTTGTCGATCTGCTCGGCCTTTGTACGGCCAAGGCCGGACGGGGTGATGGTGTTCGTCAGCGAGATACCGTCGAGCGCATCGTTGTAGTCGAGCTTACCGACCGACAGCATGGAAGCAACCATGCCGTGGGTGTCGATGCCGTTCTCCGGGTTTGCGCCCGGTGCGAACGGGGTGCCTGCGCGGTGACCGGATGGAAATGCGCCGGTTGCCTTGCCGTAGACGACGTTCGAGGTGATCGTCAGGACGGACTGCGTCGGGATTGCGTCGCGGTACATCGGGATCTGACGGATCTTGTCCATGACGGTGTGGACGACGGTTGCGGCGATCTCATCGGCGCGGTCGTCATCGTTGCCGTAGGTCGGGAATTCGCCTTCGGTTGTGTAGTCGACAACCAGTCCGGTTTCGTCGCGGATCGGCGTGACCTTTGCGTACTTGATGGCTGCCAGCGAGTCAGCAACGATCGACAGGCCTGCGATACCGCACCCCATGGTGCGGATGATTTCGGAATCGTGCAGTGCCATCTCGACTGCTTCGTATGCGTAGCGGTCGTGGCAGTAGTGGATAATGTTGAGGGCTTCAACGTAGGTGCCGACAACCCAGTCGAGCATCTCTTCGTACTTGGCCCAGACCTCGTCGAACTTCAGTGGTTCGTCGCCGGTGATGGGCTCGTAGCCTTCAACGACCTGCTTGCCACTCATTTCGTCGCGACCACCGTTGATGGCGTAGAGCAGGGCCTTTGCAGCGTTGACGCGTGCGCCGAAGAACTGCATCTGCTTGCCGACCTTCATCGGGGAGACGCAACATGCGATGGCGGCGTCGTCGCCCCAGTGTTGGCGGATCTGCGGGTCGGACTCATATTGGATGGACGAGGTTTCGATCGAGATCGCTGCGCAGAATTCCTTGTAGCCCTTGGGCAGGTTTTCGTCCCAGAAGATCGTGATATTCGGTTCGGGGGCGGGGCCTAGGTTACGCAGGGTCTGCAACAGGCGGAATGAGGTCTTGGTGACCAGCGTGCGACCGTCGTCGCCGAAGCCTGCGTCTGACCAGGTTGCCCAGTAGGGGTCTCCCGAGAAGATCTGGTCGTAATCAATCGTGCGAAGGAAGCGCGTGATGCGGAGCTTGATGACGAGGGCGTCGATGATCTCCTGTGCGTCGGATTCGGTGATGAGACCGGCGGCGAGGTCGCGCTCGAAGTAGACGTCGAAGAAGGCGGAGAGGCGACCGATCGACATCGCGGCGCCGTCCTGCGACTTCACAGAGGCGAGGTAGCCGAAGTAGGTCCACTGGACCGCTTCCTTCGCGGTTTTCGCGGGCCCGGAGATGTCGAAGCCGTAGTCGGCCGCCATCTTCTTCAGCTTCTTGAGCGCCTTGATCTGCTCGGAGTGCTCCTCGCGGTAGCGTGCCCAGTGCTCGGAGAAAGGCTGGTCTGCGTAGCGGTCCTTGTCCTGTTGCTTCCACTCGATGAGCTGATCGACGCCGTAGAGGGCGACGCGGCGGTAGTCGCCGATGATGCGACCGCGACCGTAGGCGTCCGGCAGGCCAGTGATGATGTGCGAGGAGCGGGCGGCTCGGATCCGCGGCGTGTAGATGTCGAAGACCGCGTCATTGTGGGTCTTGCGGTACTGGGTGAAGATCTTCTTGACCTCGGGGTCGACCTCCTTACCGGCCTCCTTGATGGCGGTCTCGACCATGCGCCAGCCACCGTTGGGCATCATCGCGCGCTTGAGGGGGGCGTCCGTCTGCAGGCCGACGATAACGTCGTCGTCGGAGGAGATGAAACCGGGCTTGAAGGCGTCGATGTCGGCGGGGGTGTGGGTGTCGACGTCGAGGATGCGGACCTTGCGTTCCTCGGAAAGGTACTCCTTTTCGAGGGTGTCCCAGACGCGGAGGGTCTTTTCGGTGGGACCTGCGAGGAAGGAGGCATCGCCCTCGTACGGCGTGTAGTTACGCTGGATGAAGTCGCGGACGTCGATTTCTTTGTCCCAATTTCCAGTTTTGAAATCGGTCCAAGCCTCTTGTGTGGGGATGCTGGGAGCGGTCTGCTCTGTCATCGTTCCTCTTCTCAATAAATGCTTGCGGCCGATCGTTGTACCGCACTGCATTAGATGATTCTCGAATGTGTACCGGTAGGTACCTTGTAACAATTGTGTACCTACATAGTTAGGGTTTCCATACAGAGGTCATTTGTCACAGGTGCGGGTTATCACAACGTGCACAATTGTTAACAATAAACATTTTCGAGGGGGACGTTAGTCCTAAGTGTGGGTGTGATGTTCTTTAAGCACGAGGTTGCGCTCGACTATTGTTCTCTCTCAAAGAAATGGACGCGCGTATGTATTGAGTCCTATCTATGCCTATGCTCATTACCAACAGCGCAAACACGTGCGTGAGTGGTCAAGGAGTTTCTCGGTGGAAGAGCGTAGCCCCGAACTGAAAGTCGGTGTTCTCGGTGCAGGTACCGTCGGATCACAGGTTATCCGAATGCTCACAGAGCAGGCCGACGATTTTGAAGCTCGTTCAGGTGCGCGTATACGCGTGAACAAGGTAGCGGTCCGCAGGCTTGATGCGCCTCGTGACTACGATGTGGATCCTGCACTTCTGACGACCCATCCCGAAGAAGCCATCGATGGCCACGACATTGTCGTTGAATTGATCGGCGGTATTGAGCCAGCCCGAACCTATGTCATCCGAGCACTCAAACAGGGCATTTCCGTGGTGACCGGCAACAAGGCCCTTCTTGCTACTCACGGTCCAGAGCTGTATGCCGCTGCGGCTGAAACCGGCGCAGACCTCTACTACGAGGCCTCGGTTGCGGGCGCAGTTCCCGTCGTTTACGGCCTGCGCGAATCGCTTGCGGGTGACCGCATCACCAAGGTGATGGGCATCGTCAATGGCACGACCAATTTCATCCTCGATGCGATGGCGTCGCGCGGCCTGTCCTATGAGGAAGCGTTGAATCAAGCCCAGGAGCTCGGTTTTGCCGAAGCCGATCCCAGCTCAGATGTTGACGGTTTCGATGCGGCGGCAAAGTGTTCAATTCTGGCCTCGTTGGCTTTCCATACGCGCGTCGGAATCGATGACGTTGCCGTTGAGGGCATCACCAAGATCACGGCAGAAGATATGGAAGAAGCTGCCTTCTTCGGTCGTACGATCAAGCTTCTTGCCATCGCTGAGCGTTGTGTTGGAGAAGACGGTAAAGACGGCGTTGCCATGCGCGTCCACCCCGCGCTCGTCCCGCTCGATTCGCCTCTGGCCAGTGTCGATGGAGCATTCAACGCCATCCTCATCGAAGGTGAAGCAGCAGGCCGTCTGATGTTCTACGGTCAGGGTGCAGGTGGTGCTCCCACCGCGTCCGCTGTTCTTTCGGACCTCGTCGCTGCTGCCCACCACCGCGCATTCGGCGGACACGCACCCCGTGAGTCCGTCTACGCTCACCTGCCGATTCTTGACCCGGGCATGGCCTTCACTCGCTACCAGATTCGTATGCAGGTAGAGGATCGCCTTGGTGTACTTTCCGATGTTGCCGGAATATTCGCTCGCCACGGCGTCTCCATCCAGTCTGTGCATCAGCGCGACGACAAGGAGCCGGGTGCCTGCGTGATCGTGGCGACAACCCACCTTGCCCGCGAAGCGGATCTGGCGGCAGTCGCACACGCCCTGTCGCACTCGCCCGCGGTTCGTGAAGTCACCAGCGCGATTCGCGTCGAAGGGGAGTGACATGAGAATCACCGAAGAATTCGTTGCCGTCTGCGTCCCCGCAACCAGCGCGAACCTTGGCCCAGGATTCGATTCGCTGGGGCTGGCGCTGAACCTTTGGGACGAAGTTGCAGTTCACGCAACCTCCGGAGTCCACACAAGCGTCACCGTTGAAGGTGAGGGCGCAGGGAATGTTGCAACCGGTGAAGACAATCTTGTCGTCCAAGCGATGCGCTTAGCGCTCGATCGTGCGGGCGCACCGCAGGTTGGCGTGAAAATGCGTTGCACAAACCGCATCCCTCATTCGCGCGGAATGGGTTCATCGGCCAGTGCGATCGTTGCGGGAATTCTTCTTGCTCGCGCGCTTATCGGGCGCGAGGATGTCCTGACGGACGAAGAAGTCCTCATGATCGGTACCGAATTGGAAGGACACCCCGACAACGTTGCGCCAGCAATCGCTGGTGGAGCAACCATCGCGTGGGTCGATAACGGCCGGCCGGGTGCAGTTTCACTCTCGGTTCCTCACACCATTGCCCCCGTCGTCTTTATACCTGACTTTAAATTGGCAACCGAAAAGGCCCGTTCCGCTCTTCCGCAAGTGGTCGCCCATACAGATGCGCGCTTCAATGTTGCCCGAGCCGCTCTTCTTTCTGCGCTCCTTTCAGGACAGGCTCGTTCGGTGGGGCAGGCCTCGTTCCATGATCTGCTGATGGATGCCACGGCGGATGTTTTGCACCAGGAATACCGACGCGAAGCCATGGAGCCTTCGCTTGCGCTGGTGGATTGGTTGCGCAATGCCGGCATCGCGGCCACAGTTTCTGGTGCTGGACCGACGGTTCTGGCCGTGGAGACGGTGCCGGACGAAATCTGCGCGGACGCCAGATCAGCGGGCTGGAAGGTCATGGCTCTTGACGTGCCAAGCAAAGGTGCGGCGATTACTCGCGGGCGACTGGCGAAGCTCTACTGATTATCCTTCAGTTCTGTTTTCTTTGTTTTCTTTCAGTCTCGTGTGACTTTATGCGCACAAACGCGCGACTTTAACGTTGTGGTGCCTATAGAGACAAACGGTTGGTACACTTGAAGCGGGTCTTACGGCCCGCCACGTTTTGGTGGCTCATCCCTTACGTCACGCGATCAGCGTTATCGCAACGTATTCCTCCCGTTTTAAAGGGAGATCCCCATTTGCTCGAAAAGAGCATTCCATATCCAGTGAGGATTCATTCGTGACAAACGAACAAGCCGCCCCCAAGACACAGTCTGCATTGCGGGGCATGAAGCTGGCTGAACTCCAGGCGCTAGCTTCCAGCCAAGGTCTCAAGGGTACGTCAAAGATGCGTAAGGCCGACCTGATCGAAGCTCTTTCTTCCTCGTCTGCGCCAGCTAAGAAGGCTTCCGCTTCATCTGACGAGGCCCCCACGCGCCGTGCCCGTGGTACGCGTCGTGCGGCTACCGCTGAAGTTTCACATGAGCAGGTTGCGCCTGCTACCCAGGCACCTGCCCAGGACCAGGGAACCCCGGATCAGGGAACGAAGAATGACGACGCTGAACAGCCCCAGCGCAAGTCACGTCGTCGTCGCGTCGCGACCGCCGGACCAACCGAACCGGCGACTATTGAACTGCCGGCTCCCAAGAAGGGCGGTGAGAAGCCCGAAGCGGAAGAAAACGCTTCCGTCAAGGCTCCGTCCCTGGACGCCATTGAGCTTCCCGAAGGGGAAGAAGGCGAAGAGCGCGGTCGTAACCGCCGTGATCGCAACAACCGTCGCCGTGATCGCAACAACCGCAACGATCGCTATAATCGTCGTAACCGTGACCGCAATGATCGTGGCGACCGCGAAGAACAGGTGCGCGAAGACGAACAGTTTGCTCCGATCGCTGGCATCTTGGATATTCAGGACAATCACGCATTTGTTCGCACTTCTGGTTATCTTCCCGGTCCGAACGATGTGTATGTCACCCTTGGCAACGTTCGCCGTTGGGGTCTGCGTGCGGGCGATGCCGTTGCAGGTGCCGTTCGGCAGCCCCGTGAAGGTGAACGGCAGCGTCAGAAGTACAACGCTCTGGTTCGCGTTGACTCCGTGAACGGCATGTCGATCGAGGAAGCGCAGGCTCGTCGCGAGTTCTCCAAGCTCACCCCGGTTTACCCGAATGAGCAACTACGCCTCGAAACGTCCGCAAAGGCATACACGCCACGCGTTATCGACTTGGTCGCTCCGATCGGTAAAGGCCAGCGTGGCCTGATCGTTTCGCCACCGAAGGCCGGTAAGACGATGGTCATCCAGCAGATCGCGAAGGCTATCGAGATCAACAATCCCGAGGTTCACCTGATGGTCGTCCTGGTTGACGAACGTCCGGAAGAAGTGACGGATATGCGTTCGATCGTCAAGGGGGAGGTCATTGCCTCGACCTTCGACCGCCCCGCATCGGATCACACGATCGTCGCCGAACTTGCCATAGAGCGCGCAAAGCGTCTGGTTGAACTCGGCCAGGATGTTGTCGTTCTTCTTGACTCGATCACGCGACTGTCGCGCGCCTACAACCTAGCCGCACCGGCTTCCGGCCGTATCCTGTCGGGTGGCGTTGACGCATCCGCCCTGTACCCGCCGAAGAAGTTCTTCGGTGGCGCCCGTAATCTCAAGGAAGGCGGCTCGCTTACCATCATCGCGTCGGCTCTGGTTGAGACCGGTTCGAAGATGGACGAGGTCATTTTCGAAGAGTTTAAGGGCACCGGCAATATGGAACTGCGTCTGTCGCGTCAGCTGGCAGACCGTCGTATCTTCCCAGCGATCGACGTCAATGCGTCCGGTACCCGCCGTGAAGAAATGCTGTTCCAGCCTGAAGAACTTCGCATCATGTGGAAGCTTCGTCGCGTGATTGGCACGCTGGATCAGCAGTCCGGTCTGGAACTGATCCTTGAAAAGCTCAAGGAAACCCAGTCGAACGCTGAGTTCCTGATGATGGTCCAAAAGACCACTCCCAGTGCTGACTGAGAACCCCCTGACGTGAAACGCGCGTCAAAAGGTCGCGCGTTTCACGCATATGAGGGCCCTGCCACATAGACGTAAGAGCGCCGAAAGTGGCACAATTGACGCCGTCGGCCATCGGTTCACCGGTTCGCCACCGTTTGGATACTCCAATTGGATACTCCAATTGGATACTCCAAGGCGGAAGGATACTTGCCACCAGATGTGGGAAGATCTGCGGATCCGGACCCGGGGCACCAACGAACCCAGGAGATACTCCATGAAGAAGGACATCCACCCCGAATACGTGGATACCCTCGTGACTTGCACGTGCGGTAACAGCTTCCACACCCGTTCCACCCTCACCACCGGTGAGATGCGCGTGGACGTCTGCTCCGCTTGCCACCCGTTCTACACCGGCAAGCAGAAGATCCTCGACACCGGCGGTCGCGTCGCTAAGTTCGAGGCACGTTACGGAAAGCGTGTTCGCCCCTCCAAATGAGGCAAGCGTACGTTGCGTTTTGATCGGCGCCGGGAGCGTTAAGCGCCCGGCGCCGAGGCGTATCTGGCCACTCAGCTTTAAAGGAAGTCCATGACAGTCGATAACGAGACCAGTGAAGGTCTGAGTGCCCTTGAAGCACTCTTGAGCGAGTACGAAAGCGTCGAACAGGAGATGTCGGCGCCGGATACTCTGTCCAACCCTGCGAAGATGCGTCGCGTGGGAAGGCGTTTCGCTGAGCTGTCTCGCATCAAGGCTGCTGCTGATCGACTCTCGAGCACCCGAGATGACCTTGAGGCTGCCCGTGAACTGGCCACGGAAGATCCATCGTTCGCTGACGAGATTCCAGGCCTCGAAAATGAGGCGCAAGACGCCTACGACGCGCTACTGAAAATCCTCGCACCGCGCGACAGTGAGGATGCCCTCGACGTCATCCTCGAAATTAAAGCAGGGGAGGGCGGTGAAGAATCCGCTCTTTTCGCATCCGACCTCGCTCGCATGTACGCGCGCTACGCCGAATCGAAGGGCTGGAGCGTCCAAGAACTCTCTTCAACGGACACTGAACTCGGTGGCTACAAAGATATCACGCTGGCAATTCGCGCCAAGGGAACCGTGACCCCAGAAGAAGGCGTGTGGGCTCACTTAAAGTTCGAGGGCGGAGTTCACCGCGTGCAACGCGTGCCCGTCACCGAGTCGCAGGGTCGTATTCACACCTCCGCAGTCGGCGTCTTCGTCATGCCCGAAATTGAAGATGACACTGAGATTGTCATCGACCCGAACGACCTGCGCATTGACGTCTACCGTTCCTCGGGTCCCGGTGGCCAGTCGGTGAACACCACGGATTCCGCTGTCCGCATCACCCACATTCCGTCGGGCATCGTGGTCTCGATGCAGAACGAAAAATCGCAGCTACAGAACAAGGAAGCAGCCCTGCGCGTCTTGGCGTCCCGTTTGGCAGCCGAAGCTCGTGCGAAGCGCGAAGCTGAAGCATCGGCCCAGCGCCTCAGCCAGGTTCGCACCGTTGATCGTTCCGAGCGCGTACGCACCTACAACTTCCCAGAAAACCGCATCGCTGAACACCGCACCGGCTACAAAGCGCACAATCTTGATCGCGTGCTTGCCGGCGAACTTGAGCCCGTCATCGCTTCGCTGATCGAAGCCGATGAAGCCGAGCGACTCGCCTCTGCCAGCGCCTGAGAGTCTCTCGCGACCATTTCACCGATCGTCCAATGACTGCCGAGATTTCCACCGTCCGCGACGCTCTTGCCTTCGCACGCGCCCAGCTTTCACAGATCGACGAGGCCGCTCCAGCTTCCGAGGCGCGCGAACTTCTGGAATGGGCGGCGGATGTGGAATCACTGTGGTTAATCCGTGAGCCCATCGCCCCAGCGATCGTTCATCGCTTTATTGATGGGGTTGAACGACGAATGAAACGTGTTCCACTGCAACACATCACTGAGCGCATGTTCTTCCGTGGTCTGACGTTGCGTGCAATGCCAGGTGTCTTCGTGTGCCGTCCAGAAACCGAAGTCGTTGCGGGCCAGGCGATCGATCAGGCGCGCGAGATCCTGAAAACTCGTGACAGCGTGCGCCTCGTCGATCTGTGTACCGGATCTGGTGCAATCGCCTGCTCGCTCGCACACGAAATCCCCAAAAGCGATGTTTTCGCCGTCGAACTGTCGCCGGTGGCATTCCAATGCGCCAGGGAAAATTGTGAAAAATACGGTGGCGGGCGCATTGGCCTCGTGAACGGTGACGCAACTGACCCGGCCACTTTGGCTGACCTTGACGGCAGTGTCGACATTGTTGTCTCGAACCCGCCTTACGTTCCTTTTAACGAGGCTCCGACGCAGGCAGAAGCCCAGCGAGACCCGGATATGGCACTCTACGGGCTGGGAGAGAGTGGCATGCAGATTCCATCTGCGATCCTCGCGCGCAGCGCCACCTTGCTGAAGCCCGGCGGTTGGGTGATTGTTGAACACTCGCCGAGTCAATCAGAACTGATGCGTACCGCTGCACAACGGGCAGGCTTCACGCACCCTCAGACCATGCCCGATCTGACGGGTCGTGATCGCTATCTTGTTACCAGACGTGGCACAATGCCGATGTGACTACGCGAATCATTTCTTGCACCCCCACATGGGATAGCTCAGACCTGAAGGAAGCGACAACCGCTGTCAAAAGCGGTCAGCTGATCATCATCCCGACAGACACCGTGTACGGAATCGGGTGCGATGCGAGTAATCCTGACGCAGTGGCTCGCGTTCTTGCAGCCAAGGGACGAGGTCGCCAAATGCCGCCGCCCGTTGTCGTTCCGGGTCGCGAATCAATCGAAACTCTTTGCGTCGATATCCCCGAGGCTGCATACCGGTTGACAGATGAATACTGGCCGGGCGGATTGACTCTGATCCTGCGGGCACGCCCCGATCTTGGCTGGGATCTGGGTGAAACCGGGGGAACAATCGGCGTGCGTATGCCGAACGAGCCCCGCATCCGCACGCTGTTGGATACGGTCGGCCCACTGGCTTTGACCAGCGCAAACACCACAGGAAATCCACCGGCAACAAGCGTTGGCGAAGCAGTGGACTACTTTGGGACGCAGGTTCCGCTCTACGTTGACGGTGGCCCGACTCCCGGCTCGACACCCTCAACAATCCTCGACTTCACGAAGGGTGGGGTACGGGCAATCCGTCTGGGCACACTATCCTTAGAACAGTTATCGCTTACCGCTGGAACCACCATCGAACCCGCGAACACATCAAAGTGATCGCAACCGGTTCACACTGAAAGGCCTGGAACCCCCGACCGATGAAGGTCTATCTTCTGCTCATGCTCGTCGCCATGGGAGTCACCGTTTTGATGACTCCCATTGTCAGGTGTGCGTGCATTGCGTGGGGGATTGTTCCCAAGCTGCGTTCCCGCGATATCCAGAAGGACCCGATTCCTCGCCTTGGTGGAATCGCGATGACGGTCGGTCTTGTCGTGACGCTTTTATTGGCGTCGAGGATTCCCTACATGAGTCCCCTGTATGCAACCAGTATTCCCTGGGCAGTCCTTTTTGCCACTCTCGGAATGTGCATCCTTGGAGTTATCGACGATGTCATCGAACTGGACTGGATGGCGAAACTGTCCGGGCAGATTCTGATCACCGGAATCATGGCGTTTAACGGTGTTCAGCTGGTATCTTTCCCGATCTTCGGCATCACCATCGGGTCATCGCGCCTGTCTTTGATCGTGACAGTGTTCCTTGTCGTCGGCATCATTAACGCCGTCAATTTCATTGATGGTCTTGATGGGCTAGCAGCGGGGATTATCGCTATCGGGGCGGCGGCATTCTTCGTCTATTCCTATTCGGTGACCCGCATCGTCGGCGCAACATCGTATGCGACGACGGCCTCGTTGATTACGATCACGCTGGTAGGCGTATGTGTCGGCTTCCTCTGGTTCAACTTCCACCCATCGTCAATCATGATGGGCGGGGGAGCGGAGACACTCGGTCTTGTTTTGGCTGCAGCCGGCATCATCATGACTGGGCAAATTAACCCATCACTGCTGGGAACGCAACAGGTTTTCGTCGGGGTGCTCCCGATTGTTCTGCCCTTGTCGGTCATTTTCATCCCGATTCTTGACTTGATTGTCACGTCGATCAGGCGAATGCTTCGAGGCAAGAGCCCATTCCACGCCGACCGATCCCACTTCCATGATCGTCTGATCATGCGAGGACACTCGCACCGTACGGTCGTCGCGATCATGTGGATGTGGACAGCCCTAGTGTGTATTCCCGCAGTCTGTCTGCTTGTGGTCGACTGGAAGATCATTCTGCTGATTACCAGCCCATTCTTGGCTGTTGCTGTCGGGCTGACACTGCGCGAATTCCCTAGTGCCCGCTACAGCGCACGCTGAATACCCGTCGCCCACTTTTGAGAGAACTACCCTGTAATGACGACTTCCTCCCACAATCACGAACCGAAGGAAAACGAAGGAGTAGACGATTCTCGTCCCGCTTTCTTTGCTTCGACCGTGGCAAAGCTTGCGCGTCTTGAAATCGTGACCGCAGTGGTGGCGATCCTCCTTGTAGGGGCGCTGGGGTACGCGGGGGGAGCGCAAATCCTCTCAATCCTCCTTGCTATCGGCGTGATCGCGTCAGTTATTGGCATTCATGTGAGGTCGCTTCTGGAGCTCGCCCAGCCCGCCCGCAATCCTCTGGCGTGGATTGCCTTTTCGTACATCGGTCGCATCGGCGCAATCGCTCTGTTCGTCTATCTACCGACCGCTTTTGCCCAGCCGGTGCGTTTTCCCGCTACCTGCGCTTTGATCGCGATCGTCGGCTCCCAATTGTTCGAGTTGGTGGCGCTGGTGCGAATGCGCCAGTTCAACGTCGACTAGTTGTGCGAAGGTTCACGAGGCTCAGAAAGAACCTCGTGACTGGCTTTCGACTGCGTGTGTGAACTGCTCCTCTGAACGCTCGTTCGTTCCCATTTGGAAAACGTGAGCCATACCAATCTGGTGAGTTCATGTTTAAAGATGAATCAAAGCTCACGCTGCTGATACGATGGTCAGACCGCTTCATCAACGGTGAAAATGCCTGTCAAAGTCGAGTAACCTACCCGGGAGGACACCCTGTCCACGTCATCGCCCTCGACGAGCCGTCGAGCAAGCACCGCAAAACCGGTCTGGTATTGGACGCTTCTTGTCATTCTCGTCATCGTTATCGTTGTTACGGCAATTCCCGCTTTTACACAGCACCCCCATCAACCCGGACTTGAGGATTTTTTCCCGAGCGCAATTTTCGGGGAAGGAACTCTTTTTGAGTTCTCACGCTTGACTCTTGCCCGCGTGATCATGGCGCTTGTTCTCTGCCTTGCACTGGTCGGTGTTGCCCGTAAGCCGAAGCTCGTTCCAGGTCGCGGTCAGATGGCCGTTGAATTCCTCGCCGATTTTATTCGCGCAAATGTTGCGCTTGAAATGCTTGGGAACAAGAACGGTCGTCGCTTCGCAGGATTCATCGGGTTTGCATTTTTTGGCGTCTTGGCCATGAACCTTGCCGGCGTTATTCCCGGCATCAACATTGCAGCATCCTCGGTCGTTGCTGTTCCGATGGTGTTCGCCATCATCTCTTACGTGACCTTCGTCGGAAGCGGTATCAAGGCCCAAGGCATTGGCCACTACTTTAAGTCCCAGCTTTTCCCGCCGGGATTGCCGAAGGCAATGTACCTGCTGATCACGCCGATTGAGTTCCTCTCGACGTTCATTGTTCGCCCATCCACACTGATGTTGCGACTTTTGGCGAACATGATTGCTGGTCACCTGCTCTTGGGTATGACCTACTTCGGTACCGCAATCCTTCTGCACGAGCTCAACGCAATGAGCTCCCTCGGCGTGCTGACCGGCGCAGCAATGTTTGTCATGACGGCCTTCGAGGTTTTCGTTGCGTTCCTTCAGGCGTACATCTTCACGATCCTTTCCGCCGTTTACATCAAACTGTCCATCGAAGCTCACTGAGCCCAACCGCGCCTCTTGGCGTCCAATACAAAAGGAAGAACACTATGACAACCGCAGCATTTGCCTACATCGGCTACGGTCTTGCAACCCTTGGCCCTGGCATCGGCATTGGTCTCCTGGTCGGAAAGACCCAGGAATCCACCGCTCGTCAGCCTGAGGTTGGTGGCCGTCTGTTCACCAATATGATTATCGGCGCCGGCATGGTCGAGGCACTCGGTCTCATCGGCTTCGTTCTTCCGCTCATCGTTAAGTGACCATCGCTATGCACCAGGTAATCGCCGCGAGTGAGGAAGTAGGTGGCCTCGCCGTCATTCTTCCTCCACTCTACGAGATCTTCTGGTCGGCGTTTGTTCTACTCATCGTCCTCCTCCTCGTTGGTAAGTTTGCTCTTCCGCGTCTTTACGCTGCAATGGACGAACGCCAAGCGAAGATCGAAGAGGGCCTTGCTTTTGCCGAAAAGGCAAAGGAAGACCAGGCGCGTGTAACACGCGATCGTGAAGACGTGCTGAAGCAGGCGAATATCGAGGCTCACGAGATTCGTGAAAAGGCTTCCCAAGAAGCACAGGGCATCATTGCTGACGCGCGGGTGGAAGCACAGAACGAAGCAACCCGTATCCTCGAGAACGCGCAACGTCAGATTCTTGCTGAAAAGCAGGCAGCTGAGATCTCCCTGCGCTCTGACGTTGGTCTTCTGGCAACCGAGTTGGCAGAAAAGATCGTTGGTGAACATCTGAGCGACACCGCACTGACCAGCCGTGTCGTCGATCGTTTCCTTGACGATCTTGAGGCGGATACTCTCCGTGAAAGCGAGCGTACGAATCGATGAGTGAACTCGGTCGACTCTCTCGCGTTGCATATGCAACGCAACTCGAAGACGCACTAGCCCAGAGCGGTGTCGACGCGCGTGCAGTGGGAGAGGACTTCTTCTCCATCACTGACCTCGTGAAGAAAGAACCGCGGGTTATTCGTGCATTCACTGATCCATCACGTAGTGGTGACGACAAAGCCCAGCTGGTTCGCACTTTGCTGAGCTCGCACCTTACAACGGACGCTTCACTCAGCGTTCTTCAAATGATGGTGCGTGAACACTGGTCGAATCTCGATAGTTTTGCCGATGCCACGGAGGTCCTTGGTATCCTCGCAGTTCTTTCAGATGCGAATCGTGCTTCGAGCCTCGATAGAGTCGAATCCGAGCTCTTTGAAGTACGCCATTTCCTTGAAGGCAACCGTGAACTCCGCTTGAAGCTTTCCGATGCTTCGCTAGGCACATCCCATGAACGTGGTGATCTAGCCACCGCGATTTTTGAATCGAAGCTTTCAGTGTGGACGATGCGTTTGCTACGTCGTGCCGTCGGTCGTTCTCGTCGTGGGCGCCTTCTGGTGAACCTTCGGCGCTTCGCCGAATGGTCAGCTGTCATCCAAAACAGGCGGCTTGTCACAGTTCAAAGCGCGGTCGAAATGTCGCCAGAGCAGGTTTCTCGCTTGCGTTCGCTCTTGGAAAAGCGCTTCAACTCAGAGATTTCGCTTGCTATCTCGGTCGTTCCCGGTCTTGTCGGTGGCTTCAAAATACGTGCACAGACAACATCGATCGATGCCAGCCTCTCGACTCGTATCTCAGATATGAAACAGGCTCTGGCTTCCTAACAGCCACCACTACCGATTAGAAACGTTTACAGAAGGAATTACTCATGACTGACCTGTCTATCAGTCCCGAGGAGATCCGTGGCGCATTGGACTCCTTCATGCAGTCCTACCGTCCCAGTGAAGTAGCCACCGAAGAGGTTGGCCACGTCACCGAGACCGCCGACGGTATCGCTCACATCGAAGGCTTGCCGGGCACAATGGCCAATGAGCTTCTCCGCTTCTCCGATGGCACACTTGGCCTGGCAATGAACCTTGAACAACGCGAAATCGGTGCCGTTATCCTCGGTGACTTCGGTGGCATCGAAGAAGGCCAAGTTGTTCACCGAACGGGTGAAGTTCTTTCTGTCCCGGTTGGTGATGGCTACCTTGGGCGTACGGTTGACCCGCTGGGTCGCCCGATCGATGGCTTGGGCGAGATCACCGATGTTGATGGCCGACGCGCACTCGAACTGCAGGCCCCCGGTGTCATGATGCGTAAGTCGGTTCACGAACCGTTGCAGACCGGCCTGAAGGCAATCGACTCAATGATCCCGATTGGTCGCGGACAGCGACAGCTGATCATCGGTGACCGCAAGACCGGTAAGACCGCGATTGCTCTGGACACGATCCTGAACCAGCGCGAAAACTGGAAATCCGGCGATCCGAACAAGCAGGTGCGATGCATCTACGTTGCTATCGGTCAGAAGGGCTCGACGATCGCTTCTGTGCGTTCAACTCTGGAAGATGCCGGTGCACTCGAATACACGACCATCGTTGCCTCCCCGGCTTCCGACCCCGCAGGCTACAAGTACATGGCCCCCTACACGGGTTCTGCACTTGGCCAGCACTGGATGTATCAGGGCAAGCACGTTCTGATCATCTTCGATGACCTCTCCAAGCAGGCTGAAGCCTACCGAGCGGTTTCCCTTCTTCTGCGTCGTCCGCCAGGGCGTGAGGCATACCCCGGTGACGTTTTCTACTTGCACTCTCGTCTCCTTGAACGTTGTGCGAAGCTCTCCGATGAGCTCGGTGCGGGTTCAATGACGGGGCTTCCGATCATTGAAACCAAGGCAAACGACGTGTCTGCCTACATTCCGACCAACGTCATTTCGATTACCGATGGTCAGATCTTCCTGCAGTCCGATCTGTTCAACTCGAATCAGCGCCCGGCCGTTGACGTCGGTATCTCGGTTTCTCGAGTTGGTGGCGACGCGCAGGTGAAGGCAATGAAGAAGGTTGCTGGCACGCTGAAGCTGACACTCGCTCAGTATCGTTCGATGGCTGCATTCGCCATGTTCGCTTCCGACCTTGATCCAGCAACCCGCCAGCAGCTGACTCGCGGTGAGCGTCTGATGGAGCTTCTGAAGCAACCGCAAGCATCGCCGTATTCGACTGCAGAGCAGGTCGCTTCGATCTGGACTGGTACGCATGGCTACTTGGATGATCTTGAGGTCGACGCGGTTCTTTCCTTCGAGCGCTCCCTGCTGGATCACCTGCGCGTGAACTCTTCAGTTCTGGGCACGATCGAATCAACCGGTCTGTTGGAAAGCGAAACAGAAGCTGAACTGGAATCCCAGGTGAAGGCATTCCATGATCAGTGGGTCAGCGCCGGTCGAGGCGTTGCCAATCTGGATGACTCCGAGGTGGAAGCAGCTCAGACTCGCGAAGAAATCACCCGTCAGCGTCCCTCGAACGAGAAGGCCTGATCCATGGGTGGTCAGCAGAGGATCTACAAGCAGCGGATTGCCTCAACGCAAACGCTGGCGAAGGTCTTCCGCGCGATGGAAATGATCGCAGCGTCAAGGATCGGTGCTGCGCGTCGCGCGGCTTCGGGCCTTGGCCCGTACGAAAAGGCATTGACGCAGGCAGTTGCAGCAGTCGCGATCCACACGGATTTGGATCACGCACTGACGCGTGAACGTCACAATACTCCTCGCGTGGCTGTTCTTGTCATTGCTTCCGACCGTGGCATGGCGGGTGCCTATGCGGCGACGATTCTTCGTGAATCGGAACGTCTGATTACTCGCCTGAAGGACGAGGGCAAAGAACCCATCATCTATACCTTCGGTCGTCGTGCACGCTCGTATTTCCGATTCCGTGGAGTCGCCATCGAACGTTCATGGGAAGGCGAATCTGATTCGCCGACTCTTGAAACAACTCGTGAGATCGCAACCGAACTTCTCTCCCGTTTCTTGGACGGTACTCTGATGACGGGTGTTTCAGAAGTTCACCTGGTATACACGCGTTTCGTGTCCGTGATGAGTCAGGTTCCCGAGGTCCGACAGATGCTTCCGCTTTCTGTTGTTGATGCTCCCGAATCGGACCAAGAACGCGGGGAAGAACGCGGTTACTACGACGATCCATCATCGACGTTCCCCGAATACGAATTTATCCCATCTCCGGAAGCCGTACTCGATGCGATCCTTCCGCTGTATGTGGAAGGTCGTATTCATAATGTGCTCCTGCAGTCGGCTGCCTCTGAGCTTGCGTCGCGTCAGCGCGCAATGCACACCGCAACCGATAACGCTGAAGAGCTCATCACCAAGTACACGCGCCTGGCCAACTCGGCCCGTCAGGCGGACATCACCCAGGAGATCAGTGAGATCGTGGGCGGGGCCGACGCATTGGTCGCGGGCTGAGCCCCAGAACACGGAGAAGAACTATGAGCCAGGAAGAACACAAAGCGGAAGGTCGCGTCGCTCGCGTCGTCGGCCCCGTCGTTGACGTCGAGTTCCCGCCAGACAGCATTCCTCCGCTGTACAACGCACTGAAGGTTGATGTTGACCTTGCCGGACAGGGCGAGGGTGAAGGATCCTTCACCATGACCCTCGAGGTCGCGCAGCACCTCGGTGACAACCTTGTTCGTACCATCGCGCTGAAGCCGACCGATGGCCTAGTTCGTGGTGCTGTTGTCACTGACACGGGTGCACCGATCTCGGTTCCCGTCGGCGATATCACCAAGGGCCACGTGTTCAACGTGACCGGCGAACCGCTGAATCTGAAGGAAGGCGAGCAACTCGAAATCACTGAGCGTTGGCCAATTCACCGCCAGCCTCCGGCATTCGATCAGCTTGAAGCCCGAACCAAGATGTTCGAAACGGGCATCAAGGTTATCGACCTTCTGACCCCCTACGTCCAGGGTGGCAAGATCGGCCTGTTCGGCGGCGCGGGCGTCGGCAAGACCGTCCTCATCCAGGAGATGATCCAGCGAGTCGCGCAGGACCACGGCGGCGTGTCCGTCTTCGCGGGCGTCGGCGAGCGCACCCGAGAGGGCAACGACCTCATCCGCGAGATGGGCGAGGCCGGCGTCTTCGACAAGACCGCCCTCGTGTTCGGCCAGATGGACGAGCCGCCGGGGACGCGTCTGCGTATCGCACTCACCGGTCTGACGATGGCTGAGTACTTCCGCGACGTGCAGCACCAGGACGTGCTTCTGTTCATCGACAACATCTTCCGCTTCACCCAGGCGGGCTCCGAGGTCTCCACCCTCCTCGGGCGCATGCCCTCGGCGGTCGGCTACCAGCCGAACCTCGCGGATGAGATGGGCCAGTTGCAGGAGCGCATCACCTCGGCGGGCGGTCACTCGATTACGTCGTTGCAGGCCATTTACGTGCCTGCCGACGACTACACCGACCCGGCCCCGGCCACGACCTTCGCGCACCTCGACGCGACGACGGAGCTCTCCCGAGAGATCGCCTCGAAGGGCATCTACCCGGCCGTGGATCCGCTCGCCTCGACCTCGCGAATCCTCGATCCGGCCCTCGTGGGTCGTGAGCACTACGACACGGCGACGCACGTCAAGGCGATCCTCCAGAAGAACAAGGAGCTCCAGGACATCATCGCGATCCTCGGCGTCGACGAGCTCTCCGAGGAGGACAAGGTCACGGTCTCGCGCGCCCGGCGCATCGAGCAGTTCCTCTCCCAGAACACCTATATGGCGGAGAAGTTCACGGGCGTCCCCGGTTCGACGGTCCCGCTGTCGGAGACCATCGAGGCCTTCAAGCGCATCGCCGAGGGCTACTACGACAAGGTTCCGGAGCAGGCGTTCTTCAACATCGGCGGCATCGAGGACCTCGAGCGCCGCTGGCGCGAGCTCGGCGAGGACGCCTGATGGCCGACAAGGTACTCCAAGTCGAAATTGTCTCCCACGAGGGACGTCTCTGGCACGGCGTTGGTACGTCCGTCCAGATCCCCGTGGTTGATGGACAGCTGGGTATTCTTCCGGGTCGTCAGCCCATGCTTGCCATGCTGAATGCAGGCACTGTGCTGGTGACGACCAAGGAAGGTGTCCAGACGTTCACCGTTGACAGCGGATTTGCGTCCATTGACTCTGATTTTGTGACCGTGGTCGCTGATCACGGTACGATTTCCTGATAAGGAGCCCCCGTTCGGGCGAATCCGAGCGGGGGCACTTTCATACTTTTGATCGGAGGTGCTTTATGACTTCGCTTTTCGCCATTGTGCTGTGGCTCGTGGTATGTGTTGTGGTTATTGGTCTGCCTGTCTTGCTGATCATTAACGTGCGTGCGCGTCACTTGGAAAACAAGCTTGGCGCATTCCGGTCATTCTCACGTCCCGATCAGCACTCGGGATGGACCGCGGGACTGGGACTCTACGACGTTGAATCGCTGTCGTGGTATCGCTTGGTTGGCTTGACGAATAAGCCCGTGTATTCCGTGAAGCGTCGAGGACTTCAGATCTCTGCGGCGAACCCGCATTCTAAAGATGGCGAACTTGTTGAGATTCGCCTGCTCTCCAACGAGAAGCGCTATGAGATCGCATTGTCAAAGGAAACATACAATGCGCTTGTCTCGTGGGTTGAATCCGGTCCGCCTCAGGTCTGAGTTCCTTTCATACACTGCTACTCGGTTGTCTGCTTCCTGCTTCTCAGCTTTGAAATTTGAGCATCTTGCCACGTCTGAGGCGTTGATAGTAAAGATCGAGTGCCTTCACCTGTTAGGCTCTGGGGCGTGCGAGTCCTCATTGCAACGTGCACCGTTGATTATTCCGGTCGTCTGTCAGCCCACCTTGACCCCGCCACGCGCGTCATCATGCTCAAGGCGGATGGTTCAATTTTGATCCACTCGGATGGTGGATCATATAAGCCTCTGAATTGGATGAATGCCCCGTGCACGGTCACTGTGGAAGTGCCTGAAAGTGATGAGGAAGTCGACGGCGTTACTGAAGTGTGGACTGTCCAAGCAGATAAGAAAGATGACCGTCTTGTCATCTCGATTCACGACATCGTCTCGGATGTGAATGTTGATTTGGGCGAAGACCCCGGTCTTGTGAAGGACGGTGTTGAGACACATCTTCAGGAGTTGCTGGCAGAACAGGTTCCTGAAGTCTTGGGTGAAGGCTGGACTTTCGTTCGCCGTGAGTTTGAAACTCCGATCGGCCCCGTTGATTTGATGGTGAAGAATCCGCAGGGTGAGCATGTTGCTATTGAAGTGAAACGTCGTGGCGGTATCGATGGTGTTGAGCAGTTGACTCGCTACCTTTCGCTTTTGTCGCGCGATCCGTTGCTGAAGAATGTGTCGGGCATTTTTGCCGCCCAGGAGATTTCGAAGCAGGCTCGTACTCTGGCCGAGGATCGTGGCATCCGCTGTGTTGTGCTCGATTATGACGCTATGCGTGGCTTCGATGATCCTGAGTCACGTCTGTTCTGATGTCGTCGAACGCGCGCTGACATCTATCGCCATGATGACGAAGCGAATGGAGAAGTAGGGCCATGGCACGGCGTTCAATGAAACGGCGATGGAGTGAGCCTCACCGTGAGCTTGATATGACACGGCTTTCGTCGATGCCTCATACGGAAACTGGGCCTGATGGTAGTGATTATCAGGTTCGTCGCGTCTCGTCATCTTCGAAGGAATATACATGCCCGGGGTGTTTGCGCCCGGTGCGTGTTGGGGCAGCACACGTTGTTGCATGGCCAGAAGAAGCTCCCTATGGTCTGCCACAGGGACTCGATGGTAGGCGTCATTGGCACACGGATTGTTGGAACAGGGGACTGCGTCCGAACTAGGAAGTGGCATAGGAGTAGGGAAGTGCCCTTTAATCTCATGTTATTTGTCACGAGATAGTGAATTTCATGTGCCTGTTCGTGCGTTTCCTCGTATCGTTGAACGGTTAGAGTCTTTACTTCATAACCGAGGAGGCAACGCGTGAACCGAATCAAGGCGTACGCCGCTGCTACCACCGCTGGCGCGATCGCACTGGTTTTTGTGATCATTGGTGTCCTTGCTCTGACCATTTTTCAGCCACCAAAGGAACTGTCGTCGTCTATTGAGTCGCCAACGGCGATCATCATGACGCGTGACCGCGTTCTGCCGTTGCTTGACAAGAACGTTGTCGTGACGGCGACGTCAAAATCGGGCGCTGAGCTGACACTGGGTGTCGGCACTCCCGGTGACGTCCTCGGTTGGATCGGGAACGATCCCTACACCGAAGTTGTTGGTCTGACCTCGGATCGTAGTGTCCTGAAAGTGAATCAGCACGAAGGCGTTGCTGGTGATACCGGTCAGTCGAGTGCACAGTCTGGTGCTCAGTCTGGCTCGGATACGGCGCACTCCGGTGCTCAGTCAGGTGCACAGTCTGGTGCTACTCAATCTCAGGTGGGGACTGAGCCTGGTCAGTTGGTTGCCGACGCATCCAAGTCTGATATGTGGTTGCACTCCGTGACGGGTGAGGGCACGGTATCCGTGTCTTTAGATGATGTTTCCGCTGGTCTTTCGGTGCTGGCAGTCTCTACGTCGGGTGCTTCTGATACAACCCTGACACTGACGTGGGCAACCCGTAGTGTGAATACTCTTGCGATTGTTTCCTTTATTCTTGCGATCTTGTTTGCGTTGATCGCAGGTGTGGCATTCCTGAGCCGTTACCAGCTTCTTCGTCATCGTGCCGAGCGCGCGAAGGCGCTGGAAGAGCGTCGTAGCGCTGACTCGACCGATACTCAAGCAATTGACGTTAATGCGGTGAGCGCCCTAGCCGATGCAAAGAAGGCCGAAGAAGCTTCTATTCAGGGCGCTTCCACCGAGGAAAACGAAGAGTCTGCGCAACAGGACACTTCTGATGAAGCCCTCCAAGTCACAGATACTGAAGCTACAGACAAGGTCAGCGATTCTGAAGAGACAGTAGCTCAGGCAATCGACGAATGGGCGACGGATGACCGACTAAACGGCGGCGAAACCACTGAAGAAACCAGTGACGCAACCACTTTCGATGATGTGACCATCGATGGTGACCCTGTTTTCGACGACAGTGAGCAGGTTGCTCAAGCAGAATCTGAAGATTCAACTGGGGACGAAGACAACACCTCAGAAGAACTCCCCGAAGCAGAAGAGACTGTGAAGCCGGTGGCTGGTCGTCACGGTGAATGGGCGGGCGCCGAAGACCAGGATCCGCCCGAGAAGGTCTCAACCGATACCGGCATCATCGATTTGTCGAGCATCCGCCCCGGCGTCACACTTCCAAGCCGTCGCGCACTGCGCGAAGCCCGTGAGAAGGGCGAAGAGAAGATCGTGATTGATGGACGCGAGTTCCACACCGGCCTGATTCCGATTGTGCACCAGACGGATTCTGATGAGTCTGCGGGATCAGAGTCTGAAGAATCCTCGTCTGCTTCCCGTAGCGGAAGTGACTCGTGGACGAAGCTCATGTCTCGCTGGTTGAAGAAGAATTGACGAAGGAGATTGCAATGAAACGACGCACTCTCGTCTTTTCGACTGCTCTTGTAGCGACGCTTGGCCTGGCTGGATGTGGCGGGGGAGAACTGACTGTTTCTGACACCAACCAGTCGGCCTCCGTTTCGCCGAACCTTGATCAAGAGCGGATTTCGTCAGCGCTGGCAGAGGTTCAAGAAACGTTGAACAGTGCTGATGAAGCGCTCAATGGTGACGTCTTTGACGGCCGTATTTCCGGTGGCGCAGCTCGTATGCGTAAAGCCCAATACGCTTACTCTGTTGCGTCCGGTGAGGCTGTTACCCAGCTTGACCTGACTCCTCAGACGACAGCAGTGACAAACTCGTTGCAGTGGCCTCGTGCCATCGTGAATATCCGCCAAGCCGACACGTCGCAGTTGCCCGTCATCGAGATGCTCGTGCAGAACGATGCTCGTAGCAAATACTCGCTGGTTGCGTGGGCGCGTATGCTCGGGGGAACTTCGCTGACCACCCCTGCGGTGACGAAGGGGTCGGCATACGTAACGAATGACACCGAGGGGTTTGTCATGACACCCGGTGACGCTGCGCAAGCGTATGTGGACATGCTGAACGCATCTTTGTCTTCGAATGAACACTTCGCTTCGGACGAGTTCACGTCCAAGTACCTTGATGCGGCATCGTCGTTGAATTCCTCGCTGGCAGCTGCCGGTAATGTGACTGCGTCGGCAAGACTGACGGAGAACCCGGTGACGGGCGTTGTACTGGAAGATGGTTCGGCTCTTGTCGCTACGACATTCTCGTACACGTTGACGTACTCTCGTACGGTTGCTGGCTCGACGATGCGACTGGGGGGCCAGACGGCAACCATGAACGCAGGAGATGATGATTCGGTCAAGGGCACTGCGGTTGCAACCTACGTGGCGACCGTGATGATGAACATTCCGTCGAGCGAACAAGGCGGTGTCGCGCGTATTATCGGCGCTGAACGTGTTCTTGAATCCGTGACGATGGACGAATCAACGAACCCCGGTAACTAGAGTTCTCACGCTTCGAGGGGCGCTTGATTGGTACTACCGCCGACGTATGTCTGAAATGCATTGGAGGAACAATGCCGAATGAATCGAGCATGATGCCTGCTGACTCCCATGGGGCAGTGGAGCTGGGGGCTTTAGCTTCCGCTCAGGTTTCTGGCCAGGAAACGGGCTCACCTGAGGCTCAGGTGGGGTTGAATGTGCCACTGGTTGTGCAGGTCAGTGAAGAGAACTTCCAAGATCTGATGGCGAATTCAGCGACCGTTCCGGTGATCATTGTCATGTATTCGTCGTCACAATTGGAGTCGAAGCCGTTTGTTGCTTCGATGGAGGATCTTGCTCGCGACTATGCGGGTCGTTTCCAGTTGGCGACTGGCGATGTTGATGCGTCGCCTCACATTGCGCAGGCGTTCCAGATTCAGGGTGTACCCGCCGTTGTGGCGTTGATGAATCAGCGTCCGCTTCCGTTGTTCCAGGGAATTGCGCCGAAGGATCAGGTGCGCCCGATCATTGATCAGGTGTTGGATGCTGGCGCTCAGATGGGGATTAACGGTCGTATTGCGGTGTCCGAAGAGGATACGGCTGCTCCGATTCCGCCTGCACACGAGGCTCCTCTTAGCGCCGAAGAAGCAGGACAGCTGGATGAAGCGATCGCTTTGTGGGAGAAGGTCCTGGATCTGAATCCGAAGGACGAGGCCGCGAAGGCTCACTTGGCGCGTGTGCGTGTTGCTGCGCGGAGTGCGTCAGCTGATGCGTCTGATCCGGCGGCCCATGCTGATGCTCTCTTTGCGTCCGGTGATCACGAAGGTGCGTTTGACCTGTTGCTGAAGATCATTGCGACGGCCGATGACACGGAAGCAAAGGATGCAGCGCGGTTGCGCTTGCTGGATCTGTTCCGCGTCGCCGGTAACTCTCCCGATGTCATGAAAGCGCGCATGATTTTGTCGACGCTCGTGCTTGTGTGAGCGACGTAGAAAGTAAGATTTTCTTAGACTCTGCGGGGCGGGCATCGTGGTGATGCCCGCCCCGCAGAGGTTGACGCAGGGATGGCGCTTTTAGTCTTCAGTGATGAGAGCTTCGATGGCTCGTACTGGAATGTCAATCCAGTCGGGGCGGTTTCGTGCTTCGTACACGGCTTCGTAGAGAGCCTTGTCGAGTTCGAGGGCCACGATCAGTGCTCGCTTACGTTCTTTGTCTGCCTCGTTCATGTCACCGAATGAATCGCGGTATCCATCGATGAAAGCGGTGCGCATGTCGGTTCGCCATGTTTCGTCGGTGGCTTTTCCGACGGCTGCCGCGTAGTCGAAGGAACGGAGCATTCCGGCAACATCGCGCATGGGTTGGTCAGGCATTGAGCGTTCGGCAAGCGGACGCAGAGGCTCGCCTTCGAAGTCGAGAACAAACCAGCGTGGTTCTACGCCTGTGGGAAGATCCTTTTCGTGGAGGACCTGCCCCAGGTGGTAGTCGCCGTGGATGCGTGTTGCTTCATCGAGGCGATCGAGAGCCTCGAGGCGCGCGTAGACGCGGTCGACTTTCTCTTCGAAATTCTGGATGCGTTCTGCAAGGAAGGCGACTTCTGCCAGCGCCCACGAGGCGCGCGATCGCAGGGAGTGGGCAAGCTCTGATGGGGGAACAGGGGCGGATGTACCCAGGGAGGCGGCCATATGGGAGTGCATCTGGGCGGTCGTTTGACCGAGAGTGAATGCTAGTGCTCTTGCGGAGCTACGAACTGTTCCATTCGCTGGGTTGTCACGGGTGGCATAGTCGCAGAAGAGTTCAAAACCGTCGTCAGCGGCTGGAATGAAGGTGCAGGCTACCGCGGAGTCGGTCAGGATGGTTTCGCCCGTTAGAGCGTCGTTCCAAGTGAGTGTGGACCATGCGACGGGTGTGCGGACGCGATCCCACCCGTCCTTTGCCAATGCAACAGACACCTCGACATCGGGGTTGCGACCTGCGGCGAGGACGCGGAAAAGCTTGATGACGATGTCATCAGCATAAGGATCACCTTCACCGCTACGCATGACGACGTTCGTATTCGACTGCTCACCGGTCATGACTCGTCCGCTATTGGCGCGTCTTTCGATCGCAGCGATGCCCTCATCGTCAAGGAACGATCCCTGGGTGTGGGCAAGCCTCGCCCACGCCCGCCAGAAATCTGGATGGTGCGGACCGTCAATGAATGCGACCTCGGGGGTACTTTCCATGACGAAACCATGCGATCCGGGGATTTCGCCGGCGACAGCAAAGGAATCAAGGTCTGAAGCGGGTGCTAGGGCCAAGGGGACGTGGATCAGAACGGGGGCCTCGTCGAGAGCGTCGGGGCGTTTCGCGCTGATCAACAGATCACGAATCGTGTCGCTCAATGCAACATCGGCGTGGATGCTGAGTTCATCAAGTGTCGGTGCTGCGTCACCTTTCAGTGGAAACCAACGGCGGTCCTGCATCCATGCGTGGAGCCCGGCAAGGAGGTCCTCATCTGCGGGCCACGACAGGTGCGAGGTCGAGGTGTTCACTGTGTAGTCTCCTTTGACGGATGGGGAGCATCGGTTGATGGCGCGCGGTGCATGTGTGTCTGCCCTTGCGGGGGCAACACAAAACGCGGACTCATTCTATCGACATTCGTTCGATGAATGAGTCCGCCCTGAAGGTGTCAGTGCTTTGTGTCAGGCTTGATCGGTGCTAGCCAGAGTCCACCGAGCGGCGGAATACGCAGCTCGACTGAGAATGGGCGGCCGTTCCACGGGATCGGTTCTGCGATGATCACACCTGGGTTGGTCACGCCGGAGCCTGCGAATTCTTCGGAGTCGGTGTTGAGGATTTCAGTCCATTCGCCGCCGAAGGGCAGTCCCACTCGGTAGCCCTCATGCGGGTTACCAGCGAAGTTTGCTGCGCAGACGACGACCGGCTGTTCGGTGCCTTCGCGCTTGCCCTTACGCAGGTAGGTGATGAGGTTGTGATCCCCGTCGGATGCATCGATCCACTCGAAGCCCGTGTAGTCGTCATCCCAGAAAGCAGGATTTTGGGCGTACAGGTGGTTGAGTCGGGAGACCAGCGCTTGAACGCCGGCGTGGCCTTCGAAGTCGGTGATCCACCAGTCGAGCGAGTAGGACTCGTTCCATTCCTGGCGCTGGGCGATCTCTTGACCCATGAACAGGAGTTGCTTGCCGGGGTGTGACCACTGGTAGGCGTATAGTGCCTTGGTGCCAGCGAAACGCTGCCAGTCGTCACCGGGCATCTTCTCGACGACGGTGCCCTTGCCGTGAACAACTTCATCGTGGGAGATCGGTAGCACGTAGTTCTCAGAGAATGCGTAGACCAGCGAGAATGTGAGTTCGCCGTGGTGCCAACGCCTGTTCACCGGGTCTTCTGCCATGTAGTGGAGGGTGTCGTTCATCCAGCCCATGTTCCACTTCATGCCAAAGCCCAGGCCACCACCACTGGTCGGTGCGGTCACGCCCGGCCATGCGGTTGATTCTTCTGCGACCATGACAATGCCGGGATGTGTGCGGTAGGCAGTCGCGTTGGCTTCCTGCAGGAATTCAATCGCTTCAAGGTTCTCGCGGCCACCGTACTGGTTTGGACGCCACTGGCCGTCCTTACGCGAGTAGTCGAGGTAGAGCATCGAGGCGACAGCGTCGACGCGCAGACCGTCAATGTGGAAGTCTTCGAGCCAGTATAGGGCGTTCGCAACCAGGAAGTTGCGGACCTCGCGACGACCGAAGTTGAAGACGTAGGTTCCCCAGTCAGGATGCTCGCCACGCAACGGATCCGGATCCTCATACAGGGGAGTGCCGTCGAAACGAGCAAGCGCCCAGTCGTCCTTTGGGAAGTGGGCGGGAACCCAGTCGAGAATGACGCCAATTCCGGCCTTGTGGAATTCGTCGACAAGGTAGCGGAAATCGTCGGGTGTGCCGAAACGCGAGGTGGGTGCGTAGTACGAGGTCACCTGGTAGCCCCACGACCCGCCGAAGGGGTGCTCCGCCAGAGGCATGAACTCAACGTGCGTGAAGCCCATTTCCTTGACGTAGGGGACAAGCTCGTCAGCCAGCCCGCGGTAGCCCAGACCCTGCTTCCACGATCCAGCATGGACCTCGTAAATCGACATCGGGCCTTCATGGACGTTGCGCTCGGCGCGGTCAGTCATCCACTTTTCGTCGGTCCACTCGTGGTAGTAGTCGGTGACGACGGAGGCGGTTGCCGGCGGTATTTCGGTGGCGCGTGCCAGGGGGTCAGCCTTCTGGAACCAGTTGCCACCGGGACCTTGGATTTCGAACTTGTAGCGTGCGCCTACCTTGACGCCGGGGACGAAGATTTCCCAGACGCCGGACGAGCCAAGGGAACGCATCGCGGTTGCGGTGCCGTCCCAGAAGTTGAAGTCGCCGACAACGCGGACAGCGCGTGCGTTCGGTGCCCACACGGCGAAGGCAACACCGTCGACGTCGCCCATGTCGCCGCTGTAGTGCTTAACGTGCGCGCCAAGAACCTTCCAGAGCTGCTCATGACGGCCTTCGGAGATGAGGTAGGTGTCCATCTCGCCGAGCGTTGGCAGGTAGTGGTAGGGGTCGTCGAGAGTCGTGATCTGATCACCGTAAGTGACGCGAACGCGATAGTCGGGGACTTCTTCACCGGGAAGGACGCCAACCCACACGCCGGCGTGTTCGTGGGTCGCGGGGTACGCTGCGGTTGCGGTGACAATGTCGACTGCATCAGCAAGGTGATGAACGGAGCGGATGGTGACTGATGAATCACCAATATGCGCGCCGAGGACAGAGTGAGGATTGTAGTGAGCGCCGTTGCCAACGGCATCGAGCGTCGCTAGATCCACGGGGATGGGGGTCAAGTCATTAGTCATGTCCACATTCTCGCACGTCATCGGCATCTTTGTGAGATAGGCGACACTAAAATTCGCCATAAGACACCGTGAGAGCTGTCCTTTCTCGATGTCAGTGTCGGTTGGTCCAAGGTTCGAGGTCAGTTGTGGGCTCAACAGAGAACACATGACCAAGTCGAGTAACGGGGGAAAGGTCAACCCAGCCTTCGGATCCCCAGGTGTAGGTGGTGCCATCAAGCTCGTCGACAACGCGGAAATGACCACCGGCGGTTTGAATTCCCAGGTCGTTCAGATCAATGTGCACGGTGCCTGACACACCTTCATGAGGATTGAGCGACACGATGCAGATCACCGTGTCCGTGTTCCCGGACTCGGTGAATACTCCGGAAACCTGCTTGGAGAAACAAATGATCTCTGGGTGAGAGGTCGGGTGAATCCGAAGCTGGTGAAGCTGACGCAGGGCAGGGTGCTTCGCGCGAGCAGCATTCAACAGGGTGAACAAGCGCGTAATGCCAAGAGGCTCAGCATCTTCCCAGTTACGCGGGCGGAACTCATACTTCTCGTTATCGTTCTGCTCTTCAAAGCCGGGACGCTGAACATTCTCAACGAACTCGTAGCCCGAGTAAATCCCCCAGTTCGGAGCGCCAAGAGCGGCGAGCATTGCACGAATCGCAAAGATCGCGGTACCGCCCGTCGTCATCTGCGGGGTCAAAATATCGTGAGTGGTCGGCCAAAAGCTCGGACGCATCAGGTGAGCGGTTTGCGTCGAAACCTCGGTCAGATACTCTTCGATCTCCTGCTTTTCAGTACGCCAGGCAAAGTACGTGTAGGACTGATCGAATCCGACTGCGCCCAAAGTGCGCATCATCGCGGGGCGAGTAAATGCCTCAGCGAGGAAAACAATCTCCGGGTGCGTATCATGAACGTCAGCGATGATTTCCTGCCAGAAACGCACCGGCTTCGTGTGCGGGTTATCAACGCGGAAGATCGTCACGCCGTGCTCAATCCACACTTCGAGGACATCACGAATGGCCTCGTAGATGCCGTCATAGTCGTTGTCGAAGTTCAGCGGATAGATGTCCTGGTACTTCTTCGGCGGATTCTCCGCGAATGCAATCGAACCGTCGGCGCGGGTTGTGAACCATTCGGGGTGTTCGGTGACCCACGGGTGATCGGGGGAGCACTGCAACGCGAAGTCGAGGGCGACTTCAAGTCCAAGCTCTAACGCGCGCTCAACGAAATCGTCGAAATCATTGAAATCGCCCAGCTCGGGGTGAATCGCATCGTGTCCACCATCGGGAGACCCAATGCCGTAGGGAGAACCCGGATCGCCCTCGTAGGCGACCAGTGTATTGTTCTTACCCTTACGATTTGTCGTGCCGATCGGGTGAATAGGTGTCAGATAGACGACATCGAAGCCCATTTCAGCAATGCGGTCGAGCTCGTAGGAAGCCTGCTTTAGAGTTCCCGACACCCACGATCCATCTTCACGCTGGAACGCACCGGCTGAACGCGGGAAGATCTCATACCAAGCACCGGTCAGGGCGCGCTCACGGGCAACGGCCAGAGGGTATTCGCGTGAAGACCCAAGAAGGTCACGTACGGGGTGGGCGCGGAACACGGCGCGCACATGTGACGACACGCCCGCGGACAGGCGTTGCTGAACCGAACGTGACGTATCGCGCAGGTGGGCTGCGGCGTCACGCAGAACCTCGGCATCCTTGGCATCGAGGGGCTGTTGCAGGGGGTTGTTCAGGGCTTTTCCGTCGATGGCGCGTTCCATCAGGAGTGCGCCTTCTTCCAGCATCAATTCGACGTCGACACCTGCGTCAACTTTGATGGTTGCGTCGTGACGCCACGTGGCATAGGGGTCCGACCATGAATCGACGCGGAAAGACCACGTGCCGGGGCGATCGGGTTTGACCCACGCTTCGTATCGGTCAAGGCCGGGTGCGATGTCCGCCATTGGAGCGCGCATGTGCTCGACACCATCGGGGTCGATCAAGACCGCTTCGGCCGCAAATGCGTCGTGTCCTTCACGGAAAACCGTCGCGCGAATGGGAAGAGGCTCGTTTTCTGTTGCCTTTGCGGCCAACGTGCCGTCTTCAACGACAGGGAAAACTTCAGTGACTGGGATTCGAGGAAGAAGAATGTCGCTCACGTCACCAGCCTACGTCAGTTGGGGCGCTCGCGTGGTCAGCGCGGGGCTGCTGGTTCGTGTTTGCGTATGCGGTCAGTTTCAGATAAACCAAACCGGCCTCGTCGCCGAATTGACGAGGCCGGCCGCGTTTTTCAGACTGCGACGCCGAATATGTGGCCGACGGCGAAGGTCAGTGTCATTGCGACGCTGCCACCAACGAGCAGACGTGCAATTGCGGGAAGGCGAGGTGCACGACCAAGAATCGCTGAGATCCACCCAGTCAAACCGAGCGCAACAAGGACGGCGACGAATGTTGCGGGGATACGCATGCTGGGTGGGAACAACAGCATCGTGAGCAGAGGGAGGAGCGATCCAAAGAGGAAGGCAAGGAAGGAAGATCCCGCTGCCACCCACGGGTTCGTCAGATCGTCATGGTCAATGTTGTGCTCAAGCGACAGGTGAGCATCCAGTGCGTCACTTTCGCTTAACGTCCGTGCTACCAACGTCGCGGTGTCTTTCGGCAGGCCTCGTTCTTCCCACAAGGACGCAAGGCGCTTTTCTTGACCAGCTGGATCAGCCACCAGGACAGCCTTCTGGTCGGCGACAATCTTTCGTTCCGTGTCACGTTGGGTGGAAACGGAGACGTATTCGCCGACGGACATTGATAGGGCTGCAGAAACGATCCCGGCTACACCCGCAATAGCGATGGCCTTCGTGTTTGCCGGGTTCACAGCTGCGACGCCAACAAGAAGACCCGAAATCGACACGATTCCGTCATTGGCGCCAAGAACGCCTGCACGCAACCAGTTGAGGCGAGCAGCAAGAGACTCTTTCTTCTGGGCTACAGGCGCAACTGAAACGACGGGTGAGCACTTGACAGAGTCGGAAAAAGTGAACGGAATAAGAGTTGTCATTCTCTCAAGCTAGGGAGAAAAAGACTGCTCCGCTAGCAAGGAAAAGCGCGCCTCTAGGACCTTTGTACTACCTAAAAGTGGGTGCCCTCAATGCTCTGAGGGCACCCATAGCTAGCCGGTCTGACCAGCGAAAATGGTGGCTCAGTAGTTCATCTTCATGGCGGTACGTACCTCGTGGAGGGTCTCGTTCGCCTGCTCATTCGCCTTTTCGTTACCAAGTTGTAACACTTGGAGCAAGTAGTCCTCGTTGTTGATCAGTTCGCTACGTTTTTCGCGCAGTGGAGCAAGCATCTCATTGAGGGCCTCGGTGACGAACATCTTGAGCGTGCCGGCACCCTTATCGCCGATCTGCTCGGCAATTGCCTCGGGAGCCTGACCGGACGCTAGGCAGCCCAGCATCAAAAGGTTCGCGACCTCAGGACGATTCGCGGGATCGTAGGTGATCGTGCGCTCAGCGTCAGTCTTCGCCTTCTTCAGGATCTTCGCCGTTTCGTCAGCGGTCATGCCAAGTTCGATCGTGTTGCCACGCGACTTGGACATCTTCGCGCCGTCGGTGCCGAGCAACAGCGGGACCTCGGACAAAAGGGCCTCGGGACGACGGAAGACGGGAACCTCAGGATTGGCGCGACCATAGCGCTTATCGAAACGCTGGGCGATCAGGCGAGCCTGCTCCAAGTGTGGCAACTGATCCTGACCAACGGGAACAAGATTCGCCTTGCAGAACAGAATGTCAGCAGCCTGGTGAACTGGGTAAGTCAGCATCAGGCCAGTCATAGCGCGACCGTCGGTGGCTTCGAGTTCTGCCTTCACTGTAGGGTTTCGGTGCAACTCAGACTCGGTGACCAGAGACAGGAAGGGGAGCATCAGCTGGTTGAGCGCCGGAACGGCAGAATGGTTGAAGATCGTCGAACGCTCCGGATCAATACCGGCAGCAATGTAGTCGGCAATCAGACCAAGGACGCGTTCACGAATTGGGCCAACGCCGTCACGGTCCGTGATCACCTGATAGTCGGCAACCAGAACCCACGTTTCAACGCCACGGTTCTGCAACAGAACACGGTTACGGAGCGTACCGAAGTAATGACCGAGGTGCAGATGCCCGGTCGGTCGGTCACCGGTCAGGATACGGAAGCGAGTGGGATCTTCATCGATGGCCCGGTCGATTTCGGCTGAACGAGCCTTCGAACGAGCAAGCGATGCGTCGGATGTCGAGTGTGCAAGTGCGTCTTCACTGGAAGTCATGGGTGTGATTCTATCGAAAGACGCGCCTAACGCTATTTCGCGTCCGCCCGCAGTTAGCGTTTGGGCGGTACCGCAATATCGGAAAGCAAGACCTGCATCGAGTTCGGTCGAAGAGTCACGATGGATTCATTGGCGACCTGTCCCAGGCTCAGGCTCAATGCGAGAGGATCGGTCCCCGGTTGAACACCCTCGTCAAGGCGAATCCACGCCGTATTCACACATACGAGCCAATCGACGCCGTGGCCGGTCGGAAGGCTCACATCCTGCTCGTCCAAAGTGCCGTTCACAATGACCAGAGCGTCGCGGTCGTTCCAACGTACGCCCGAACGCAACATTTGGAACACGCGATTGTCGGAAAGAGCCCAGCCTTCTGTCGGCATGGGAGCACCGGTCTTATCCAGCCACGCCACATCCGGGATTGAATCGCCGGGTACGGGTGCACCTGATTCGTAGATATCGGGGCGCAATACGGGGTGAGCGTGACGCAGGCCGATCAACCAACGAACGAAGTCCTTGTGTGCCAGTTGCTCGGGTGTCAGATTCCAGTCGAACCACGAGATCGGGGAATCCTGACAGTACGCATTGTTATTGCCCTGCTGAGTGCGACTAAATTCATCGCCGCCGAGAATCATTGGGGTGCCCGCAGAAATGAGCAGGGAGGTCAGCATGTTGCGCTGGGTCTGGTAGCGACGACGAGAGGTCGTTTCGATTGCTTCTTTTGCCTCAACCGGGTCACCTTCATCGTCGGTCATGTTCGCGATTGATGCGACCCAGCCTTCAATTCCGTGGTTCCATGAACGATTGTCGTTCGATCCGTCGCGGTTGCCTTCCAAGTTCGCCCAATTATGTTTGGTATCGAACGCCGTTAGGTCAGCGAGGGTGAAGCCGTCGTGCGCGGTGATGAAGTTAATTGAAGCACGAGGCCCGCGTCCGATTCCGGTGCCATGATCGAAAACGGGGCGGGAACCGGCCAACCGGGTCGCTAGGTTATTCGGGCCAGACGCGCCGTGACCTTCGACTAGGGAACGAACGTCGGAGAGCCAGAAGGCGCGCAGTGCCCCGCGGTAGTGGTCATTCCACTCTGAGAAGGGGAGTGGGAAATTGCCGGTCTGCCAGCCTCCGGGGCCGATATCCCAGGGTTCAGCAATGAGCTTTGCCGTTGACAGTGTTCGGTCGGTTGCCATTGCCATCAGCAACGGGTGCTTCGGGTCGAATCCCGTGGCGAAGCGTCCAAGGGTTGCGGCCAAGTCGAAGCGGAAACCGTCGACGCCCATTGTGTCTGCCCAGTAGCGCAGGGAATCGAGGATCATCGACATTGTCTTGGGATTGTCGACGTTCATGGTATTTCCGGTGCCCGTGTCGTCAGTACAGGCGACGGGAAGCGTGTTCGTGTGGCGGTAATACAGGTCAGAATCGAGTCCACGCCACGAGAGTGACGGGCCGGAGTCGCCACCTTCACACGTGTGGTTGTAGACGACGTCAAGGATGACTTCGATCCCTGCCTCGTGCAGGATCGACACCATTCCGCGGAACTCGTCGACGACCGCTTGGGCGCCACGGTCTTGCGCTGAATGAGTTGCGTAAGAAGGCTCGGGAGTGAAGAAGTTCAGGGTCGAATAACCCCAGTAATTAGTCAGACCACGTTCCGATAGGAACGGTTCCTCACACTTCGCGTGAACGGGGAGAAGTTCAATGGAAGTAATTCCCAGGTTCTTCAGGTAATCCACTGACACAGGATGTGCCAAGCCCGCGTATGTTCCCTGTAATTCGCCAGGAATACCCGGCATGTTCTTCGTAAAGCCCTTGACATGGACCTCGTACACAATCGTCTTTTCCCACGGGACGCGTGGCTTTGGTGCCACGGGGAAGCGGGAATCAACGACAACGGAGCAGGGGACATGCCCACGCGAATCAAGAGGCGAACGCGCAAACGGATAAGAAGTCGGATATAGGTTCTCGTCAACGATATGCCCGTAGACTGCGGCACTCATGTCAACGCTTCCCTCGAGACCTCGTCCGTAGGGATCCAACAGGAACTTCGCCGGATTATAGAAGAAGCCACGATCGGGATCCCACGGGCCATCAGCGCGGAAACCATAACGCGTGCCCACACCCAAGCCATTGATATGACCGTGCCAAATGCCCTCGTTGCTAGGAATCAGCGCATACCGCGTTTCAGAGTCGTCTAAGTCCAGAACACAGAAATCAACGTGCGTCGCCAGGCGTGCCACGACGGAAACGTCAAGACCACCGTTTGCAACGTGGACACCGAAGCGAGGAGGAACAGGGTTCGGCTGAGTAACATTCACGAGCGCCACCGAGTGATCGTGCGAATGGTCGTGGCCCATGATGTCCTCTCTCTAGCCAGAACGTGCTTGAACGCTAACGGTTCAAGAAACTGTTGATGGGAACTGCGTCTTCTTGTCAACGTATCGCGCACATACTCAAAAAGTGTGCGCGACCACCCGCACTATTATTGCAAGCCGGCAAGGTTTCTGACGCAACGTAGTCAAAGCGTGTGGGAAAACCCATCTCACACCCCTTGCTCTTCGGGCTTACTCGCCCTTTGTGGCACGCTAGAAGCTATGAGAATTGTCGTATGCGTGAAACACGTTCCAGACATGCAGTCGGAACGCCGATTCGAAGATGGTCGCATTGTTCGTGGCGAAGATGACATCCTCAACGAACTGGATGAAAACGCCATTGAAGCAGCCGTTCAACTGGTCGAAGATAACGGCGGTGAAGTCATCGCCCTGACCATGGGGCCCGAGGACGCTGAAGACGCCCTGATGCGCGCCCTCCAGATGGGGGCCGACCGCGGTGTTCTTATCAGCGACGAGGCACTGGCTGGAGCTGATGCCGGTCTGACCGCGCTCGCATTGGCTGGAGCCATTCAGACGCTCGCCGACGAAAAACCCATTGACCTTGTTATTACGGGTATGGCATCGCTCGACTCGATGACCTCAATGCTTCCCGCGGCGCTTGCGACCCGCTTACACTTCCCGTTGCTCGGTCTGGCCCACGAAATCTCCGTCGATACCGGCGCCTCGAGCATTGAAATCAAGCGCAACGCCGACGGGTACGAGGACGTCCTTTCCGCACCCATGCCGGCAGTTGTCTCGGTCACCGACCAGATCAACGAACCCCGCTATCCGGCATTCGCGGCCATGAAGGCCGCGCGCAAGAAGCCAATGGACACCTGGGAACTGGCCGACATCGAAGAAAGCGTTGCAGGCTCAGCTATCGCCCAGCGTGGCCAGGTTACCGAGGTCCTCGAATCCAACGAGATCACCCGCGACAACGCCGGAACGATCATCCCTGACTCCGGTGATGCAGGCCTCCGACTGGCCCAGTACCTCCTCGAAGTGGTGAAGTGACATGGCAACTCTTTCTCAACCAATACTCGTCCTTGCTGACCACCAGGGCAGTGACACCGACGGCTGGCACCTCACCCCAGCATCGGCGCAGATCATTTCTCTCGCGTCCACGTTGAGTGACGCTGGAGTTGTCGCACTTTCCCTGACCACGAACCCGGATATGACCACGCTGGGCACCCTCGGCGTGGAAAAAGTCCTCGTCCCCGGTATTGACCACTCCGGCGCACGCGTCAGCGCAGTCGTCGCAGACGCCGTCGCATCCGCAGTCACGACACAGGATTTCGGAGCCCTCTTCGTTGTCTCGACCTACCGAGGCCGTGAAGTCGCCTCCCGTATCGCCACCCTGACCAACTCCGGAGTTGTCTGCGACGCCATCGGCGTTGAGGTCGACGACGACTCCCTGGTTGTCACGACCACCGCGCTCGCGGGCTCGTGGTCGAATCGCCTGAAGGTCTCGGGTTCGCTTCCGGTTGTGGCGCTTCGACCCGGATCCTTTGATGTCCTCGAGTTCGCGCCGGTCACTCCGGTCGCCGAATCCATCGACGTTGAGCTCAGCGATGAGGCCCGTGCGGTGACGGTCGTCTGCTCGTCTGCACTGGAGTCAACGGGCGTTTCGCTGACCGATGCTTCCACCGTTGTTGTCGCCGGTCGCGGAACAAACGGCGATATGAACATTGTCAATGAATTGGCAGATGAACTCGGCGCGGCAGTCGGCGCTACTCGCGTTGTCTGCGATGAAGGCTGGGCACCGCGTACCATGCAGATCGGCCAGACCGGTCTGTCAGTGTCACCGAATCTCTACATTGGTCTAGGTGTTTCCGGAGCTATCCATCACACGGTTGGTATGCAGTCCAGCGCCCACATCGTCGCTGTCTGCGATGACCCTGATGCTCCGATCTTTGAGATCGCAGATTTCGGCGTTGTTGGCGACATGTTCGAGGTTATTCCTGCTGCACTGGAAGAAATCAAGAAGGCGCGCGACGCCGAGTGACGCACTACCTGGATCACGCTGCAACAACCCCGATCCGTCCTTCAGCGTTGGAGGCATGGGTCGAGGCTCAGCGTGAGCTCAGCGCCCATCCCGGGAACCCGGCCTCGTTGCACGGTGGCGGTAGACGCGCAAAGAGGATGTTGGAGGACGCCCGCGAACGTGTCGCTATTGCCTTGGGCTGCGAGAAGCCCGAAGTGATCTTTACGTCGGGTGCCACCGAATCAGATGCCATCGGCGTACACGGGGGAGCGCTCGCTGGGCGGGCATTGAACGCTGATCGGAACACGGTTCTTCTGTCCCCGGTGGAGCACGATGCTGTAGGAAATCAGCGCGAGTATTTAGAATCGCGCGGGTTTGCTGTTGAGCTTTTCCCTGTGGCGTCCAACGGCGTGTGCGTCATCAATACTGACGCGTTGGCGCAGGTGAAAGACCAGTGTTCTCTTGCTTCGCTCACCCTGGTCAGCTCAGAAATCGGGACAATTCAGCCGGTATCGCAGATGGTCGAGGCACTTGATGGTCGCTCCATGCCGATCGCTCAGCGTCCACTGACCCACACCGATGCCGCGCAGGCAATGTCTCTGATGGACGTGTCCTATGCGGAACTCGGCGTTGACTTGATGACCGTGGGTGGCCACAAGATTGGTGCACCGGCAGGGACTGGCGTGCTGGTTGCTCGCCGTGGACTGAAGATCCCCACCGATCGTCCCGGTGGAGGACACGAGCGTGGCATTCGTTCAGGAACCCCCGACGTTGCCGGCGCGTGTGCGTTCGCGCTAGCGCTTGAAGAAACGGTTGCTCAGCGCCAAGAGTGGCAGGTCCGCGCGGCGCTTCTGCGTGATCGTTTGGCCCGCGCTCTGCCGGACTATGCGCGACTCACTGTCTCTCCGGATGACGCGTTGGCCTCGATCATTCATCTGTCGATTCCGACGTCGCACCCTGAAGCGGTACTGATGGCGATGGACATGGCAGATGTCCACGTCTCTGCTGGTTCTGCGTGCCACGCGGGGGTGACGCGCCCGTCCGACGTCGTCCTGGCCCTGGGAGCCACCGAAGCTGAAGCGCTGGGAGTCCTGCGCATTTCCACCGGACATGACACGACCGAAGCGGATATTGATGCGTTCGTGGATGCTCTTGAACGCGCCGTCCTTGCAGGGCAGGCGTTAGACTCTCACGATCGAGACCGCATGCACGGTCGAACCCACTGAAAGGACAATTGAATGCGTGTTCTTGCCGCACTTTCCGGAGGCGTGGATTCGGCTGTCGCTGCAGCGAAAGCGGTCGAGGCCGGCCATGATGTTGTCGGCGTCCACATGGCTTTGTCAAGTCAACCGCAGGAATGCCGTATCGGCTCGCGAGGGTGTTGCTCCGTTGAAGACGCTGGCGATGCTGCGCGAGCAGCCGAAATCATGGGGATCCCGTTCTACGTGTGGGACCTCGCCCAAGAATTTGAAGAAACCGTCATCGAAGACTTCGTTGAACAGTACAAGCTGGGGCATACGCCGAACCCGTGTGTGCGTTGCAACGAGTTCGTGAAATTCCGTGAACTTGCAACGCGCGCGAAGGCACTGGGTTTCGATGCTGTCTGCACCGGCCACTACGCTGCAATCGTTGATGGTCCATCCGGCCCGGAATTGCACCGTGGCGCAGATTCTCTGAAAGACCAGTCGTATGTTCTGGCAATCATGGGGCGTGATGAACTGTCACGCGTTCTACTGCCCCTTGGTGATGCCCCCACCAAGGCGTGGGTGCGTTCCGAAGCGCAGCGTCTTGGCCTGGGTGTGTCCAACAAGCCGGATTCCTACGACATTTGCTTCATTCCCGACGGAGATACGCAGGGCTTCTTGCGCACTCGATTGGGTAGCGATGAAGGTGAGATCGTGAGCCCCGACGGCGAGGTCCTCGGCACCCACCAGGGCTACTGGAACTTCACGGTTGGTCAGCGACGAGGTCTGCATATTGATCGTCCCGCCGAAGATGGCAAGCCTCGCTATGTTCTGGAAACTCGTCCGGAATCGAACCAGGTCGTCGTTGGAGCATCGACTCTGCTCAGTGTGGATCGAATTGAATGCGAGGACGTCGTCTGGTTAGCTCCCGATGATCTGGGGGCCTCAACGGATGACCTGTTCGTTCAGGTTCGCGCCCACGGTACGCCCGTCCCCGTTTCCCTAGTCGAGCACGACTCCGAAGACGAGGCGCGTGAAGGAGCAGAACGCCGGTTGGTCGTGTCCCTTTCCGAATCGATCCGTGGCGTTGCTGCCGGCCAGTCGCTGGTCATGTACCGTGACACCCGTGTCTTGGGGGAAGCAACGATCATGCGGGCAAGCCGAGCCTCGTCGTTCGTAGCCTGATGTTTTCTTACGAGGTCCACGGATAAGCTCAGTTCGCCGGGATTGTCACTGACCTTGTACACTAAACGAGCACTGTGTGTGGGCATAGGTTCCATGCGGAACCTCGTCGCCTTCGGAAACAGGTTCGCGCGCGAGTGGCGGAATTGGCAGACGCGCTGGATTTAGGTTCCAGTGTCTTTGACGTGTGGGTTCGAGTCCCATCTCGCGCACAACGGAAGGACACCAGTTGAATGCTGGTGTCCTTTCTTTCGTCGAATAGGCCGAATACAGTTTTGCCTCCAAGAGGAAAGTCTCGGAGGCAAAACCATGAATCGTAGGGATCAGGCGATGAGTGGCAGGCGAGTACGCACGAACACGGTCAGCCCAATGAGCACTGCGAGCACAATCCCCAGGCCGATGAGGCCTGAACCGGTGATGGAGAACGTGATGTAGCCAAGCAACGCAGCTCCCGCACCGGCAAGCGCATAGGGAAGCTGAGTGTTGACATGCGTGATGTGGTTACAGCCAGCGCCGGTCGACGACAGAATCGTCGTATCGGAGATCGGGGAGCAGTGGTCGCCCCAGACGGCTCCAGCAAGAACAGCGCCGAACGCGGGAATCAGCAGGTCGGAACCGTTGGGAACAGCTGCCATGACTTCGCCGGCAATCGGGAGCAGGATTCCGAAGGAACCCCACGATGTGCCCGTCGCGAACGCCATAGCGCCTGCGATGACAAACATCAGTGGCACCAGCCACTGGGCAGGCAGGCTTGAGGATTCAACCAGCGCGCCAAGGTAGGCGCCGGTACCGAGCTCAGAAATGAGCGAGCCCAGCATCCATGCGAACAGCAGGATCTCGATAGCCGGAAGCATTGAACGAGCGCCCTCGACGACACCCTTGCCGGCAGTCTTCAGCTCGAAAGCAGGATCCTTGTGCGTGTAGTGGAAGTAGTAGTACGCCGCGGAGATCAGGCCAAGAACACCACCGACATTCAACGATACGGCGACGTCGGTGTTTGCCAAGATATCCAGGGCATTCCACGACTCAGAAGCAGAGTGGCCGGTCCACGCAATGCCAGCAAGAACACCCAGGATCAGGATGACGAAGGGGACAATCAGTGCGCGCATGGCGCCAGGTTCGTGACGTGGTAGGTTGTCGGTCAACTGGCCGGGAATCTGCTCTCCCGGATCGTAGACGTGACCGCGCTCGACCGCGCGACGTTCTTCACGTCGCATCGAGCCGAAGTCGACTTCGAAGATGACGGTCAGCCACAACAGGACGACTGCGCCGATGGCGTAATAGTTCATGCCCGCGCTACGCAGGAATGCGCCCGCGTCGGTCACCTGAATTGAGGTTGCTGCAACGATCGGTGCCATGATGCCGATGATCGAGGCGCCCCACGAAGAAAACGGTGCAAGAACAGCAACCGGTGCCGACGATGAGTCGATGAGGTAGGCGAGCTTCGCGCGAGACACCTTGTGGCGGTCGCTAACGGGGCGCGCCACCTGGCCGACGGCAAGCGCGTTGAAATAGTCATCAATGAAAATCGCGGTACCGAGTGCGGCGGCGAGAATCTGCGCGCCTCGCCGACCTTTGATCTTCGTCATCGTCCATTCTGCAAACGCTGCGGTGCCACCAGCCATCAGGACAAGCGAGGTGATGATGCCCAACGTGATAAGGAACAAGAGAATCAGCACATAATAGGCGTTGATTGCGCCTTCGGTCCAGAAAATCTGAGAGAAAGCACCCCAGATTTTGACGACTGTTGCGACGATCCCGCCGTTTTCGATAAGGAATGCAGCGGAGATAGCGCCGGCTGCGAGCGACATGATGACCTTCTTGGTCGTGATGACAAGAGCAATCGCAAGAATCGGTGGGATGAGTGTGAGAACGGGGTATGCCTCGGTCACGGGGGTCTCCTCAATACAGTTGGGATGAATTCAGGCTAGGCAAGGCGCACGAGGCCGCGCCCTCGGTGTTCTTACTCTGGACATTTTAATTGCGCGGGTAGTGCAGGATTCGGCGAGCACAGCGCTATCGGCGTCGATATGCTTTCAACATGACTCAACTTGAAATTGGAGCGAAGGCTCCAGAATTTACCGCTGAATCTACGCAGGGACTGATCTCACTGACCGAGTTGCTTGCGGGCAGTGAAAAGGGCGTTATCGTCTACTTTTATCCGAAGGCCTCGACCCCTGGGTGCACGACGCAGGCCTGCGATTTCCGTGACAACCTGAACACAATGAAGGCAGCTGGGTACACGGTTGTGGGCGTAAGCGCTGACACAATGCCCGCCTTGGAGAAGTTCACTCAGAAGCAGGGACTTAACTTCCCGCTGATCTCCGATCCTGAGCATGCAATCCTTGAACCGTGGGGCGCGTGGGGTGAAAAGAAGAACTACGGCCGTATCTTCACGGGCATCATTCGTTCGACCGTTGTTGTTGGCAAGGATGGAACGGTTGCGCTTGCTCAGTACAACGTGAAGGCAACGGGTCATGTGGCGCGCCTGCGTCGCGACCTCGGTCTGGACGACTGATACGTGCGTGTGGCTAGCCTTGTCGTCTGAGGCGATGAATCGGTTTTTAGTGCTGGAATTGTCGCCCTATACGTCTTTCCTTGATCGCCGTGTCTCATCATCGCTTCTCGACGCAGGGACAGAAACACTCATACAGGGCAGGCAACGACAAAACGGAGCAACCGATTGGTTGCTCCGTTTTCGTTTGTGCGTCATGGGGGACTTGAACCCTCAACCCGCTGATTAAGAGTCAGCTGCTCTGCCAATTGAGCTAATGACGCGGGACTCTGCCACAGAGTATTCTGTTTTAGAGTTGTGCGTCATGGGGGACTTGAACCCTCAACCCGCTGATTAAGAGTCAGCTGCTCTGCCAATTGAGCTAATGACGCG